>JAACJQ010000099.1 GCA_016879935.1 Archangiaceae bacterium | reverse complement strand
GTCTCGGTCAGTTGGTTGACGTCTTCGACGGTGAGGCCGTACCGCGCCAGTCGGTTTCTGTCTGGCGTGATGCGGAGGTAGCGCAGCCCCTCCACCTGCTCGACGCGCACGTCGACTGCGCCCGGCACCCGCCGGAGCAACGCCGCGTACGCTTCGCCCTGTTTGGCGAGCTCTGACAAGTCTGGCCCGTACAGGAGAACTCCGACGTCAGAGCGAATGCCGGCGACGAGCTCATTGGTGCGCATCTGAATGGGCTGCGAGACGGCGCCACCAATCTCGGGTGAGGCCTCCAGCACCTCGGCGGCTTCTTTGGCGATGTCGGCCTTGGTGACGCCAGTCCTCCACGCATCTCTCGGCTTGAGCTGAATGTAGACGTCGGACTGCTCGAGGCTCATCGGGTCGGTCGCCACTTCCGGCGCACCCGTGCGCGCGACCACCTGCTCAACCTCCGGAATCTGGAGGAGTCCCTTCTGGAGGTTGACGTCGGTCCGGACCGACTCCGTCAACGCCGCGCCCGTGAGCCGTCGCGCCTCGATGAGCAGGTCCCCTTCGTCCAACTGCGGAATGAACTCGGCCCCCAACCGCGTGAAAAGGCCGACCGAGACGGCGAGCAACATCACGCCCAGCCCAACGGTGAGTCCGCGGCGCCCCATCGCCTTCTGGAAGAGCGGAACATAGAGCGCGTGGGCCTTGCGCAGGAGCCACGTCTCCTTGTGGTGGCCGGCGGGCTTGACGAGCAAACTCGTGAGGACAGGCACGACGGTGAGCGAGAGCACGAACGCTCCTGCGAGGGCGAGCAGCACGGTCGTCGCCATCGGACGGAAGAGCTTCCCCTCGATGCCGACCAGGGCGAGGATCGGCAGGTAGACGATGGCGATGATGGCTTCGCCGAAGACGCTCGCGGCCCGCACCTCCATTGTCGCCTTTTCCACCACGTCGACGCGCTCTGCGTCCGACAGCGGAGGAGCGCCTGTTTGTCGCTCGGCGAGTCGTCTCACTGCGTTCTCCACGATGATGACCGCGCCGTCGACGAGCAGCCCGAAGTCGATGGCGCCGAGGCTCATCAGGTTGCCCGACATGCCCAGCGCATTCATCGCGGTGACAGCGAAGAGAAGCGACAGGGGAATCGTGATGGCAACCACCAGGCCAGCACGCAAGTCTCCGAGAAGGATGAGCAGGACGAAGATGACGAGCAGCGCGCCTTCGAGGAGGTTCTTCCCAACCGTCTGGATGGTGCGTGTCACCATCGTCGAGCGGTCATAGAACGGCTCGATGGTGGTGCCGGGCGGAAGCGCAGGTGTGATGGCCGCCAGTTTCGCCTTCACCGCTTCGGTGACGGTGCGCGAGTTCTCGCCCATCAACATGAGCGCCACGCCGACGACGACTTCGCCCTCGCCATTCCTCGACGCGGCGCCGCGCCTCATTCGAGGGCCGAACTTCACCTCTCCGACGGTGGCGATGGTGATGGGGACGCCCTGCGGCGTGGCGCCGATGACGACACGGCTCAAGTCGTCCAGCCCCTTCACGAGGCCATCGCTGCCGATGACGAAGTACTCCCGGTTGTGCTCGATGTAGCCACCACCCGCGTTGGCGTTCGCTTTGTTGAGGGCCGCAACGACCTGCGCGATGGAGACTCCCGTGGCCTGCAGGCGTCCGGGGTCCAGCATCACCTGGTACTGCCGCTCCTCGCCCCCGAAGCTGTTGACCTCGACGATGCCCGGTACCATTCGGAGCTGAGGGGCGATGAACCAGTCGAGCTGCTCCTCCAGCTCCATCAGCGTCAGCTTGTCGTTCTTGACGACGAATTGAAAAATCTCTCCGAGGCCCGTGGTGATGGGCCCCATCTCAGGCTTGCCGTATTGCGACGGCACCGCTTCCTGCGCTTCCCGCATGCGCTCGCTGACGAGCTGGCGCGCCCAGTAGATGTCGGTGCCGTCGTGGAAGACGACCGTGACGACGGACACTCCGTACTTCGAGATGGAGCGCACCTCGGTGGACTTGGGCAACCCAGCCATCGCGCGCTCGACTGGCACCGTGACGTACTGCTCGACCTCCACGGGCGAGAGGGCGGGCGCGGCGGTGATGACCTGCACCTGAATATTGGTGACGTCAGGCACCGCGTCGATGGGGAGTTGCAGCGCGGCGCGGAGGCCGACCGCGACGAAGAGCACCGTCGCGATGAGGACGACAGCGCGGTTCTGCAGCGACCACCGCACGACGGCCGAGAGGAGATTGAGCATTACTCGTCCTCCGCGAGCGTGGATTTGAGGAGGAGACTCTTGAGCGTGAAGCCGCCCTTCGACACCACTTGTTCGCCCTCTGAGACGCCGGAGAGCAACAGCACGTCGTCCATCGCGGAATCGCCCACTGTCACGTCGTGGACGACGAAATCGCCGTCCTTTTGCTGCACGAAGACGACGCGCTTCCCGGCCACCTCGAGGACTGCATCGCGGGGGACGACGAGGCCGGTGACCTGCTTGCCCGGCTCTCCGATGTCGACGTGCGCGCGCCCGAAGAGTCCCAGGCGAAGCTGGCCAGACTCGTTCGCCACGCGAATGCGCGCCGTCAGCGTGCGCGCCATCGGGTCAATCTGCTGACTGACGTAGTCGACGATGCCGTGGAAATGGCCGCCTGGAAACGCGTTCAGCTCGACCTCGGCGCTCGTCCCGACGCGGAGTCGAGCGAGGTCCTTCTCAAACACGCGGCCGAGAAACCACACCTCGGAGAGGTCGACGATGGTGGCCAGCACGGCGTCGGTCCCGATGGGTTGACCCACGATGGCGTCACGCGACACGACGACACCGCTGATGGGTGCGCGCAAGGCGACGAGGAACCCGCCAGACTCGGCGTTGACGCCAATGGCCGTGAGCTGTTCTCCGAGCGCGCGAGCTTCGGCCTCCTGAGCGCGAGCGTCAGCCTGGGCGTCGACGAGCGCTTGCTCTGCCCCGAGCCCGCTCGCCTTGAGCGCCTCGAGTCGCTCGGCGTTCTGTCGTGACGCCCTCGCGCGGGAGGTGGCGGCGGCGTACGCCCCACGCAGGCGACCGACATCGGGCACGCGCACCGTCGCCAGTACTTCGCCTCGCTTCACGACTGCGCCCTCGTTGAAGAGGACCTGCTCCAGTCGCCCCGAGATGGCCGACGAGAGCCGTGCCGTCCTGTCGGGCTCTGCGATGATTTCTCCCGTCAGCGTCAGCGTCGAGGGAAGCGCAGCCCGGCGCACTGGCACGGTCTGGATTCCCGCTTGCGACACCTTCTCGGCATCAAGCGTCACCTGGTTCGGCAGCTCAGCGTGGGCTTCCTCGTCGCGGTGCGGCTGCTCTGCTTCGGGCGCGGGCGGTGATTCCTTGCATGCGGTGATGGCGAAGAGGAGGGCGAGGCAGGAGAGACGAAGTGCTTTCACAGGTCACCTTCGAGAGAGAGGCCACTCGCGCGCGCGGCGCGAACGGAGGCCAGACAAGCCGCCTCACGCATGGCGAGTTCGGATTGAAGCATTTCAACCAGAGACTGTTGTGTGACGAGGGCTTCACGCACTGTGAGTCGGCCCGCGCTCAGTTGCGTTGAGAGGGCCTGCAATGCGCTGGTGGCGCCGACAAGCCGCTCTGAGGAGAACAAGGCTCGCTTCTCCACCGCAGCAAGCACGTCGCTCTCGGCGAGCGCGCGCTCGGTCGTCAGCCTGCGCAGCATTCCTTCCAGCTCGGCCTGCACGCGCTCCTCTGCAGCCAGGGCTTCCTCAATCTCGCCGGCCTTCGTTCGCCCGACGGGCTGTGGGAGTGGAATCGGCAACCCCACACCCACGCCGAACACGCGCTCGCTAAACCCATCGTTCTGCGCGAACAGTGTCACCGTGGGGTTCGGCGCGCGGCTGCGACGCAACAGCGCGACGCGTCGGCTCGAGGCTGACTTGAGCGACTCGAGTGCCTTCAGCTCTGGCCGTGTCTGTGGCGCAGCGTCCGTGCGCAGCGGCTCCAGTCCCGGACCCGTCATCAACTCGACGCGCTGGCCGGTGAGCGACTGCAGTTTGAGCAGTGAGCCTCGCGCCGCCCGCTCGGCCTCAACCCTGCGCTCGCTCACCCCCACCCAGGCCGCGTCCGCTGCGGCGGCGTCGACGGGTGACGCAAGGCCGTTCGACGCCATGCCTCTGGCCGTGCGCGCCACCTCTCCGGTCGCCTTCTCGAGCTGCACAGAGAGCTTGATGCGCTCCCTCGCAGCAATGGTCTCGAACCAGGCCACCCACAGCTGCTCGGCCAACTCGGCGCGAACGACGAGCATCTGGGCGTCGGCCGCGCGAAGCTCGTCGTCGGCGACTTCGACTCGCAGCACGCTCTGACCAGCGACTTCGAGCTCCTGCGCGAGAGTAACGGACCAATTGGTTGCTCGCGCGTCGGCGCTCACCCGAGAACCGAGGCTGGCCGCGACGGTCGGATTCGAGGGGAGAAAGGGCCGTGCCGCCTCGCGGCGCGCCGCTGAGGCGTGAAGGCTCGCGAGCTCAGCCGCGAGGGTGGGGCTGTTGTTCAAGCCACACGAGATGAGAGTGCTTCGGGACAAGGCTTCGGTACAGACGGGCTCAGCGGCTCGCGCGCCGAACGACAGCGTGACGAGCATGAGCGCCGAGAAGCGCGGGCACACGCCACGCGCGACGGCTGATTTCATGGAATGACTCCGGAAGAGGGACGAAGACGGCGCTCAAAGCGCCTGACACTGCTTCTTCGTCAGCTCACCGGGGGGCGGAACGGCGGGTCAAGCGTGGTGCTGCTGGGGGGGATGATGGCGGTCGTCGAGACCAGCTGCACCGTTGCGACCGCGGGAACCTCATGGCTATTCGAGTTGAGCGCGATGCTTCGAACGCCACAGGGGCAATGCGCACACTGCTGGGAGCAGGGGGCGCCGGATTCGTCACAGTCGTCCGCGCAACACGCGGCACCCGTCAACCACATCGAAACGTCGGTGAAGGCGTCCTGCACAGCGGGGGAAGCGAACGCGAGTGCCAAGACGATGAGCCAGCGAGCGATTGGCGACCGCGCTCTGTTGGCGTTGGTTGGCACTGCCGGAACAATGCTCCAGACCCGTGGCCAGTTTCAACAGAATCTTGCGGGTGGAAACGACGCTTACGTTTCAGGGGTGGGCGCTTCTGGCCGCTGGCTCCGATACCCAACCCAGTGCACGAATTCTCGGAGACCCCATGGCCACGGTAAGCGTCCGGCGCGGTGACACGATGTACGGCATCGCGAAGCGGCGAGGCATCGACCTTGCGCGGCTCCGCGCAGCCAACCCGAAGGTCAACCCGCGAACCCTGAAGGTGGGGCAGCGGCTTCAGCTGCCTGGAAGTCGCGACAGCTTCGACGCGGCTCCGGCTCGACACTCGGGGGCCCGTCCTGCGGCCGCGAGGGCACGACATGCCTCGCGAACCCAGCCTCAAGCTGTGGGTTCGCGTTCTTCGCAGCGCGTGCCCTACGCCAACGGACGAATCCCGAGCAGCGCGCTGACCAGCGTGGGCGGCGGCCACAAGATGTACGGAGACGCCGCTCGAGCCTTCACCCAGATGCGGGATGCCGCTCGCCGTGACGGCGTGAACATCAAGTTGACCGATAGCTACCGCACCTACGCGGCACAGGTCGACGTGGCGCGCCGCAAGGGCATCTACGGCGTGCGCCAGCCAAACGGGAAGCTGGGGCTGGCAGCCCGTCCGGGCACCAGCAACCACGGTCTGGGGCGCGCCGTTGACGTCAACCTCGGGGCAAGCCCTGGCGCCAGTCAGTGGCTCAGAGCGAACGCTGGGCGCTTCGGCTTCAAGACGATTCCACGGGAACCGTGGCACTGGGAGTTCAAGCGCTAAGGGTCAGCTCTCCCCGCAGTACCTCGGGTACGCGTCGCTTTCGTCGCCGGCATCTTCCCGCTCGTCGATTTCATCGTTCACCGCGGCCAGCATCTCGTCGAAGGTGTTGGGGCCCGCGCTGGTGTCGATGAGCGTCTCGAGGGCTTCGCGCAGCGGGTACAGTACGTCGAGCGAGCGCTCGAGCGTCGACGCCATCGCCACGACCTCATTCAGTCGGCCAACTGCGAGCGCTGCATAGAGCGGTCTGACTGGCCCCTGTGGAAGTGGGTCGATGAGCGCCTTGAATCGCTCGTCTGTCCGAAGCCCATCAAACTCGCTGTCAACGCGAGCGAGGATGCGAACGGCCAGCACTCCCGCCCCGTGCTCGAGAGCCGCCTCGAGGTGCTTGATGGTGAGCGGCCGTTTGCCCAGAGCCGCGAAGAACTTTGCAGCCAGGTAGTGCGCCTCTGCATCGGCAGGATCTGCTGCGATGGCACGCCGAACAAGAGCCAGCGCCGCGACCGGATTTGATGGCGCGGCTTCTTCAGCCAGGATGCGCAAGCTCGTGCCGTGCTCGACGGCGAGTTGTTCCACGATGAACCGCGCGACGGCGGCCTGGTCTGCTTCCGTCGCGACCTCGATCAGCCTGTTGCAGAAGGCGTGTCGCTCCCAATCGGTCGCTTCGTCGTGCCGCGCGCGCACCCGAGCAAAAGCCTCGCGGAGCGCGGCTTGTGCTGCCGGCACCTGGCCTTCGAGCCAATGCGTGAGCCCAACCCAGGCCTTCGGCTCAAACGCTGTCGGATCTTGCTGAAGCGCCTCCGTCGCGAGTCGCATGACGACCTGCACCTCGCCCGTGTGCCAAGCCTCTTCAATTTCCGGTAGGTCCACACGAGCAATCTACTGGAGGTCCAGCGCGTGGTCGCCGCGATCTCAGGGCTTCACGTACGACAGTGGGTCGGCGGCGAACGCCTGAGCGCATTTCAGGGAGCAGAACGAGTACGACTGGCCACGGAAGGGAAGTCGGGCCGGAGCTCGTGCCCGGTCAACTCGCATGCGGCACACCGGATCGAGGTCGGCCGCAGCCATCGAGGCCTCGTCGGCGAGTTCGAAGACGGTGACGGGTTCGTGGAGGTTCTTCAGTTGGAGATCTCCGAGCGGCCGGAAAGCGAACTCGGTCGATGCCAGACCTCGAACGACGGCGCGGCTGCAGAGCAGTTGCCCGCTGTGCGCGTGGGCAGCCACCCGTGCCGTGGTGTTGACCGTGGTCCCGAAATAGTCACCCGACCTCTCCACGACCGGCCCCGCGTGTACGCCGACGCGGAGCGCCGGCCAACCTGGCTCGCTGTCGACCGCGCGCATGAGCCGAAGAGCCGAGCGAACCGCTGCCAGCGGCGTCGGTGCCCAGATCATCACGGCGTCTCCGATGTGCTTCACGATCCGCGCGCTATCGCAGAGCGAAGCTGCGGCGAGTGCGTAGTATCGGACGAGCATCGTCGCGGCGTGGTCGTCGCCGTGCGCCTCTGTGAGCGCTGTGAAGCCAGCAATGTCGGCGAAGACGATGGTCGCGTCGCTCACGTCGTTTCTACGGGATGGAGACCTCTCCCATCATCCCGCCCTCCGCGTGCTCGAGGATGTGACAGTGGTACATCCAACGTCCGGGCTCGTCGAAGCGTGCGATGGCCTTGATCGACGACTTCGCGGGGATGTTGATGGTGTCCTTCCATACTCGCCTGGCAGAGGCCTCAGCCACGTCGTTTCTGCTGAGGACCTGGAAGAAGAAGCCGTGAAGGTGGAACGGGTGGTCCATCTCCGACTCGTTGACGACCTCAAAGACGCTCACGCCGGCCCCCGGCGTCCAGGCAGCGACGTCAGGCCATTGCTTCTCGTTGACGAAGAACCGGACGTTCCCCGCCTCGGCCTTTTCGCTCAGGGCGATTCGAAACGAAGGGCCCGCAGGCGTGGGCAGCGCCTCAATGGCAGGCGGTGGGGCAGGGAGCGCGGTCGCGGTCGGCTTGCCGGCGAAGCGGAGCGTCGCGATTGCGAGCGGCGATGCGCTTCCGGTCATGTGCCCTCGCTCGTAGGGGAGCGCCATCAGTTCGACATCACCGCTGGAGGGCCCCTTGACGAACAGGTCAAGGCGTTCGCCGGGCACCAGCATCACCGTCTCGGCCTCAAAGGGCTCGGCGTACGGCGACCCGTCTGTTCCAAAGACGAGAAACTTCAAGCCCGACGCGCCGAGCGTGAAGTACCTCGCGTTGGCGGTGTTCACCACGCGGAGACGCGTCACGCCTCCAGCGGGCAGTCGAAGCAGTGGATGTACGGCACCGTTGGCGAGGAGCGTGTTGCCCTGGCGGCCGATCATCGCCGACGCATCGTCGAGGTACTCGGAGATGCTGCCGTCGGCGCGGAGCTTGATGTCGTCAAGAACGAGCACCTGCTCGAGGTCTGATGCAGGTTCCCCAGGACCGCGGACTCGAATCACGCCGTAGAGTCCCTTCTGCACCTGGATGGCCGACCGCACGTGAGGGTGGAACCAGAAGAGGCCGCTGTCTTTCAGGATGAACTCGTAACGGAATGAGCCACCGGCCTGCACCGCGTTGTCCATCAGCGGCACGCCGTCCATCGTGTTCGGCACCCGGAGTCCGTGCCAGTGGATGGTGGTCGCCTCGGGGAGGTCGTTCTGAAAGTCGACCACGAGGCGGTCTCCCAGGTTGGCCTCGATGAGAGGCCCTGGCACCGTGCCGTTGTACGTCCACACCTCGGTCGGCGGTGCGTCACCGAAGCGCACTGATGCGACCTGCGCCCGAAGCGACAGGTGCACCACAGACGATGAAGGGTCCGTGTCGTCGACGCTCCGAAGAGGGGGAAGTTCCGACTGAGACGGAACGCACGCGGCCAACGCCAGGAGCGAAACAAGAAGTGAGCGCATGGCGATTACCGAACGGGGTTCATGCTCATCTCGTCGGAATAGGCGGAGGCCGTGCTGCCCTTCATGCAGCGAAGGCGGTAGGTGTACGTGGCGTCTTTCGTGGCAGCCGCATCGTGCTTGTTGTCGACCTCGCCGGGCACAGAGAACACGGGCGCGAAGGCTCCTGCGCCCTCCTTCCTTTCGCCCTCGACGGTGGTGCACCCGGGCTCCATGTTTGTCCAGTAGAGCATCAGGGCCCCGTCCATCTTCTCGACGGACTTCATCTTCGGAGCCTGCGGCCCAGCTGCACCTCCGCAGCCGGCCAGAACGAGCAACAGCGTGAACGTCTTCTTCATGGTGAGACTCCTGAGGAGGAAAGGAAGCGAGACATCACTGGGTCGCGCACTTTTGGTTCGACGAGCCACGCGCAGCGCCGCCTCGCGAACAGGTCAGCGAGTAGCAGAAGGTCCCGCTGGAATGGCCCGGAGCATCCACCACCTCGGTTGCACTCGACGCGGGTTGGCTGGCAACGACGGCTGCGGCCCCGTCCTTCGACCGCATCAACGCCAAGGTGTCACAGGCTGGGGTCGGGTTGGTCCACTGCACCCGAATCGAACCGTGGACGACGACGACCGCCGAGGTGACGACGGGAAGGGCGATTCCAGCATCGGGGGTGCCCGCATCGGCTCCCCCATCGCTGCCGGTCGGGCCAGCATCGACAGGGGCAGCCGTTCCGGTGCCGGCGTCAGCGCCGGCATCGGAGGGCGAGATGGGCTCGGGGAGAGGATTGCACCCAAGGACGACGAAGAAGAACAAGGTCAGGAGTGAGATTCGCACGGTGGAAATAGGCGCGAGCGGCAGAAACCGTGACCACCTTTCAGGGCCTCCGTCGTCGGAGAGCCCGGAAAACCCAGATCGCCCCACCCGAGACGGCCATCGCCAGGGCAGCCGCAGCGAAAACTGAGAGCAGCAGGGTGTTGAAGTCCTTCCGTTCGCGCCAATCCATGATGTGGAGGCCCCACACGAAGTCGAAGACCCTCCACGAGTTGTTTCTGCGGGCCGAGACCCTCCCGTTCCGCGCATCGACGTAGACGGTGGTGCTGGCATCGTCAGCGAGATGGACTGCCCACGCGGGAACGGGCTTCTCGCGGTATTCGACGGTCGGGGTCTCGAGGCGCTCAATCGCGATGACCGACGGCGGTCCCTGTTGGTCAGCCAGGGCGATGCGACCAGCGCGTGCTGCATCCACCTCCACCACTCGACCGCTGGTCGCGTCCAGGAGTCGGGTCTCTTTGCCCCGCACCTCATAGACCGGGACTCCATCGAGCATTCGAAGCGAAACCTCCTCGGCACCGCTCACGGTGTCGCTCGGGGGCATGACGACGCGCTCCCAGTCAATTGGCGGTGTCGAGAGCATCGCGCGCGTCTCGTCGCCGCGAACTTGCCGAATTGGCAGGCTCGACATCACCAGTCCCGTGAAGAACCAGATGGAGACTTGACCCAGCGCCACGAGCCCCAGCCACCGATGCGCGGCATAGAGATTCTTCATCGCGCTCCCCTGCGGATCACAGTCGAGCCCTTCGAAGTCGGAGCGCGTTGCCGATGACTGAGACGGAGCTGAAGGCCATGGCGGCGCTCGCGAGCATCGGGCTGAGCAGGAGCCCAAAGGCTGGGTAGAGGAGCCCTGCAGCTACAGGGACTCCCAGCGCGTTGTAGATGAAGGCGAAGAACAGGTTCTGGCGGATGTTCTGCATCGTGCTCCGCGAGAGGCGCCGCGCCTTCGCGATGCCCCGGAGGTCGCCCTTGACGAGCGTGATGCCAGCGCTCTCCATCGCCACGTCTGTTCCGGTTCCCATCGCGACGCCGACATGCGCCTGGGCCAAAGCAGGGGCGTCGTTAACGCCATCGCCGGCCATCGCCACCGTTCGTCCCTGTGACTGGAGACGTGCCACGACGTCGCGCTTCTGTTCGGGTAGTACTTCCGCCTCGACCTCATCGATGCCGAGCTTCTTGGCGACTGCTTCGGCGGTGGTGCGGCTATCGCCAGTCAGCATGACGATTCGAATGCCCGCCTCGTGGAGCATGCGAATCGCCTCGGGGGTCGAGCCCTTGATGGGGTCTGCGACGCCGAGAAGTCCAGCCAAGGCTCCATCGATGGCGACGAAGACGACCGTCTGCCCTTCGCGACGGAGCTCCTCGGCTCGGTCACCGAGCGCGCCGGGCTCCGCTTTCTGTTGCTCGAGGAGCTCACGATTTCCGAGCGCCACATGGTGACCCTCAATCGTTCCAATGACGCCCTTGCCGGGAACCGACTCGAAGTCCTTGAGTTCCGCGAGCTGAATGCCGCGCAGTGCGGCGCCAGCGACGATGGCGGCGGCGAGCGGATGCTCGCTTCCTTTCTCGAGCGTGGCCGCGAGCCGGACGAGCTCGGACTCGGCGATGCCCTGTGACGGAACAATCGACGTCAGGCGCGGCTTTCCCTCGGTAAGGGTGCCCGTCTTGTCGACGACCAACGTGTCGATACGCTCCATGAGCTCGAGCGCTTCGGCGTTCTTGATGAGAACGCCAGCGAGCGCGCCTCGACCTGTCCCCACCATGATCGACATGGGGGTCGCGAGACCGAGCGCGCAGGGGCAAGCGATGATCAACACCGCCACCGCGTTGACGAGGGCGTGCGCCAGGCGCGGGTCTGGTCCCACGAACGCCCAAACCAGGAATGTCCCGATGGCGACGAGAATGACGCCCGGGACGAAAAACGACGCAACGACATCCGCGAGCCGTTGAATGGGAGCCCGGGACCGCTGAGCTTCGCCGACCATTCGCACGATCTGCGCGAGCAAGGTGTCTCGGCCTACGCGTTCCGCGCGCATGACGAAGCTGCCAGTTTGATTCACGGTGCCGCCGGTCACGCGGCTGTCGGGAACCTTCTCGGCCGGGATGGACTCTCCCGTGACCATCGACTCATCGACCGAACTCACACCGTCCAGGACGACTCCGTCGACAGGCACCTTCTCACCGGGTCTGACACGGAGCCGGTCTCCCGGCTTCACGTCGCTCAGGGGCACGTCGTCTTCAGTGCCATCTTCGCGAACCGCTCGAGCGCTCTTCGGGGCAAGGCCGAGCAACGCCCTCAGCGCACTCGAGGTGCTGCTGCGCGCCCGGAGCTCGAGCACTTGCCCGAGGAGCACGAGGACTGTGATGACCGCGGCAGCCTCGAAGTACACGCTAACGACACCGCTGTGCCCTCGAAACTGCTCTGGAAAGAGCCCGGGAGCCAGCGCCGCGACGAGGCTGTACGCATAGGCCACCCCGATCCCCAGTGCGATCAGCGTGAACATGTTGAGACTGCGGTTCACCAACGACGCCCACCCGCGTTTGAAGAGCGGCCAGCCTCCCCAGAGCACCACGGGGGTCGAACATGCGAGCTGAATCCAAACGATGAGCTTCGAGCCGAGGGCGTGTTGAACGGGTTGGTCGGGCAGCATCTCTGACATCGCGAGAACGAACACGGGAGTCGTGAATGCAACGCTCACCCAGAACCGGCGGCTCATGTCATCAAGCTCTGGATTGCGATCCTCGAGCGAGGCGGTGCGTCGCTCGAGCGCCATGCCGCAGATGGGGCAGGTGCCCGGCTCGAGTCGCAGAATCTGTGGGTGCATCGGGCAGGTGTACTCAGCCCCTGCGGCGGTCGGCGGCGCTGGCTTGCGCTCGGGCGCTACATACGTTTCCGGCGAGGCTTTGAACTTCTCGCGGCATCTCTCGCTGCAAAAGAAGTGGTCCCGGCCCTGGTATCGAAACGCCCCGCCCCTAGCGTGCCCAGGTACTACATCCATTCCGCACACCGGGTCCTTCACGGCCGTGTCGCCATTTCCGCGGCCTTCGTGGTCGTGGGACTCGTCTGCTGCGGAATCTGAGTCCGTTTCGCTCATCGTTCGCTCCCCGCGGCACGCGCTTGTGAGGCAAGGCGCTCGGCGCGACGGAGGATCTCCTCTGCCGCCAAAGCGTCGTTCGCTCGAATCGAGACTGCGAAGCCATTGCCGGTCGAGGTCACGGTGGCGGTGGCACCATTGGGGACGAGTGGGCAGTCTGGCATCTCCGGCACGAGGTGCCCCCGCGATGCGTTGCGGGCCAGATGGCAATCGACCACTCGTTGAAGCCACTCGGCCGTCAGGCCTGGAACAGCACGGAACGTGATGATGGCACCGACCAACCGGTCGCTGGGCACCTTCGCATTGCCCGTCGCGGGGCCCCTCAAGGCGGCCGCGCCAGCAATGTCCTCAGTGTGCTCGAACGGGCTGATGTCTCGGTCGTCAGGCTGGAGCCCCACGCAGTTGCGAGCTTCGGCGTCACGCAAGGCTGCGGCGCCCGCGCGATGGTCGGCAGCCTGCCTGCGGAGTTGCTCCGCCTTCCGACGATGGTCGTCTGTTGGGTTCGAAACGGAGGTCCAACACGCAGTACTGAGAAGCTCAGCGCCTCGGGTGGCCCCGACGGCAGGAGTGCATCGCTGTCTCGTCACCTGCGCTGAAGGTTCGTATAGTTGAGCCTCGGCGGAGGCAGCCGTGTCGAGTTGCTGGGCGGCGCCCTCGTGTTTCGCACCACTCATTTCGTGAGGGCCCGAGCCCGGGGTGGCGCAACTGAAGGCAGCTGCGAGGAGGAGAACCAAGGGTCTGGGGGTCATCACGTCGTTCCTTTCTCCAGAGGGTGCAGCTGAGTGGCCCGCCAAACGACGTACGCTGCAGGGATGATGAGCAGCGTGAGAAGCGTCAGCGACACAAGCCCACCCCACATCGGTGCAGCGATTCGCTTCGCGACGTCTGATCCGACGCCCGTGTCGAACAACACCGGCAGTAGACCGAAGATGTTCGTGGCGACCGTCATCAGGAGAGGGCGAACACGCAGCGTGCCTGCCTCTACGGCGGCGTCGATCAGGGTCGGTACTGTCGTGATGGTGCCGGCTGCTCTCCCTCCGTTCCACGCCTCATCGAGATAGACCACCATCACGCTCGCGGTTTCGGCTGCGACGCCGAGGAGCGCGATCATCCCGACCCACACGGCGACCGAGGTATTGAAGCGCAGCAGGTAGAGGGTCCACACCGCACCGACCGCGGCGAAGGGCACTCCCGTCATCACCAAGAGCGTCTGCGTGACGCCTCGAAAGTTGAGGTAGAGGATGAGGAAGACGAGCCCAAGGGTCAGTGGCAGCACGATGGCCAGCCGCGCCCGCACTCGCTCGAGTAGCTCATACTGACCGGTCCACTTCAGTGAGTAGCCCGCCGGCAGCGTCACTTCGCGAGCGACGGCTGCTTTGGCGTCCGCGACATAGCCACCAACATCGCGGCCCTCGAGATCCACGTAGACCCAGCCGGTGAGCGAGCCCAGTTCGCTTTTGATCATGGGCGGGCCCATCACGGTCTCGATGTGGGCCAGCCTCGACAAAGGAACCCACGCTCGGTTGCCGAGGGGCGAGAAGCCTTGCGACATTGGCCCGGCTCCCATGGGTCCCTCCTCGTCGGCGGCTGGCTCGGCGCCCATCCCAGAGGCACCCATGGCGTCTGGGTCAGCCAGTGGCTCGCCACGTCCGGCTGCGATTGGCCTTCGCCCCGGACTCGCCCGTACAGGGACGAGAATCTGGCCCAGCGAATCGGGGTCATCGCGGAAGTCTCGCGGGTACCGCACGTTGACACGGTACCGTTCGCGCCCCTCGTAGGTGGTCGCAACGTCCATGCCACCGATGACACTCTCGACCACGTCGAGCACGTCCCGAACAGTCACTCCGTATCGGGAGATGGCTTCTCGGTCAGGTGTGATGTCGAGGAAGAATCCACCCAGTTCGCGTTCCGCGTAGACACTGCGAGTACCTGGCACTTTCCGCAGAACTCGTTCGAGTTGGTCATTCACTTCAGAGATGGTGGCGAGGTCTTTGCCGAAGACTTTGACGCCGATCGGCGTGCGAATGCCGGTGGACAACATGTCAATCCGGGCCTTGATCGGCATCGTCCACGAGCCCTGAATGCCTGGGCTGGTCACTTTCCCGCTGAGCTCTTCCGTGATGCGCTCAATCGTCATCCCTTTCCGCCATTGGTCCCGCGGCTTGAGTCTGACGACCGTTTCGAACATCGACAGCGGCGCGGGGTCCAACGCGCTCTCGGCGCGCCCTGCTTTTCCGACCACCAGATCGACTTCGGGCACGGTACGTATTTGAGCGTCCTGCCAACGGAGCAACGTGCGGGCCTGTTCAACGGGAATCGAGGGCACCGTGATCGGCATGAACAGCAGGTCTCCTTCGTACAAGGGGGGCATGAACTCGGAGCCCAGCCGGGTGAATGGGAGCGCGGTCAGCAGCGTCAGCGCAACTGCCCCGATCAGCATGGGCCAGCGGTGCACCAGACAGAACCGGAGGACAGGGCGGTAGGCATTGCGGCACAGGCGCGCGACGGGGTTCCGACCTTCAGCGCGAATGGTGCCCTTCAGAAGGAGCACCATCAGCGCCGGCACCAGCGTCACCGAGAGGACCGCTGCCACTGCCATCGAGGCGGTCTTTGCGAGGGCGAGCGGTCGGAAGAGCCGGCCTTCCTCCCCCTCGAGCACGAAGACTGGGAGGAAGGCTACCGTCAGCACGAGCAGAGCCCCGAACATCGAGGGGCCCAGTTCCTTTGCCGATGCGAGAATCAGGGCGCCACGATCAACGCTGCGTCCTTCGGCTTTTGCCGATTCGATCTTCTTGTGCGCGTTCTCAACCAGCACCACGCCGGAATCGACCATGTCACCGAGGGCGAGGATGACCCCCGCCAGCGACATGATGTTGATGGTCATCTTCAGCAGGTAGAACGCGATGAAGGAGCCGAGCACCGCGACGGCCAACGCGACGACGTTCACCAATGCCGAGCGGAGGTGGAAGAGAAAGACGGCGATGACGAGCAATACGATGAGAACGATTTGCGCGACGTTCTCAGTCAGCGTCTGCACGGAGTCGAGGATCAGCGTGCTTCGGTCGTAGACCGTGACGAGCTTCACGCCTTCGGGGAGCGTCGGCCTGAGTTCGTCGATTCTCGCTTTCACGCGCTTGATGACGTCGAGGGCGTTCTCGCCTGAGCGCATCACCACGATGCCGGCGACGACCTCGCCCATGCCGTCGAGGTCGGCGACGCCTCGACGAATGTTCCCGCCGATGGCGACGGTGCCGAGGTCGCGAACTCGTATCGGAATGCCATCGGCTCGGGTCGCAACGACAGCGAGTTCGATGTCCTGGACGGAGCGGATGTAGCCGCGCCCTCGCACCGAATATTCGTGCTCGGCCATCTCGATAACTCGCCCGCCCACCTCATCGTTCGCGCTTCGAATGGCAGCCGTAACCTCGCCGACCGACACTCCGAACGCCTTGAGCCGGTCGGGGTCGACTTGCACCTGATACTGCTTCTCGAAGCCACCGACCCCTGCCACCTCGGAGACACCCTCGACGGCCTGCAGCGCATACCGCACCGTCCAGTCCTGGAGGCTTCGGAGTTCCTGGAGCGAGTGTTTGCCCGAAGGGTCGACGAGCGCGTACTGAAACACCCACCCAACGCTGGTCGCGTCAGGACCAATCTGCGGGTTGACCCCTGCAGGCAGGCGCGCCTGTACCTTCGAGAGGTACTCCACCACTCGTGAGCGCGCCCAATAGAGGTCGGTGCCATCCTGAAAAATGACGTAGACGAATGACATCCCGAACATCGTGAAGCCCCGCACCGTCTTCACGTTGGGTGCACCCAGGAACGACGTGACGATGGGGTAGGTGACCTGGTCTTCAATCAGCGTCGGGTTTCGTCCCATCCACTCGGTCGCGATGATCACCTGGGTGTCTGACAGGTCTGGAAGGGCGTCGAGCGGCGTGTGCAGCGCTGACCAGGCACCGCCACCGGCAAACGCGACGGAGGCGAAGAGCACCACCCAGCGCCGTTTGCCTGAGAGGTCGATGACGCGTGCGATGAACCCGGCGGGCCGCTCAATGTCCAGCATGGCCGGCCCCGGGTCCGCTGGTCGCACGCAGTCTGCTCTCTGAGTCGAGCAGGAACTGGGCAGTCGTCGCTACGCCTTCGCCCTCCTTCAGCCCAGAGAGAACCTGCACGAACTCTCGTGTGGACGCGCCCAGTTGGACTTCCCGCGGCTCGACATGTTCGCCGCTCACGACGAAGACCAGGTTGCGAGTCCCGGCGCGAATGACCGCCTGGGCAGGCACGACAAGCGAGGTGCCGAGGTCCACGACGAGGGTCGCTTGAACGAAGGCTCCAGGCCGAAGGTTGCCCTCTTCGTTCGCGAGCACGACTCGGGCCTTCAGGGTGCGAGTGCTCTCGTCGATGGATGGTGGGAGGAACGCGACCTGACCTTCACGAACCTTTGGCACACCCTCGATGGTGAGCTTCACTGCCGTGCCAGCTCGAACCAGGGGCAGGTCACCCTCGTACAGATCGATCAGGACCCACACCACCGACAGGTCGGAGACGACAACCAGCTCAGTCTCGGGCGCGACGTACATTCCGTTCAATGCCTGTCGCGCAAGCACGGTTCCCGAACGTGGGGCGAGAAGGGTGAATGTCCTCGCTGCCTTCTGGTTCTGGACGATGCGCTCAATCTGACTCGTTGGAACGTCCCAGAGCTGCAAACGCCTTCGCACACTTTCCACGAGTGGATCGCCAGAACCGCGGCCTTGCTTGAGGACCGCGACCAGCTCCAGTTGCGCCGCGTAAACGGCCGGGCTGTAGATTTCGGCGAGGTGCTCTCCTTGCTTGACCATCTTGCCAACAAAGTTTGCGGAGACCGACTCGAGGGTTCCTCGAACCTTGGGGTGAACGTGCGACGTGCGGGTCTCGTCAAAAGTAACCACGCCGAAGGTCCGAATTGTCCTTTGCAGGGATCGGACCTCGACGGAGGAGACCTCGAGCGCGAAGCCCGCTACCGAGCCCCCCTCGACCCTGAGAGGTGCGTACCCCCGGGGCGAGTTGGGCTGTATTGATGCGTCAGGCTGATGGAGGTGCCCTGATGGCGGGTCCTGGGCGAACGATGTCGAAGCCGTGAGCAGCGCCGGCATCGCGACAGCCAGCGTCCAGGTCATTGCGGGCTTCATGCAGTCACCGCCTCTCTTGGCACCGCCGCGTCCTCGGGAAGCTGCCGCTCTATCCAGAGGAGATAGATGGCGGGGTAGACCAGCAGCTCGAGCATGAAGCTCGTCACGAGACCACCCACCATGGGCGCGGCGATGCGCTTCATCAGATCGGCGCCGGTACCCGTCGACCACATGATGGGCAACAGCCCCAGCATCGCCGCGCACACCGTCATCGCCTTGGGACGAACACGCTTCACGGCGCCATGCACGATGGCTTCGACGAGGTCGCCGCGACTGTTGAGGGCACCTCGCTTGCGGAAGTCCTCGACGGACAAGTCGAGGAACAGCAGCATGAAGACCCCAGTCTCGGCGTCGAGGCCCATGAGCGCGATGAGGCCCACCCAGACGGCGATGGACATGTTGTAGCCGAGCATCGTCAGGAACAGCAGCGCGCCCACCGCGGAGAAGGGCACCGCGAGCATCACCACGGATGCTTTGAAAGCCGACTTCGTATTCATGTACAGCAGCCCGAAGATGAGCAGGAGTGTGATGGGCAGAATCAGCGTCAGCCGCTCCTTCACGCGCAGCATGTTCTCGTATTGCCCGCTCCAGCTCATTGAATAGCCGGCGGGGAGCGACACCCGATTGGCGACCGCCTTTTTGGCCTCGTCGACGTATCCGCCAATGTCTACCTTCGACGTGTCGAAATCGACGTACACGTAGCCAGCCAGCAGGCCGTTCTCATCGCGAATCATCGAGGGCCCAGTGGCGAGCTTCACCTCCGCGATGGCCTCGAATGGAATCTGGCCGCGGCCACCGGGCAACGGGACGAGCACCCGCTTCAGGCTCGTGACGTCCTCGCGGTAGTCGCGGGCGTACCGCACGTTGATGCCGTAGCGCTCGCGACCCTCGACGGTGACACTCTGCACGTCACCGCCCACCGCGGTCATCACCATCATGTTCGCGTCGTCGACCGAGAGGCCGTACCGCGCCAGTTGGTCTCGCTTGAGCTCGAAGTCGAGGAAGTACCCACCCGCCACGCGCTCAGCGTAGGCGCTTCGGGTGCCCGGCACCTTCGAGACCGCCGCCTCAGTCTCGAGTCCGATGCGCTCGATGGTGGCGAGGTCGGCTCCCATGATCTTGATGCCGACCGGTGTGCGGATGCCGGTCGACAGCATGTCGAGTCGCCCCTTGATGGGCATCGTCCAGGCGTTGGAGAGGCCAGGAAGACGCAGTTTCTCGTTGAGCTCGTCTTCCAGCTCGGCCTCCGTGATGCGGTCGCGCCAGAATGGGCGGAGCGGGCGCTTGAGCCACTCCGGCGCCCACGAGGAGTACCAGCGCGGCTTCTCTCTCCACTCGCGCTCAGGCTTCAGGATGATGGTGGTCTCCATCATCGTGAAGGGGGCGGGGTCGGTCGAGGTGTTCGCGCGGCCAGCCTTGCCAAAGACGCGCTCGACCTCAGGCACGGTGCGCAGGAGCTTGTCTTGAGTCTGGAGGACCTGCTGGGCCTCCGCGACGGACATCCCGGGCTGCACCGCGGACGGCATGAAGAGCAACGTGCCCTCGCGCAGGGGAGGCATGAACTCAGAGCCGAGACCCAGGTACAGCGGCACCGTCGTCGAGACGAGGACTGCCGCGGCGAGAACGGTGGCCTTCGGGTGGCGAAGCACGAAGCGGCACGGCCCTTCATACAGTCGGTGCAAGAGCCGGCTCACCGGGTGCGTTTCTTCAGCGCGGTACCGCCCCACCAGCAGGGTGGTCGCGATGCTGGCGAGCCAGCGCGGCTTGAAGGTGAAGGGGTCGATTCTCGCGAACATCATGCGCATCGCTGGGTCGAGCGTGATGGCCAGCAGCGCCGCGATGGCCATCGCCAGGTTCTTGGAGAAAGCGAGCGGGCGGAAGAGCCGGCCCTCCTGGTCCACCAGGGTGAAGACCGGCATGAAGGCGACCGCGATGACGAGGAGCGAGAAGAAGACGCCCGGGCCCACCTCCATCAGCGCCTCGAGGCGAACCTGGTGGAAGTCCCCCTTCTTGCCGTCCTGTATCCAGTGGTGGATGCGGTTGTAGGCGTTCTCCACCTCGACGATGGCGCCGTCGACCAGCACACCAATGGAGATGGCGATGCCCGCGAGCGACATGAGGTTGGCGTTGAGCCCCATGAGCTTCATCGGGATGAAGGCCAGCGCCACCGACACCGGGATGGTGATGATGGGCACGATGGAAGACGGGAAGTGCCAGAGGAACAGCAAGATGATGATGGAGACGACGATGATCTCCTCGATGAGCTTGTCCTTCACCGTCTCGATGGCTGCCGAGATGAGCTCCGAGCGGTCGTAGGTCGTCACGACCTCCACGCCTGCAGGCATCGAAGGCTTCAGCTCTTCGAGGCGCTGCTTAACGCTGGTGATGACGTTGAGCGCGTTCTCCCCTTGCCGCATCACGACGATGCCGCCGACGACGTCGCCCTCTCCGTCGAGGTCGGCGATGCCGCGGCGCATCTCCGGTCCGAGCGTCACGGTTGCCACGTCCTTCACCGTGACGGGAGTGCCTCCTTCGCTCTTGAGGACGAGCTGCTCGAGGTCCTCGACCTTCTTCACGTAGCCACGCCCGCGCACCATGTACTCGCGACCAGCGAGCTCGACGAGGCGACCACCGACGTCATTGTTCCCGGCGCGCACTGCGGCGATGACGGACTCGAGGCTCAGCCCGTACCCCGCCAGCGAGTTGGGGTTGACGTTGACCTGGTACTGGCGCACCTGCCCACCCACGGTGGCGACCTCCGACACACCAGGTACGGACTGAATCGAGTACCGGAGAAACCAGTCCTGGTAGCTGCGCAGCTCGTCCGACGAGTGCTTCCCGGTGCGGTCGACGAGCGCGTACTGAAACACCCAGCCGACGCTCGTCGCATCGGGGCCGAGCTCGGTGCGTACGCCGCTGGGAAGCTGTGGCTGAATCTTCGACAGGTACTCGAGCACGCGGGTGCGGGCCCAGTACGGGTCGGTGCCGTCTTCGAAGATGACGTAGACGAAGCTGAAGCCGAAGTCGGAGAAGCCGCGAATCGCCTTCACGTGGGGCGCGCCGAGGAGCGAGGTGACGATGGGGTAGGTCACCTGGTCTTCGATGATGTCGGGGCTGCGGTCCCACTTCGAATAGACGATGACCTGCGTGTCGGACAGGTCCGGCAGCGCGTCGAGCGGGATGGTCTTCATCGAGTACCAGGAGAAGGCGAGCGCCACGATGGCCATCGCGATGACGAGGTACCGGTGCTCCGCGGAGAAGCGGATGATGGCGCGAATCATGGCGTCATCTCATGGCCCGCGGGCATGGACGCGTCGGCCGACGTCCCCTTCGGGCCGGTGGGCGTGCTGAGGCGCGAGAGGGACGCGCGGAGTCTCGACTCGGAGTCGATGAGGAAGTTGGCTCGCGTGACGACTGCGTCACCGACGCTCAGTCCATCGACGACTTCGGTGAAGTCGCGACCCACCTCACCAAGCGTTACCCGCCGCGGCTCGAACCGGCCCTCGCCACGCGCGACGAAGACGACGTCTTCGGTGCCGCTGCGAATCAGCGCGTCAGACGGTACGCGGAGGACGTCGCGGGCTGGCCGTTCGACAACGACCTCCCCGAACATCTCTGGCTTCAGCTCTCCGGCCGTGTTGGCGAAGCTCAGGCGGACGCGCGCTGTTCGCGTCTTCGGGTCGAGGAGCGGGTCGACGAACAAGACCTTCCCTGAGAAGAGGCGGCCCGGGAAGGCGTTGAGCGTGAGCTGCGCGGGCACGCCGGGGCTGACAAAGCGCAGCTCTGTCTCGTAGACGTCGGCGAGTACCCAGAGGGTTGAGAGGTCGACGACGTCGTACGGCATGGCCCCCACCTCGAGGCGAGTGCCTTCGACGAGGTCCTTGCGCGTCACCACCCCGTTGACCGGGGAGACGAAGGTGATGGCCCGGGAAACCGTGCCCTCTTTTTCGAGGCGCTGGAGCTCGGCTTCGGGCACGTCCCAGAGTTCCAGTTTTCTGCGGGCGGCTGAGACGAGGCTCTCTGACTGCGCCCGTGAGGCCGTGAGGAACTCGTTCTCGGCTGCGAGCACTTCGGGGCTGTAGAGCGCGAAAAGCGGCTGGCCCTTTCGCACGGGCTTGCCCACGAAGTCGACGAAGACGCGCTCGACATAGCCGGGCACCTTCACGTTAATGCGGCGAACTCTCGTCTCGTCGACGCCAACCGTGCCGACGGTTCGGAAGTTGCCGCCCACCGGCCCGCGCTCGATGACCGCGGTGCGAAGGCCAATGAGCTGTTGCCGGGTCGGGTCGAGCTCGACGTTGGCCAGACCGTCCACCTCGCTGTGCCCGGCCGCGTCCTCCTCGTAGACGGGGAGGTAGTCCATCCCCATCGAGTCTTTGGCAGGACCAGGTGAGGTTTGTCGGGGGTCCATTGGCGAGCGGTAGAAGAGAATCTTCCGCTCGGAGGTCGCGGCCTTGGCTCCGGGCTCATCGAGCTTCACCAGCTTCATGCCGCAGATGGGGCACTCGCCGGGGTGGTCGCTCACGATGCTGGGGTGCATGGGGCAGTGGTACTTCGCCGCCTGCTGCGCTGCGGTCTCCTACCGCTTCATTGACGTCGCGATGAGCGCTCCGATGGGGCCAGTGATGGCCGCAGTCAAGGCGATGACGAGGACGGTGCGAAGCCAGCTGCCGCTCTTCTTCGTTTCGGAGCTCATGTCACATTCCTGTCGAGCCGCTGGCCGAGTTGCCAGGCGCTTCGCTGCTCATGTTCGAAGGCGTGGCCGACCGTGGGCCCGACATGCCCCCTCCGCCGCCTGCACCCGGGACGGCGCTACCCATGGCGCCGCCACTCACGCTCACTTCGGAGAGTGAGGACTCGTCTTGCGCGATGGCGAGCTTCCAGGCGTCGACGAGCACGGCGTAGGAAGCATCGACGAGCGCGATGGTGGCTGAGGTCGCCTCGAGGACGGAGGCGAAGGGCACCTTGCCAATGCGGTACTGAGTCAGAGTCGCTGTGGCTGTGGCCTCTGCGTCGGCGAGCAGGCGGCCCTGGTACGACTGCCAGACTTTTACGAGGGCTCGCCAGTAAGAGAGCCGCTGGGTGGTTCGCAGGCGCAGCAATTGCTCTACCGTCTCCACGTTTCTGCTCGTCGCGTCGATGGTTGCGTCGGCCTCGGCCACTGCGCGCGACTGCTTTGTGCCCGCGAAGACGGGGATGGGGAGCCCGAGCGTCACCGTCCACATTGGCTCGAGCGAGCCGCGGACCATCACCCCCGCCCCAACAGAGAGGTCGGGCAGGTACTGCCGCTGGCTGAGCTCACGCACACGTTGAGCGCCATTCACGCCTGCGCGCGCGGCCAGGTACTCCGGGCTCACTTCGAGGATTCGACGCGCAGCTTCGCCCTCGTCAGAGGGCAACGGGAAGGTGAGCTGCGCGAGCGGGCGAGTGGTCACCTTCTCGTCGAGGGGGTGGCCGCGAAGTCGGTTGAGCGCTTCGAGCTGCAGCTGCTCATCGGCCTGAAGTACGACGCGCTGCTGCTCGAGTCGGCCAAGCTCGAGGCGGGCTCGTAGGATGTCGGACTGGGGTCCTTCACCTGACTCGTAGCGAGTCTGGGCGACCTCGACAGCCAGCGTCAGGAGTGACGAAAGCTTCGAGATGAGTTCAAGTCGCGCGCGGGCCAACTGAAGAGCGACGTAGCCGCGGCGCACGTCCGCGATGGTAGTGAGCCGCACGCGCTCAAGTGCGAGGCGTCGCGTGGTTACCTCCACGTTCGCGATGTCGCCTCGCAAGCCAGGCTTGCCTGGAAACGGGATGGTCTGAGAGGCCATGAAGAGCAGCCAACTCGTCTCCATCTTGCCGACCTGCCACTTGTCGAAGCTGTCGTTCTGTACTCCCACTTGAATCATCGGGTCGGGCCACGACTGTGCCTGAGGCACGCGCTCCTGCGCGGCGCGAAGTTCAGCTCGCGCCTGCGCCAGTTCGGGCCTGGCTTCGATGGCATCGTCCACGAGGACCGACAGCATTCCGTCGACGCCCTCTGCTCGAGACGCGCGCGCCAAGAGCAGGACGGTGAGGCCGACGATTGGTGGGAGGCCGCGCACGACTCACTCCACCTTGAGGCTGCCGGCGATCATGTCCATCGCGCAGGCGAACCGAACGACGCCTGCCTTCTTCGGCGTGAAGCTGACCTCGACCGGCTTGTTGAGCGGAAGCGGCTGGGAGAGACCAAACTCCTTGAGGACGATGTCGGTCGCGCAGGTCTTCTCGACCGACCTCGTGACGACCAACGTCACGGGTTGCCCGGCCTTCAGCGTGGGAGCATTGGCGACGACGAAGCCATCGCTCGTGACCGCGACATCGACTCGCGTCGCTGCGGCCGCGACGAACTTCACCAACGTTGCGACCTGCGGTTTGGCTCCAGGCTTCAGATGCACGACGACCCTCGAGCCAACGGGCAGCGCCTTCGCCGTCGAGGGCTTGCCGTCGTTTTCGAAGCGACTGTCCTTGTCGAGATTGATGACAACCTTGTCCTTGTCGTCCGCAGTGACGGTGAGCTGCGTGTCGGTCAACTGAGTGACGACGCCCTTGAGGTGGCCGCCACCGTGCGCAAGCGCGGCAGTCGAGAGAAAGAGAAGGGTGAGGAATGAAGCGCGAGTCATGGGTGCATCTCCGGGTGGTGAGGGGGCTGGCTGCCGCCACGAAGGAAGTCGTCTTCCTCCATGTCCTCCGCCTGCTGGTGCGGCGTCTTCGGGAGGTTCTGTTCGATTTCTGCGCGAGCGTCTTCGTCGAGAGCGGGGAGCGTCCGAATGAGGGCGACGAGCCCCCAGGTCTCCTCGTCGTCGTCACCCGGCGTGCCCCACGCTGGCATGCCGGTGAGGCGAATGCCGTTGTTGATTGCGGCGTAGAGTTCTCCGTCGCTGAGCCGCTGGGTCGTCTGCGCGCGCATGTCTGGCGCCGGGGGGTACAGGCTTCGACCGATGTCGGTGTCGCCGGCGCCGCCGACGCCATGACAGAGGGCACAGTGAGAGGCCCAATGAGCGCGAGCCGCTTTCAGGTCCGGCGGCGCAGCAGAGGCGGGCTTGAGGGAGCGAGCTCGCGTCGACGCAAGTCCGCGCATCGTGCGCGCCAGTGCCTCCTCCAACGCCGACGGCTGGCTCCGTGTCGAGAAGCCGCTGCGAACCATGAGCGCCGCCGCAGCAGCGAGGACGCCTGTACCCACCAGGGCGAGAAGACCGACGGCCGCGAGAAATCGCTGCCCTGCGCGAGGCGCGCTCACGAGGCGACCTCGCTTCGAACCCACTGCACGGCGACGCCGAGCCCGAAGCCAATGGCGAGTGCGACGACGCCGAGCAGTCCGACGCACGTGCTCCCCATCGCCCCTGTGAGAAGCCCGAAGGCGGAAGCTGTCAGCAGGAGCAGCGCTGAGACGCGCTTCTCGAAAGCCCACGAGCCGATGAATGCCCCAGCCGCAGCGCCCCCGAGCGCGCTCGTGGCGAAACAGAATTCCATGCACATCGATCCGGCGCAGGCGTGACCGAGCCGCGACGAGCAAAGCACGAGCCCCAGCGGAAGCGCGCCGGCCGCGACCCCGAGGAGCGCTGCACGCGGGTACCCGTGTCCAAGCCATAAGAGCCCGATGGCACCCAACAGCAACGTCGTCGCCAGGATGACGGTGGGCACGACTCGGGGCGTGAGGGCCAGCGCTGGCCCAATCAGCAGCGCCAGTGGAAGCGCGCCGAGGAGCGCCCTTCGGAGGCGCCCCCACTCATAGGCGCGCCGCGCACGAGCCAGCAGTAGATTTTGGGGGTGCAGCTCCATGTCTCAAATAGGCCGATGAGCAGAGCGGCGTGACATGGGCCGCCCTTTGGGGAGCTAACTCCTCATGCTCCGCGACAGGGTGTCTGCAACGCGAAGCGCGTTGGCAGCGAGTGTGAGGCTGGGGTGCCGGTCGGTCGCCGCAGGAACCCCAGCACCGTCGGCGATGTACACACCTGGAAGGGCAGTCACGTGTCCGTGTTCGTCGATGCGGTCGAGACAGGTGCCCACCTCGTGGCCACCCGACGAGAAATCGAGCGCGTCGTAGATGAGGAACGCACGTTCGCGGTTCGAGGCCAACTGTCGCGCGAGGCCGAGGACCTGTCTGTTCATCTGCTTCCCCAGCGACACCTCAGTTCGCGTGTGGGCCCGGGAGACGAAGCGAGGGGAAGGCCGGCCGAGACCGTCGAGCGAGCGCGCATCGAATTCGACCTGCCGAGGGGCGTCGGCGTCGGTCTCACCCATTGCGAACACGACGTAGAAGGAGTGCTTCACGGCCTCTTCGACGGTGAATCCGAGGTTGTTGAGGTCTTCGGCGTCGAGGCTCTCAAGGGGCGTGGGCCCACGGACTTCGGTGGTGAAGCGGGATCGTGCGTGGGGTGACGGATGCATCACGGCTGAAGGCTCCGCCGCGTCGAGCGGGTGCTTCCCGGGTCTCTCGCGGGGCGCGATGGCGATGGCGCCAGCGATGAGGTGGTCGAACACGTCGATGCGGCAGCGGCGCTGCTTCTGCGGGAGGCTGGACTCGAGGATGCGGGCTGTCTCGATGGGCGACGCAGCCAGCACCACGCGCCTGGCGCTGAGGGCTTCGCCCGAGGCGGTGTGGGCGATGAGTCCTTCCGAAGTCGCCTCGATGCGCAGCACCGGGCTGTCGCAGCGCACCTCGCTCCTGAGGGCGACATCGGCGGCGGTGAGCATTCTCCGTTGGCCGATGAGGACTGACTCCCGCTTCGTCGCTGCCTTGTGGCCGAGCGCTGCCAGTTTTCGATGCAGCGGCCCTCGTCGACCACTTCGAACCGTGAGGACCTTCTCGGCTCGGCGAATCCACGCCCCGAGTTCGGCCGCAAGCGCTTGAGGCCACGCAGCGCCGGCCTTCCGACGGGCATCGAAGTAGTCCTTCGGAGGGCGCTCCATCCAGCCGCCCCAGAGAAGCGTCCGACCGCCTCTCGCGCGTACGCGATGCCACTCGTACCCCTTGGGGGCTCGAAAGGCCCACGCCTTGGCATCTGTGCGCGCAAGCGGCGCGACGGCGCGCTGGAAACCGATGACGTCGCCAGGGAGGGCGGCTGGCAGCGACGGGCCGCCCTCGAGCACGAGGACTGATCGCCCCGCTCCCTCGAGGTGCTTGGCTGCGAGGGTTCCGCAGAGGCCACTTCCGACAACGAGGACATCGAGCATCTAGGGCTCCAGAAAGGGATGAAGGGAAAGACCGGCGACCGGAATTCCGGCCGCCGGAGAGCAGCGACGCCGCTCAGAGGCCGCAGTGGCGAACCTTGATCTTCTTCTTCATGTGCCTCTCACCTCCCTCGTCCGAGTGAACTCCCGGACTCTGAGTAGGCGCGAGCCGCGTCAGGCGTGACAGGTCAGCGCGAGGCGAAAACTCTGCGCGCGAACTGTGGGGTGAGGCCCACCGCAAAACCGCCCACCAGGGCAAGTACGCCGGAGTAGCCGACGCAGGCACAGCCCATGGCGCCCGTCAGCATGGAGACGGTTGAAGCAGAGAGCCAGAACCCCCAGCCAAGCTTCAGGCGCGTCGCGACGACCGAGACGACGACGCCGGCCGTCACCCCACCAAAGGTGCAGGCGGGAACGCACAACGATGAGCAGTGGTCACCCGAACACCCGTGCCCGTAGTTCGCGACGAGCGCGAAGACGAGCGGAATGAGTCCTGAGAGCACGCCGGGCCAGAGCGCGAGCCGAAAGTCGCGGCCGCGCCAAAGCAAGACGATTCCGGTCACGAAGAGGAGCCCGCCGAAGAGGGCAACCGAACTGGGGCGTTTCCCCAGCAAGGCCGCGGCGGCGACGATGAGGAGCACCGGGGTGGCGCCGGCGAAGCTCAGCCCCAACCGAGCACGCTCGTACCGTCCGCGTGCTTCGCGGGAGAGTCTTGCGAGGTCAATCGAGTCCATAGAGCCTCCGGAAGGCGTCGCGAAGACGGCCGAGCGCGCGGGCACGTCGTTTCCTCAGGGTTGCGCCAGAGACAGAGCTCGCCGTCTCCCAGTAGGTGGCGACGAGGGTCTGCTGGTCGGCTTCGGAGAGCATGCCCATGGCCTCCATCGCCGCGCTGAGGAGGACCCGCTGCTCCTGCTCCTCGGCTGCGGCTCCGCCGTCGCTCTCGTTCGGCTTCTCGTCCGTCGTCTCGCGGAGGCGCTCCGTCTTCTTGAGCTGAGTTCGGCACTGCCACGTGGCGATGGCGAGCGCCCAGGGCAAGGCCGGACGGCGCCAGTCGTACTCGTTCGCGCGCTCGAGGATGCTGAGCATCGACGACTGCGCTACGTCGGCGCCCTCCGTCTCGCCCATCAGGCGCACGCAAAGGCGGAGAACGGGTCCCCACAGCAGTTCGAAGACCTGAGTGAAGACCTCGCGGTTGCCCTCGGAGAGGGCCTTCAGGAGTCGGTCGAGGTCTGAGAACTCGGGCATGGCACCTGATGAAATAGGCGCAAGAAGGGCGAAGCGTGACCGCCTCTCTTGCATTGAGTGAGGTCAAGAGCCAGGTGCGCCATGTGGGCCGTGGATGATGCTTGGAGCCGCCCTCGGATTGCTGGGTGGGAGCTTCGGCCTGCTCGCACTCTGGCGCGAGCCAATCCTCGTGGTCGCGCTCTTCGTTGCGACCGCGCTCGCAGAAATCGCGGGCTGCTACCTGCCCTATCTGTGGTTGCGCGAAGGGAGGTCGGCTTGGCTGTTGGTTCCGGCTGCTGGTGCACTGGCGCTTTTCGTCTGGCTGTTGACGCTCCATCCGATGGCGGCGGCGCGTACTTACGCTGCGTACGGTGGCGTCTATGTTTCCGTCGCCGTGATGATGAGCCTATTGGTCGAGCCTGAGGTCCCACAGCGAATCAGTGAGGCCCATGGTGCGCCCGCGTCGCAACTCTTCGTTCGCGGCACCTGCGGTCTTCCGGTGCAGCTTCGGCGCCCTCGAGCACCCAGCAGCACTCGGCATTGCCCGCAACACTGCACTGAACCGAGACTGGCGCGGCGCCCTGACACTCGAAAGTGAATGTGTCGGGGCCCTTCTGCTTGAGACGGCACTCGGCCTCGAACCGCTCCAGGTGCTCGTGGTGGGCGAGGCTGGCTATCGTCGCAAGGAACCGCCGTTCCGGCGTCGCGCAGGCACAAAGAAAGGAGAAGACGAACATCCACGCGGCGGTCCGAGGGAACATGCTGCCTCCGAAGAGAGTATCGGCACGCTCCACCCAACTCTTCATTGTCCCAACGCACACCGGGAGCGGCGAATTCGCTTCATGAATCGGCCGCTGGCGATCGCGCTCGGCGAAGCGCGGATCCCGTTCGCTCTTCACGGCAGGGATGAACTCGTCGCGACGCTCCGAGGATGAACTCGAGGTCGGTCCCTTTGGCCGGCAGCTCTCTCTCGAGGAACTGTTCGATGGGACCCGCCGCCGGTGCTTCGTGTTCGCCGTGTCAGCCGCGGCGCGTGAGTTGGGTGCGGATCATCTCGTCGACGAGTGCGGCGGAGAGTTCGTCGTCGGTCTGACCCGTGACCTTGAGCTCGACCTCCTCGAACTTCTTCGCGTTCGCCACCACCCACTCGATGTACTGCGCGAGGTTCAGGTGCTCGACGCCGAAGGCGATGTCCTTCATCGCCCGAACAATCTGAACCGGCGTGCCGACGAATTCCCGGTCGTCCCGCATGATGATCTTCATGACTTCGCTCCCTGGCGCGCACGCCAATCGCCCGAACTGATGGTGGGTCGACCTGCGGCCTGCTCGGGCGAGAGGACGTAGGTTTCAGCAGTGGTGCCGTCGGCGAGAACGACCCGCCGACGTCGGTAGAACCGCGGATGCCCCTCGAGCACGTCGAGGCGCGCGAGCGTCGGTGGGTCGACCTCGTAGACCTCGCCGCGCACGGCAGAGTCGCCGCCCTCGATCATCGCCGGGAAGAAACCCAGGTCGGCGAGCGCGAACACGGGTTTCGTGACGGCCGCTCCGACCAGCTCAGCGTTCGCGAGCAGGCTGTGATTTGGCTCACCCTCGAGGAGCGTTCCGTAGACGAACACGCGCGTCACGATGCGCCTCCGATGGCTGCGACGAGCCGCTCGAGCTCAAAGCCTCGCCGCGCGTACTCCCTTGCCAGCACCGCGAAGTACTTCGGCTGCGGAGTCCAGGCCTCGAAGGTCTGTTCGGGCTGCAGGTACACGTGGGCCAGGCGTCGCGCGTCCTTCGTCAGCACGAAGCGCGTCTCGCGCACGTAGGCGTGCGGGTGGCCCTCCGCGCGGTCGAGCCGCTCGAGGTCGTCGGCGGGCAACCGGTACAGCACTCCCTCGACGCGCTCGCCGGGCGCGCGGCGCACGCTTGCGACCGCGCTGCTCCACTTGTGGCTGAAGCCTCCGAAGGTGAGCGCGTGATTCGGCAGGGTCGCGTGGCCCATCGTCTTCGCGCCGGGGCAGCGCTCCAGCATCTGCCCCTCGTCGAGGTTCGAACCGTAGGCGAAGTAGAGGACCGTCTTCATGCGCGCGCTCCATCGTACTGCTCGGTGGTAACGCGCTGGAGCACAGCGAGCGCGCGCTGCGCCTCATCGTCGGAGGCGTGGAGCAGCTCGAGGTACACCCAGCCCGCGTCGTCGGCGCTCGCCGCCACCATCTGGGCGATCCACCCTTCGGCCTCGGGCGTCGCCAGCTCCACCGCTGCGGCCAGCAGATGGAGCGCCGCGTGGATTCGCCGGAAGCTGGTGCCCCGCGCAAACTTCACCTCGATTCGCGGCTCGGGATGTCCGTACAGGCTCCGCGCCAGCGTGATTCGGTAGGCCTTCACGTTCATCTCCTTCATGCCGCCACCGGGGTGGCTGGCGGCGTCTCGGTGGTGGTCTCCGGCTGCGGCTGCGGCGCCGGGCGGTCGCGTCGCTCGCCCTTCCACGCTGCGCTGCCCGCGAGGCGCTTCGTGAGGTGGAGCCGCGCCGTCTTGAACTCGTCGCCGATCAGGCCGAGCCCGAGGAGAAACACTCGGAAGTCGTACTTGGCCGTCGCAGGGTTGAAGGCGCGGCGCCGGCTGGAGGCTGCCTTCGAGGTCAGCGCCTTCGCCGCCATCGCGAGCACCAGCTGGAGGTAGGCCTTCACCTCGCCAGCGTGGAGCGTGCCGTTGAAGTACCTGAATTCGATCGTGCCGCGGAAGAAGAGGCTGTTGAGGTTGAGCCCGTGGTATCGCGAGGAGTCGTACCGCTGCGGGTTCGGGTTCGCGCGGCCGTACCAAGCCTCGCTCAACTCGCGCATCGTGCGCGGGCGGCGCGCTTCGAGCCGCTCGATGAAGGCCGGGTCGATGGGGCGGCAGTAGCGCGCCAGCCGCGTGTCGCTGACCGCGAGGGCGTGCTCCAGCAACCGCTCCTGCTTGTGGACGTTCTTCACGAGGTGGGTGGTGCTCTTGGCGTCGAACCGCGCGCCGTCGATGTGGATGTGGATGCCCGTCGAGTGGTCGGCGCGAGCCCCCGCCGTGCGGACCGCGCGGATGATGTTCTGCAGCGTGTCGAGGTCCGCGTAGGTGAGGACCGGCGAGACGATTTCGCCGCTCTGCTCGCCGCCGCTGAGGCTGCCGTCGGGCACCACCTGCCACGCGCGGCCCGTCGCGTCGGTCACCCGCCAACCGCGACCCTCGTTCACGACGTTGCCTCCGGTGACCGTCTGGATGGCCCGCGCAAGGCGCTCCCGGTTGAGGCCCACCGTTTCGATTTCGATGCCGTAGCGCAGCGTCTTCAAGTGCGATCCCGTTCCGCCGCGCTGGTGTCGCGGCGAGGGACATACACGC
>JAACJQ010000440.1 GCA_016879935.1 Archangiaceae bacterium | reverse complement strand
CGCGCAGCCGCCGTTGTTCGTCGCGCACTCGTCGATGTCGGTGCAGACGAGGCCGGTGCCGGTGAAGCCGCTCGCGCACGCGCAGGTGCGGGAGCCGACCGTGTTGGTGCACACGCCGCCCGACGCCACCGACGCGCAGCCGCCGTTGCCGACGAGGCACTCGTTCACGTCGGTGCAGGTGAGGCCGGTGCCGGTGAAGCCCGCGCTGCACGAGCAGCTGCGCGAGCCGGGCGTGTTGGTGCAGAGGCCTCCCGAGGCGACCGCCGCGCAGCCGCCGTTGTTCGTCGCGCACTCGTCGATGTCGGCGCAGGTGAAGCCGTCACCCGTGTAGCCGGTGGCGCAGGCGCAGGTGCGGGAGCCGACGGTGTTGGTGCAGACGCCGCCGAGCGACGCGCAGCCGCCGTTGCCCGAGAGGCACTCGTTCACGTCGGCGCAGGTGACGCCGTTGCCCGTGTAGCCGGTGTTGCAGGTGCAGGTGCGCGAGCCGACGGTGTTCGCGCAGGTCGCGGTGGTGGCGCAGCCGCCGTTGTTGGTGGCGCACTCGTCGACGTCGGCGCAGGTGAGGCCGTCACCCGTGAAGCCCATGTTGCAGGCGCAGGTGCGCGTGCCGGGCGTGTTGGTGCACGTCGCGCTCATGGAGCAGCCGCCGTTGCCAGTGAGGCACTCGTTGATGTCGGTGCAGGTGACGCCGTCGCCGGTGAAGCCCGAGATGCACGTGCAGGTGCGGGCGCCGGGCGTGTTGGCGCAGGTGGCGTTGGTGCTGCAGCCGCCGTTGCCGGTGGCGCACTCGTTGATGTCCGTGCAGGTGAGGCCGTCGCCCGTGTACCCGGTGTTGCAGGCGCAGGTGCGCGCGCCCGGCGTGTTGGTGCAGGTGGCCTCGCTCGCGCAGCCGCCGTTGTTGGTGACGCACTCGTTGATGTCGTTGCAGGTGACGCCGTCTCCAGAGAAGCCGGCGTTGCACGCGCAGGTGCGGGCGCCGGGCGTGTTGGTGCACGTCGCGCTCGGCGAGCAGCCGCCGTTGTTGGTGGTGCACTCGTCGATGTCGACGCAGGCGCCGCCGCTCTGCAGGTAGCCCGTCGCGCAGGTGAAGCCGCAGGTGCCGGCGGAGCAGGTCGAGGTGGAGTTCGCGGGCTGCGCACACACGCTGCACCGCGTGCCACACGAGGCCGTCGCGTCATCGGGCACGCAGGTCTGGCCGCACGCGTGCTGGCCCGTGGGACAGCTGCAGGTGCCGCTGCTGCAGGTGGCGCCCATGGGGCAGTCGGCGGTGAGGCGGCAGCCCGTCATGCACTTCTTCGAGACCGGGTCGCAGTAGAAGCCCGAGCCGCAGCCCATCGGCATCTGCGTGCAGTCGTCGGGCAGCACGGCGCAGCGGCCGCGGTTGCAGACTTCTCCCTGGCCGCACGTCTTGCCGCACGCGCCGCAGTTCTCGAGCTCGGCGGTGAGGTCGAGGCAGCGCCCGTTGCACGAGGTCAGCGTGCCCGCGCAGGGGTTGGGCGTGCCGGCGTCGACTGGTGCTCCGCCATCGAGCGTGCCGCCGTCGGCCGTGGTGGAGCCGCCACCGGTTCCGCCGCCCTGGCCACCCGCTGAGCCACCGCCCTGGTTGAAGGGCGTCGGCGGCGTGCACCTTCCGAAGCTGCAGGAGTCGGTGACGCTGCAGGCCGCGCAGGTGACGCCCATCGCTCCGCATGCCTGCAGGGTGACGCCCGCGACGCACGCGCCGGCTGAGTCACAACAGCCCGTACAGTTCGAGGGCCCACACGGCGGTTTGCTGGTGTCGGGACAGGCGGTGAAGGCCATCGCGACGACGGCGAGAAGAGCGAGCGTGGACGAGCGCATGACGGGGTGACCCTCGAGTGGTGGCGACAGTGCACTTTCGGGCACCCAGCGGGTGTGCTGCCAGTCGTTTCGACGACTGCTCACCCACGGTCCGCGACCGCTGGGACTGGATCGTCGCGAGCCCTCCGATGGTCGGGCGTACGGTGCCTTCATGAGATGGTTCGCGCTGGGCTTGTTGCTGAACGGTTGCTCCGGCGACCCTCGTCACGTCGCGGGAGCGGTGGTGTGGGTCGTCGGCGATGCACTCGACCGCGTCGTGCATGGCGCGAAGTACCGGGCAGCGTTCGAAGCGGCCCACCCCGAGTGCCTGCCTTCGACCGTGAGCGACGCCGATGGCAACGGCAGCGGAACCTGCACCACCACGCAAGGGTGCCGTCGCGAGGTGAGCTGCTTTCTCGACTGCGACGCGCGGGAGACGTGCCCCTGATCAGCTCGAGAGCGCGTCTTCGAGCGCCCGGGCTGCGATGCGCACCTCTTCGCTCTGCCCGGTGCGTGCCCGCCGGCTGCCACGCGCGGCGCGAACGTCGGCCAGCATCGCGCGCGCCTCTTTCGGACCCGCGTCTTTCGCTGCCACCTCGACGTGCAACCGGCGAATCGCGAGCGCGGTGAGCGAGAGTGGGTCTTTCACGGCCTCGAGCCGCACCTGCGCCGCCGACAAGGTGATGCGGGCCTGCGCGAAGTGGCCACGGTGCAGCTGCACGACGGCGAGGTAGGTGAGGAAGAGGCCCTCGTGACGAAGGTCTCCCACCTCGGCGAGCCGGGTGATGGCGTCTTCGAGCGGCTTCTCGGCGGCCTCGTATTCGCCGCGCGCCAGCAGCGTGCCCGCGCGTTTGCCGACGAAGTAGCCCTCGAGCCGCACGTCTCGCACGGCGTTGGCCCGCGCGACGGCCTCGGTGAAGAAGGTGAGCGCGAGGTCGAGCTTCTCCTGCTCCTGGTAGATGGTGCCGAGGCTGCCCAGCAGGCGCGCTTCGGTGGTGGAGTCGCCACGCTTCCTCGCCAGCGGCAGCCCTTCGTCGCAGCACAGCGCCGCTTCGTCGACCTCACCCATCGCCACCTGCACGATGGCGAGCGACGACAACGTCTGCAGCACGAGCGCTTCGTCTTTGCTCTCTCTCGCCGCCGACAACGCGCTCACGAGCCAGTCACGCGCCGACTCGACGTCACCCGAGACGAAGCGCGCGACCGCGAGGTCTCTGCGAATGCGGCCCTCGAGCGCCTTCTCTCCCGTCGACTCGACGATGCTGACGGCGCGGCTCAGGTCCTCCACCGCGAGCTGCGGCCGGCCGAGCGTGCGCTGCAGATTCCCGCGCTGCTGCATGGCCCGCGCGATGACGGTGCTCTTCACGCCCACGTTGCGCGCCACGGTGAGCGCGTCGTCGAGCAGCGCCATGTGCGCCGAGAAGGGCCCCTTGCGAAGGAAGACGGGCTCGAGCGCTTCGAGGGCGCCCAGCGCGGTGGTGGCGGTGGCCTGCGTCGGCGGCATGGCCGAGAGCGCGCGGTCGAACACCTCGGTGAGGTTCTCGCGCTCGACCTCGAGGTGCGTGAGCGCGTCGAGCGACGTTCCATTGGCGACCGCGCTGGCCCACTCGCGCCCGACGTCGAGGTAGTGCGCGGCGTGACGCTTTCGCGTGCGGCCTTCACCATCCATCGCGGTCAGCTTCTCGGCGGCGAACTCGTGAATCGACTCGAGCAGCCCCAGCCGCAGCTCTTGGGGCAGCGTGGGCACGGCGAAGTAGCGCACCAGGCTCTTGCGGTGCAGCGCGCGCACGAGGTCGACCGGGTCTTTGCCCTTCTTGCCGTCGACGTCGATGACGGCGCTCGCTGCCTGGAGCGTGAAGCCACCGCGGAAGACCGAGAGCTGCGAGAGCGCCTGCTGCTCCGCGGGCGTGAGCAGCTGCCACGACCAGTCGATGGTGTTCCACAGCGTCGCGTGCCGGTAGGTGTTCTTCGTCGCGCGCCCGCCGAGCAGGTCGAAGCGTTCACGCAGCCGGTCGCGCACTTCACGCACCGACAGCTCCGACAAGCGTGACGCCGCCAGCTCGAGCGCGAGCGGGTGGCCTTCGAGCCGCTCGACGATGTGGGCGACGTCTTCGAGCTCGGCGCGGCTGAGCGCTTTGGGCCGAACGAGCTCGGCGCGCGCGCGGAACAGCTGCATCGCGGCCGACTCCACGCCGCCGACGGGCAGGGGCTCGAGCGGTTGCACGACTTCATCGGCAACCTGCAGTGCTTCACGGCTGGTGACGAGCACCCGCAGCTCGGGCGCTTTCGTCAGCCACGCGCCGACCGACCCCTGTGCGAAGGGCACCAGCTGCTCGAAGTTGTCGAGCACCACCAGCGCGCGGCCGAGCGACTTCAGCGTTCGCCCCGCGTGCGTCACCGTCGCGTCGGAGGTGGCGTTCATCGGCACCTGCACGTCGAGCGCCTGCGCCACGGCCTTCGCCACCTGCTCGAGCGAATGACACTCGGCGAGGTCGACGAACCACACGCCACCATCGGCCTCGTACGCGGGCAGCTGCGTCGAGGCGTACTGCTGCGCGAGCCGCGTCTTGCCCATGCCGCCGAAGCCCACGAGCGTCACCAGCCGCGCGCCTTCGTCGAACGAGGCCGTCAGGGCGCTCAGGTCCTTCTCCCGGCCGATGAAGGCACTCGCCGCGGGCAGCAGGTTCGTCTTGCGGCGCGTGTCACGGCCGAGGAACTGTTCGACCGCGCCGAGGAAGTCGTCGGCCTGCTCGAGCTTCGGCTCCTTCTTCTTGTCGACGGCCTTCAGCTTGCGCGTCTTCGTCTTCTCGTCGGGGCTGCGGGGCGCAGGCGCAGCAGGCGCCGTCACCGTGGGCGCGCCTTCGAACAAGCCCGCCAGCCAGCGCGTCAGGCGGGAAGGCGACGACGGCGTCTTGTGCTCCGAGAGGAAGTCTTCGAGCGCAGTCGCGAAGGCCTCGCAGGTGGCGAAGCGCTTGTCGCGGTCGAGGGAGAGCGCCTTGAGCACCAGCGCGTCGAGCTCCTTCGGCAGACCTTTTCGTTTCGTCGACGGCGCCGCGACGCGGCCTTCGATGATGGCGCGCAGCACCTCGGCGTCACTGGCGCGCGCGAAGAGGCGCTCGAGCACCAGCAGCTCCCACAGCACCACGCCCAGCGAATAGAGGTCGGAGCGCCCGTCGAGCTCGACCGCCTCGAGCTGCTCCGGCGACACGTAGCCGAGCTTGCCCTTCACCACGCCGACCTCGGTCTTCGAGCTGCGATGCGCCGAGCGCGCCACGCCGAAGTCGAGCACCTTGGTGATGCCGTCGCGGGTGACGAAGAGGTTCTGCGGCGAGATGTCGCGGTGCACGATGGCCATCGGCTGGCCCGAGAGGTCGGTCTTCACGTGCGCGGCGTGCAGCCCTCGCGCGGCGTCGGCCACCACCTGCACCGCCACCGAGACGGGCACCTCGGCCTGCCGCGCGTGCGCCTGGCGAATGATGGAGGCCACGTCGTGGCCCTCGAGGTACTCCATCACCATGTACCAGGCGCCCTCGTCTTCGCCGGCGTCGAAGACGTTCACCAGGTTCGGGTGCCGCAGGTCGGCCGCCACGCGCGCTTCGTCGACGAACATGCGCACGAAGTCGGGGTCGTCGGCGTAGCCGGGCAGAATGCGCTTGAGGCACACCAGCTTCTCGAAGCCCTTCTTGCCCTGCTGCTTCGCGAGGAAGACCTCGGCCATGCCGCCCGTCGCGAGCTTTCTGATCAGATGGTACCGGCCAGCGACGGGAGCAGACATGCAGAGGAGCCGCCGATGTACCACGGGACTCCCCGGCATCGGCCCTTCACGGCACGACGCGACGAGCCGCGCGCTTTCTGTCAGGGTGCTTCGACATGCGCTGGCTGCTGCTGCTGCTCCCCGTCGTCTGGTTCGCGTGTGGCCGCACCGAGGTGGTGACGTTCGAACCACTGCCCGTCGTCGTCGACGCGGGCCGTGACGCGGGGTTTCGTGATGCGGGGGTGGACGCAGGAATCGACGCCGGAGTCGACGCAGGCCTCGACGCGGGCTTCGTGCCCAAGCCGTGCATCGACGGCACGTTCTCGCTGAGCCCCGCAGAGCCGGTGGTGATGATGGTGCTCGACCGCTCCTGCTCGATGGACGCGCTCATCTCTCCGACGCAGACGCGGTGGGAGGCGCTCGTCGCGTCGCTCCAGGCCACCTTGCCGCAGGTCGACCAACGCATGCAGCTGGGTGGCCTCGCGTTTCCCTCGAGCAACACCGACGCCTGCATCGTTCCGTCGGTGGCCGGCATCTGGCCTGCGCGGGGAAACGTGCCGTTGCTGCTCTCGAACCTGGGCGCGCTCACGCCGAGCGGCCCGACGCCCACGCAGTCTGCGCTGAACGTGGCCAGTCAGGTGCTGCGCGGCCGGCGTGCGGGCAACTCAGCCCGCGCCCTCGTGCTCGCGACCGATGGAGAGCCGACCTGCACCTCGAGCCCCCTCGACGACGTGCTGCTCGAGCTGCGCCGCGCGGCCACCGACGGCATTCCCACCTACGTCATCGGCATCGCAGACGACGCGACGCTGCGGCCGTCGCTCCAGGCCATGGCCGTCGCGGGCTCGCGGCCGCGACCCGGTGCACAGGCCTTCTATTCGGCCCAGTCTCCCGCCGAGCTGCAGCTCGCCTTTCGCACCGTGCGCGACCAGGTCGGCGCGTGCTCGTTTCTCACCAGCTCGGTGCCCGACGGTGACGGCGGCATTCGGGTGACGTTCGAGGGCACCGAGCTACCAGTCGACGTCAACGGCTCGGGTGGTTGGAGGTGGACCGACCGCGAGAACGGAGAGCTCGCGCTCGTCGGCGCCGTCTGTTCGCGCGCCGTGGCGCAGCCCTCGAGCCTCGTCGTCACCGTCTCGTGTAGCCGCCGCGCGCCATAGCGGAGCGGCTTCACGTGGCCCGCGCCCGCGCCCTTTGGCACACTGCGCGTTCCCCCGTGTTTCTCGACCAACTCACGCATGAACAACTGGTGGCCCGGCTCGAGCTCGCGCTCGAGGGCGCGAACCTGGGCGTGTGGGACTGGGACCTGACGAACGACGCCGTGCAGTTCGACCGTCGCTGGTGCGAGATGCTGGGGCTCGACCACGCCACCACGCCGCAGCACCTCGACACCTGGCGGTCGCGTGTTCACCCTGACGACCTGGCCGGGTGTTACCGCGAGGTGCAGGCCCACCTCGACGGCAAGACCGAGCGCTACGAGTGTCTCCACCGCGTCAGACACGCGAACGGCGAGTGGCGCTGGATTCTCGACCGCGGCCGCATCTCGGCTCGTGACGCGACCGGGAAGCCGACGCGGTTCACGGGCACCCACCTCGACGTCACCGCCACCGAAGACGCCCACCGTCGTGAGCTCTTCGAGAACCGGCTGGCGTCGTTGGGGCTCGCCGCCGGAGGCCTCGCGCACGAGCTGAACTCGCCGCTGCAGGCCATCACCCTGGCGGCCGAGGAGCTGAAGGCCGCGCTGACGGCGCCCTCGCTCGACGTCGTGGCCCTCACCCGGCTGGTCGACATCATCGTCACCACGGGCCGCCGCGCCGCCGAGCTGACGAACGCGCTGCGCTCGGTGTCGCGCTCGGGCGACGAGCCGCCGTCGAGCTGCTCACTGGGCGACGTGCTGCGCAACGTGGAGTCGTTGACGAAGCCGCGCTTCTCGCCGGGCAGAACGCTCACGGTGAAAGAAGACGGGCCGTGCCTGAAGGTGTGTGGGCGTGCCAGCGAGCTGACGCACGTGGTGCTGAACCTCGTGAACAACGCGTGTGACGCCATTGGAGCCGGCGATGGCTGGGTGCGCCTCGAGACGGCGGTCGACGGCGGCACGGTGCGGCTGCGTTGCATCGACAGCGGCCCGGGCGTCTCGAAGGCGAACGCCACCCGCGTCATGGAGCCCTTCTTCAGCACCAAAGGCAGCGACGGGGGCATGGGGCTCGGGCTGCCCATCTCGCAGCACCTCGCGCGCAAGAACCGCGGCACGCTCGTCTTGCTCTCCGGTACGCCCCACACCACGTTCGAGCTCACCCTCGAGGTGGCGCCATGAGCCACAAGGTGCTGGTCGTCGACGACGACCCGGTGCTGCTCCGCATGGTCTGCCGCTACCTCGTGCGCCGCGACTTCGTCGTCGAGTCCGCCACTGACGGCGAAGACGCGCTCGAGAGGGCCCAGACGTTTCAGCCAGACCTCGTCTTGTCCGACGTGCGCATGCCGAGAATGGATGGGACGGCCCTGCTCGCGGCGCTGAAGCTGCGCGGCGTCACGGCGCCCGTCGTGTTCCTCACGGGCTACAACGACCTCACCGACGCCGAGCTCATCGGGAAGGGGCCGCCATGGTGCTGGCCAAGCCCTTCGAGCCCCCGGCGCTCGCGGCGGCGCTGCTCGAGGTGCTGGCGAGTCGTTGAGCCGGAGCGGGCTCGACTGTCGCGCGCACGGCTGCCACAACACACGCCATGCGCTGCGTGCTCCTGTCTGGCTCATCGCACCCTGGCCTCGCTGCCGACGTCGCGAACGCTCTGGGTACTCCGCTCTCACGCTGCACGGTCGAGCGTTTTCCCGATGGCGAGTGCGACGTCGACCTGCACGACCGCGTGCGCGGCGCCGAGGTCTTCGTGGTGCAGTCGCTGCACGCGCCCGTGGGAGAGCACCTGCTCGAGCTGGCCCTCATCGCCGATGCGTGTCACCGCTCGGGCGCCTCGTCGGTGACGGCGGTGGTGCCGTACCTGGGCTATGCGCGCCAAGACCGCCGTGACGCGGGCCGTGAGCCCCTGGGCGCGCGTGTGGTGGCCGACCTGCTGGGCGCCTCGCACCTGCAGCGCATCATCTGCATGGACCTGCACTCGCGCGCCGTCGAAGGCTGCTTTCCGCTGCCGGTCGAGCACGCCTCGGCGATTCCCGCGCTCACCGAGTACCTGAAGCGGCACCTGCCCGAGAACGCCGTCGTCATCTCTCCCGACCTGGGCGCCGTGAAGCGCGCCGAGATGTTCGCCCGGCCGCTCGGCTTGCCGGTGGCCGTCGTGCACAAGCAGCGCCTCTCGGGACGCGACGTGAAGGCCCAGGGCGTCGTCGGTGACGTGAAGGGCAAACACCCGGTGCTGGTCGACGACATGATCAGCACCGGAGGCACGCTCGCCGCCGCCGCGCAGGCGGTGCTCGACGAAGGCGCCGAAGGGCCGGTGACGGTGGTGGCGTCACATGGGTTGTTCGTCGGGCCGGCGAACGAGCGGCTGTCGAAGGTGCCGCTCGCCCGCGTGGTGGTGAGCGACAGCGTGCCCAAGCCCGCGGGTCTCACCTTTCCGCTCGAGCGGGTGTCGTGCGCGCCGGTGCTGGCCGACGTGATTCGGCGGCTGCTCACGCAGGCGTGAGCGTCACTCGTCGAACGAACGCACGAGCCGCTCGAGCGCGCCTCACGTTTCCACTCGAGGTGTCGTGCGGGCCGTGGCCGACGTGATTCGGCGGTCGCTCGACCTGAGCGTCACTCGTCGAACGAACGCACGAGGCCCCAGTCCTGGGTGACGACGACGCCGTCGTTCCCGCCGAACGTGGCGTTGAGGCCGAGCCCGTCGACGAGGAGCAGCTCACGGTCTGGCATCGGTCGCTTGCTGCCGATGGTGAGCCCGGTGCCGAAGACGAACGCGAGGCCGTCGTAGCTGCGCATCGACATGCTGCCGCCGCTGCGGGGCGTGCACAGCGCAGGGACCTGCAGCGTGACGGTGCCCGCGACGCCATACGTGTCTGGGTTGGTCGTCGTGGCGAGGTCGCCCATGAAGCCGCCGGGGAAGACGGTGGCCGCGCCGCTCTTCACGCAGGTACGGCCCGAGCTCTCGGCGCGCCACTCGGCGACCGACACTTCGCTCTCGTCGCCGAGCAGCGAGAAGCGCGTCTCGGTGTCTCCGTTCGACTTCATCTTCTGGAACTTGAGCTTCGCGAACGCCGTCATGGTGATGGTCTCACCGCTGCTGGTGCCCTTCGCGCGCACGCGCAGGTTGCCGATGTAGCCATCGAAGTTGACGACGCGAATGTTGGTGAGCACCACCTGCTTGTCGAAGGTGTCGAGCTGCGGCACCTCGACGCTGACCGACACGGTGTCAGGCGAAGGCACGTTCTCGGGCGCGGTGAAGACGGCCGTGCCGCCGTTGCCGACGACGGTGCCGAGCGTCGGGTTGCCGCCCTCGACGCCGTTGACCGACCACTTCGTGATGGCGAGGTTCGCCGTCATGTTGCATTCGCCGATGCCGATGCCGCTGAGCGTCTCTCCGGGGTTCTCGGGGTCGGGGTATTCCTTGCCGCGGCAGTACTTGAGGTACAGCTGGAGCTTCTTCTTCGTGCGCACCTCGGCGAAGCGCGGCAGCAGCTGCAGACCCGAGAGCGGGCCCCAGTCGCTGAAGGTCGTCGTGGTGACGGTCATGGTCTGCTTCGCCATGTCGATGGTGGGCGTGAGCAGCTTCCAGGTGCCGCCCGCGCGCTGGGTGCCGATGCGCAGGTAGCCGGGCGCGGTGCCGACGAGGTCGTTGGGCAGGAAGCGGAACGACAGCGTGACCGGCTTCGCGAAGGTGACCGACGCGGGCTTGCTCAGCCGAAACGCGGTGCCGAAGCCGCCGGGCGCGTTGTTGGTGATGGGCTGCGCCGAGAACAGCGTGCCGTCGGGCACGGTGCCGGGCTCGACCGTGATGGTGAGCATGCCGTCGAGGGTGGTGAGCGTGCCGCCGTCGGCGCCAATCATCGCCGTCGTGGCGTCATCGATGACGGTGCCGACCGCAGTGACTGCCGCCTTCGTCGTCGGCTCGGTGAGCACGATGGGCTTGGGCGTGTACGGCGTGTTCGTGGTCGGCGGGCCGCAGGCGACGAAGCCTGCACAGAGCGTGACCGCGAGAATCGCCTTCGAGACGGAGCGCATGGCGCGGCACCGTAGCGCAAGCGGCTCCAGCCGAGCGTGAGTCCGTCAGCGCGAGAAGGATGCAGCGTCGTCGAACTCGGCGACGCGCGTTCGGTCGGGCGACTCGTGTCGCTGATCAGCGGTACATCGACGACTGAAACACGAACGGGTAGGTGATGACGACGTTGCCGCCCTTCGCTTTGGGGAACGCCCAGCGCTTGAGCGCCATCAGCACGCACTGGGGCACCGAGGCCTGCTTCAGCGTCGTCGACGAGACGCGCGCGTTCGCCACGGAGCCGCTCGGCGTGATGGTCCACTCCACCGAGAGCCGGCCGCCCGCGCTGCCCTCGAGCAACAGGCTCGCCTCGTAGCAGCGCTGCACCTCTTGCAGGTGTTCGCCGATGACCTTCGCCACCGCGTCACGGTCGATGACGCCGCCTTCCTTCTTCGGGAGGCCGACGCTCGCCGCACGCACGGGCCCCACGACGCGGCCGCCGACCTTTCCGTCTTTCCCATAGCCGCCGGCGTGCATCTCACCGCCGTGAATCGCGCCGCGCTGGCCGATGCCGAGACCCGCCTCCGAGAGGCCGAGCGTGAACTTCGCTGGGCCGACGCCGGGCATCGCGACCAGCGGCGAGCGGGCGCCCGAGGTCTTCGCGCCAGCTCCGGCACGCGCGAGGGTGGTGGACGCATTGAGGGCCGACTTCATCACGCGGTCGAGCGCCTCGAAGCGGTTGCGCGGAGGCGGCGGCGACGCGCGCTGCGACTTCGACGACGGCCGCGTGGCGACGGCGGGCGGCGTGTTCGGCGTGGGCGCTGCCGAAGGCTGCGGCGTCGGGGTCGGCTTCGGCGCGGGCTGCGTGACGACGACCTTCACGGGCGGAATCGGGCGCGGCGCGAAGTCTTCTTCGCTCGGCTCTGGCATCACCATGAGCACCAGCGCAGACGCGAGCACCGTCGCCGCGAGCACGGCAGGAAACAGGCGCTCGGTGCTGCGCGTCTTCGGCAGCGACGCCGCCGGTTCACGAACGGTCAGCACCAGGCGCAGCGCTCCGGCCTCGAGGGAGGTGGCCTCGTTGAGCGAGAGCGAGACCACGCCCGTCGGACTCGTCACCTTCCACTGGCCTGCATCTCGCCGCGCGTGCACGTCGACGTCGAAGCCGAGCGTCGAGACCTGCGAGGCCAGGAGCTGCTCGGAGGCAACGAGCGACGAGACCTGCGTGTCGCCCCACCAGAGCGTCGCGTGCAGGCACGTGACGAGCGGGGTGGCGGGCCGCTCCATCACCACCGTGGGCAGCTCCTGCGTCTTCACCGGCGCCGTCACCATCGCCGGCCAGCTCCACCGCTCGGTGATGAGCCGCACGCGCAGCACGTAGGGCCCGACCCAGACCTCGTCGATGGGCCGCACCTCGGCGCGCTGCAGGCGAACGCCATTCACGAAGATGGGGCCCTCGCGAGACTCGACGGCGACGGTGCCCGCGTGGAAGACGAGCGACGCGTGCCGAGCCGCAGGCCCTTCGGCGAGGTTCAGGTCGCAGCCCTGGCCGCTCCCGACGAGCCACTTGCCGGGCGTGAAGTACTCGGTGCCGACGAGCAGGCCGTCACGCAACACGATGACCTGCAGCACACCGGTCTCGCTCGGTGTCGCGCGTGGAGCCTCGTCGAGCGCGTGCGCCGTGATGGCGGCCGTGGCGTTCGGCTGCGTCGTGTACAGGTTTCGCAGCGAGCCCAGCCGCGCCGCGCAGACCGCGCAGTGCTTCATGTGCTCCTCGAGGCGGCGCGCTTCGTCGGAGCCGGGCGTCTCGCCGAGGAGCCAGCGGTCGATGGTGAGGTCCGACACACAGCCGACGCTGCGACGGGTGATGGGCACGTTCATCGCGCGGCCTCCTTCACGTCGACGGCCGCCAGCTTCGCCGCGGTGTGGAACTCGACGAGCCGGTTGCCGATGGTGCGCCGCGACAGCCCCGTGAGCTTCGCGATCTCGTCGTGGCTCATCTGGTCCAGGTAGTAATAGACGGCGATTTCGCGCAGCTCGTCGGGCACCCGCGCGAGCACCGTGGTGAGCGAGAGCTTCTCGTCGAGCGTCACCTCGGTCGGCTCGGGGTCGGCGCGCAGCAGCGGCACCACCCGGCCTCGCCGCGATTGGTCGCGCAGCACGTTGAGGCAGTGGTTCGTCGTCGCCCGGTACAGCCAGGTGACGGGCGAGGCCTCGTGGCGAAACGAGTCGAGCGTCGAGAGCACCTTCACGAAGACGTCGTGGGTGGCGTCGCGCGCGGCCTGTTCTTCGCCGAGCAGGGCCCGGGCCCTTCGCAGCACGAGCGCGCCGTAGCGCTGGTAGAGCTCTGCCGCCGCAGGGGTCGCAGTCACGAAGGCCTTAGACACCAACCCGGAATTGTCGGGCATTCCGGGCGAGTTCAACGGCTTGGCCGATGGAAATTCCCCCAGAAATCAGATCAGCGATGACGTGGCCGGAAGTACGACCCTCGTTCGTCTCCTGAGACGAAGCCCAAAGCGAGCCTGAGGAGCGACGGCTCCATCATCACTTCGGCTCCGTGCCGCGGCGAGGTTGGCTCGCGACGGCGGAGTCGAACTGAGGACGAAGCGGCGAAGTCGAGGGCGCAGGGGAACCGAGTGGACGTGCAGGAGGCCTGGCGACGCTTTTCACCGCTCGTTCGCGAGAAGTGTCGACGTGTCTTGAAAGACGCAGACGAGGCCGACGACGTGGCGCAAGACGTGTTCGTTCGGCTCTGGCAGCGCGGCCTGTCTGACGACGTTCGCGACGTGACGGCGTGGCTGTACAAGTCGGCGACGCACCTGTGCATCGACCGGCTCCGGCAGCGCGCGATGCACCAGCGCCCGGTTCCGCAGGCGACGGTGTCGCCCGACCTCGAAGCGACGACGGGTCATCGTCAGACGCTCCAGCGGCTCGTGAGCGTTGCCGATGCCGACGAGCTGCACGTCGCGGTGCTCTCGCGTCTCGACGGTCTCACGCAGCCCGAAGCCGCGGCCGTGCTCGGCATCTCGGAGCGCACCGTGCGCCGCCTGCTCTCCCGCTTCGATGAACGCGTCGCCCGCCTCGAGGTGAAGTCATGAACGAGCACCCTTCTTTCCTCGCGCTCGACCGGCACGCGCTCGGAGCCTCGACACCCGAGGTCGCGGCGCACGTGGGCGCGTGTTCCGTGTGCCGCGCGCATCTCGACGCGGTGTCCGTCGCGGCTCCCATTCCCCCTCGCGTGCTCGGGCTTCGCCCGTCGGCGCCGTGGTGGAAGCAGCGCTGGTTTCAGGTGCTGCTTCCCGTCGCGGCCGCGCTGGTGATGGTCGTGCTGATCAGCGCTCGGCCTGCCGATGAGCTGCGCGCAAAGGGACCGCCGACGGCCATCGCGTGGGTGAAGCGCGGCGACGACGTCTCGCAGTGGAAAGGGGCGCCGCTCACGGTCGGCGACTCCGTTCGATTTCAGGTCGCGCCCGAGGGGTTGAGCCGGGTGACGGTCATCGACGGCACCACCAGGACCGTGCTCTACGAAGCGCTCGTGAAGGAGACGACGATGACGCCCGCGTGGACGCTCGACGGCACTCCCGGTGGAGACGTCGTCTGGGTCGTGCTCTCGAACGACGTGGTGACGCCGGCCATCATCGAAGCGTGTGACGGCGTGGCGGTGTGGTGTCGCCGCTTCGACCTGCGCGCGGGGAGCCGATGATGGGTGCGCTCCTGTTGAGTCTGCTGGTGAGCGCCACGCCGGCACGTCGCGCGGTGCTCGTCGGCTCGAACACCGCCATCGATGGCCGCACGCCGCTGCACTTCGCGCATCGAGACGCGCAGAACCTCGCCGACGTGTTGCAGACGAGCGGAGGGTTCGCGACTTCCGACGTGACGGTGCTGCTCGACCCGAACCCAGACGCCGTGCTGGCGGCGCTCGACACCGCTCGCGCCGAGACCGCCAACGACGGCCTGCTCGTCTTCTACTACTCGGGCCACGCCGACGAGGCCGCGCTCTTCCCCGGAGGCCGGGCGCTCTCGTTCGCGACGTTGAAGGAGCGCCTCGGTGACTCCGGCAGCGGCGTGCGCATCGGCATCATCGACGCCTGCCGCGGCGGAGGTTGGACGCAGGCGAAGGGCCTCAAACCCACGAAGGCCTTCGAGGTCGGCGTGCCCGCGCTCTCGAGCGAAGGCACCGCGTTGCTGGCCGCGAGCTCCGGGCTCGAAGACGCCCACGAGGCCGAGGTGCTGCGCGGCAGCTTCTTCACGCACCACCTCGTCGGAGGGCTTCGTGGCGCGGCAGACACCTCGGGCGATGGCCAGGTGACGCTCTCGGAGGCGTTCGCGTACGCGAACCGGCTCACGATTCGAGACACCGCGACGCGCAGCCTCGAGCCGCAGCACCCGAGCTTCGACTTGCGGCTTCGTGGCCGGCAAGACGTGGTGCTGACGACGGCTCCGAAGGCGGGCACGCAGCTCGTCGTCGCGCAGTCGCAGGGCCCACTCGAGGTGGTGCAGTTGTCGACGGGCATCACCGTGGTCGAGGCGGCGCCGGGGGAACAGGTGCTCCGGCTCGCGCTGGTGCCCGGCCCGTACCTCGTGCGGCGCGTGCGCAACGGAGAGGTGTACTCGCGCGAGGTGCAGGTGAGCGCCGATCAGGCGACGAAGCTCGACGAAGCCGACCTCACGCTCGTGGGCATGCTCACGTTGCCGACGAAGGGGCCCTCGCAGCTGCGCGGTCGTGAAGTGGTTGGTGTGCAGTTCAGCGTCGCGCCGGTCGACATCTACACGGTGGGCCTCGCGCCGCAGGTCGACTTCACGCACTTCTTCGCGCACGCGTTCGGGTGGCGCGTGCTGCGCGCGGCCTACGTGTTCCAGAGCCCGCGCTCGACACGAGACCAGCTCGAGCGTGATTTCGGCGTGGTGCCGACCACCTTCGTGGTCCCCGAGTTCACCGCGTCGACGGCGGCGACCTGGGAGCCCACGCTCATCTCCGGCGCCTCCGAGCTGCGCCTGACGGTCTCTGTCGGTGGTGGCGTCGTCGGCGAGCGGTACGGAACGAAGCGGCTCGAGGTCGCACCGGCCCTGAGCTTCGACGCGGGCCTGGTGCTTGCGTTCGCCCGTCTCGGTTCGTTCGGCGCGCTCGGGTTGAAGCTCGACGCCGGAGACCAGGTGAGCGTGAGTTCGCTTGGCGCGCTTCACTACGTCACCGCGAACCTCGGAGTGGTGCTGCTGGCCGGAGCGCCGCGCTGATGTCGTGGGACAAGAACTCGCCCCGCTGACTGGCCGGTTCTGGCGAGCTCCTTCGTCCTTCGGGCATGAACCGATTGCTCGTGGTGCTGCTGGTTGGGTCGATGGGCTGTGGCGGGGCGGAGTACATCGAGTCGTCCGAGGGCGCTCCTCCGCGCACCACCACCTCGCTGACGTCGACTCCGCCGGGCCCGTGGTCGTACTGCGTGCAGACGTGCAACCGCGTGCGCGAGCAGTTGATTCGCGACTTCGCCGTGCTGCCGTCGTCGGTCGATTGCCTCGCGTCCGACTTCCAGAAGGCGACGAACTGCGTGTCGTGCAGTCAGGTGCTCGAACGGCGCTACGGCGTGCTGCCCATCTGCGGGTGAGGCCGGCCAGGTCGTCGAGCCGATTCTGGGAGCCGAGTGGCGGTCTTCACGCGCGCCCTCAGCGCGGCACATCGATGATGAGCGCAGCGCCCGTCGAGCTCAGGGTCACCTCTCCGGAGCCGACCTCAGCGCCTTCACCCACCGCGAGCGTCTGGCCCGTCGACAACGTCACCGGCGCCGTCAACGACATCACGTACGCCGCGCGGCCCGGAGCCACCGTCAGCGTCTGCTTCGAGTCGTCGAGATCGCTCCACCAGACCTTCGCGTCACAGCGCAGCGGCACCGCATCATCTCCCGCCACGAACTGACGCCCACCGCGCGCCACCGTTCGACGGAAATACGCTGGCGCACCTCCGTGCGAGGTCGGCTCGAACCAGATCTGCAGCATGCGTGTCTTCGCGTCGGTGTCGTTGCCCTCGGCGTGGAACATGCCGTCGCGTGACGAGATGAGCTGCACCTCGCGGGCCTTCAGCGTCGCGCCGTGCGCCTGGTCGCCGTGATGGCTCAGCTCTCCGTCGACGACGATGGAGAGAATCTCGACCTCCTGATGCGGGTGCAGCGGAAAGCGCGAGCGCGGCATGAAGGTCGCGTCGGCCAGCACGAGCAGCGGGCCCAGCCTCGACCCCTGCCCGGCAGACGGCCCCACCGTCGCGATGAAGTGGTCCTTCAGCGCGAGCCACGGCAGGGTGGTCGACGGCAACTCCGAGAGCGGGCGATGGCGAACGGTGGGCATGGGCGTCTTCCGGCACGCGACGAGCGTCGAAGCACCCAGCACCAGCGCTCGTCGGGTCAGCGGCACGGTCTGTCTTTGCCACGCTGGTGAAGCTTCGGCGAGCCCGCTCGTCTGGGACACTGCGTTCGCCGAAACACGAAACCCGGTCGGTGTCGCTGCTGTCGAGGTACGACATGCCCATGCTGCTGGCGCTCACGTTGACCGTGCTGAACACTGCTCCCGATGCCGGCGTCTCGACCATCGTCTGGGACGACCGCTCGGCCGTGAAGCTCGTCGAAGGGCAGACGGTGCAGCTCGTCTTGAAGAAGCCGCTGAGCCGGGTCGCCGCGAGCAACGCCGCCATCTGCGACGTGCAGGCCGACAAGCCGACCTCGCTCACGCTCATCGCGAAGAAGCCGGGCATCGTCACCATCGCGCTCTGGTACGGCATGGCGATGAAGGGCGTGCAGGTCGAGGTCGCTCCGAAGCAGGTGCCCGTCGAGGCCGCCACCGTCGACGCGGGCATTCCCCTCTTCACGTGGGACGGTGAGCACGGCTTTCACGTGCCGCGCGGCGTGGAGTTCGACGTTCAAGGCCCAGGCGGTCTCGAGAAGGTGGCGCCGGGCAGTCACCGGCGGTGCACCATGAGCTCCATCGGGAATGATCAGCTGCGCTTCCGCTGCGCCGAGGCGGGGCCCGTCACCGTGTTCCTCTGGTACGCGAACAGCCGCCGCCGCTCGCTCGAGCTCGACGTCGACCAGTGACCTTCACCGCGTGGCGCTGAGCGCGGGCGTCGCTGCGGCCTCTGCCTCGGTCGGTACCGTCGTCACGATGTCGAAGTGCTGACCCGCGCCGACGGTGATGACGAGCGGCTCGCCCATCGGTGTCGTCTCGCTCTGGTGCTTGAGCTCCACCGTCGGCTCGCGCGACTTGAGGCGGTGACGCTCGACCAGCGGCTCGAACGGTTTCGAGAACACACCGTCGACCAGCTTCGTGTGCACGACGGCCACCTCGGCTGCGTCACAGGTGAGGTGCAGCTTCGAGAGCACGTCTGGCAGCAGCTCGGCCTCGTAGTGCGTCTTCAGCTCTTCGAAGAGCGCAGGCTGCCGCTCGGGCGTCACCGTGCCAATCGTCGCGACCTCGAGCTTCGTCTCACACGGGCCCGGCGCCGCGACCTCGGGCCGAAACGAGACGCGGTACTCACCGACGGGCAGACGGTCGGCCTGCTCGGGCACCGGGCCATTCGCCGTCAGGCGCTCGAGCACCAGCGTGCCGGGGTGATTCGTCGAGATGGTCGCGAACGGCTCCTGTTCGACGACGAACGAGCCCGCGTCGTAGAGCAGGTCTGACTTCAGGTCGAAGGCGACGTCGCGGCCGTGCGAGGTGAAGTTGTTCGCCAGCCGCGAGAAGTCGAGCTCGATGCGCTTCACCTTTCGCGGTGACACCCACGCGCGCAGACACGAGGCGCTCACCTTCGTCACCCGCTCGGCCGGCACGCCGTCGACGCGCACGTCGAAGTCCAACATCCACAGCTCGCGCCCCACGCTCTTCTGCTTCGGCCCCGCCGCGCTGACGAACACCGGCTCGTTCAACGGCAGCTCGACACACAGCTGAATCGCGGCAGGCTTCACCTCGGCGAACGCAAACGAAGCCACCGTGCACAATGCAAAGACGATGCGGGAGGGCATGAACCCTCGGCCCAGCATCACGCATGCCTTGCGCGACCCTCGACGCTTCGAGGGGTTGGCCCGCTCGAAACTGGGTCATTCCAATCGGCCGGGTAGGGGACTGGTGCGCTGACAGCCCGGTGACAGAGCCGTCTTACGAATCACGCCATGGACATCGCCGTGGTGGTGAACCTGAACGCGCGCAGAGGCTCCGAACGATTCGCAGCGTGGGCCCGCAAGCTGTTGCCGAACTCGAAGGTGGTCGCCACGCGTACCGTCGACGACGTGAACCGCTTCGTCGACGACGCGATGAAGGGCCCGACGCCACGGGTGGTGCTCTCGGGTGGCGGTGACGGCACGGCCATCGGCATTCTCGACGCGATGCGGGCGCGGGGCCTCTCGTTCCCCACCCTCGGGCTGGTGCCGCTCGGCACGGGCAACGCGTGGGCGTTCAGCACGAGCGCGCCGTCTCCGAAGGCTGCGCTCGAGACGATGCAAAAGGTGCTCGAGCGCGGAGACGCGACGGTACCGACGAGCGACTTCTGGCTGCTCGAGGTCGAAGGCCGCCTCACGCCGTTCGCCGACGCAGGGTGGGGCGCCGAGATTCTTCACGACTACAAGGTGCAGCGCGCGCAGGCGAAGATGTTCAAGAAGCTCGTCGAAGGAGAGCTCGGCTACTTCACCTCGCTCTTCGGCCGCACCATTCCGCGCAACGTGATGGCGAAGACGCGGCCGCAGGTGCGCGTGACGAACCTGGGCGAGCGCGCGTACACGTTCGACCCGCACGGCAACGTCGTCGAGGTGCCGAACGGCGGGCCGGGCACCGTGCTCTACGAGGGGCCGTACGGCGTCGCTGGCGCAGGCACCACGATGGAGCTCGGCTTCGGCATGAAGGCGCTCCACTTCGCGCGAACGAAGCCCGGCTTCATGCACGCGCGCGTGTACGCCGCGACGCCCGCGCAGGCGACGCTCAAGATTCCATCGCTGTGGAATGGCGTGCACCCGCTGCCGCACAGCCACGACTTTCTCGTCACCGCGTGCCGCATGGAGTTCGATCGCGACGTGCCGGTCGAGGTGGGCGGCGACATCATCGGGCTGCGGCGACAGGTGGAGTACCGCATCGCGCCGCACATCGTGCCCGTCGTCGACTGGAGCCGGCTCAAAGCGCGCGCCTGACATCGGCAAGAATGGTCCAACGACCGGTCTCTGCTAGGCTTTTCAAATGGAGCCCCAGAAAAACGGTCGAGCACGCGCATGGGTCGAGAAGATTGTTGTCGGCTCGAACTTTGAGCTGAACCTCGAGAGAGACAGCATTGTTGTCGTCGTCGGCCCCAATAACTCCGGCAAGAGCACGTTGCTCCGTCGGATCCGAGAGGGCCTCACGACACTGCCAGTTAATCGCCCCGGCCCGCAGTGGCTATCTCAGTACCGCAGTGCTCGCGACGGTTCTGTAGAAGATCTACGGGCCTGGCTCGATTCCAACTTCCGCAGGTCGAGCGTCTCAGGTGTGTATGTAAGTCGGGGCGCCCAGGTCGATTGGTCGACTGCGGAAATTCGGTGGAGTTCGACATCGACCGGTCTTGAGCAGCTGGCGCCGTTCTTTGCCGCCGTGGTGGAGACTGAAAACCGACTACATGAATGCAAGGCTGGTCAAACGTTTGACGTTGAATCTCAACAACCGCCGACCACTGGTCTCCAAACGCTTCTTCTCAATCCTAAGCTGGTCGCTCAACTCAGCGCTTGGGTTAGATCGGCATTTGGGTTTGACGTGGTTCTGCAACCAGTCGGAACCACAATTTCTCTCCGGAAGTTCGTTGATGGGTCTGAGACTGACACGCTTAGAATGCCTCCTGTTCACGCCGAGGGAGACGGCGTTCGAAGCTATATCGGTCTCTTGTTGGCGCTGATTGAGCGTTCAAAGTCGCTCTTCTTTATTGACGAGCCAGAGGCATTTCTTCATCCGCCCCAATGCCCGAAACTCGGTCAGTTGCTAGTCGATGAGGTGTCCCCCGACTCACAGATGTTCATTGCAACCCATAGCATTCAGCTTCTTCAAGGCCTGCTAGATTCCAAGAACTCCAGCAGTCGAGTCAGGGTTCTTCGCACGACCCGGGTTGACGGAGGTGAACCGTCGATTACTCAGTTGGGTCAGCGCGAGTTGAATGAACTCTGGAACAATCCGGTGGTTAGGAACTCAAACCTTCTAGATTCGCTCTTTCATCAGAAGAGTGTTCTCTGTGAGTCTGAGGGCGATTGCCGATTCTATCAGGCGATCGCGGATTCACTTCCTTACGAGCGTTCAGTGGAGGTCCCGCTCTTCTTGGGCGCGGGAGGGAAGGACGCCTTCCCTGGGATTATCCTCGCTCTTCACCCTCTAGGTGTTCGAATTGTGTCTGTTCTTGACATGGACGTGTTGCGGGATTGGGGTTTGATTCAGAGATTGCTGGATGCGCACGGTGTTGCCGATGATGAGAAGGGGGCATTGGAAGCCGAATGGGTGGTTGTTGATTCTGCTGCACGCAATTCCGCAACTGGGTCCAAAGATCGGATCAAGATCCTTGAAGAGGTGCGTGAGGAGATTCAGACTGCTGTCAAGGGGAGTGACTGCTCAGATGCCAAGGTGAAGTCTGTCAGGTCGAAGTTGGCCGCGATCAAAGAAGCCTGGGTCGAGCCAAAGCAGGTTGGTCTCAGCGCATTCAAGGGCGATGCGTTCAATTCAGCCAAGCGCCTGCTCCATCGCCTTGGGCAGATTGGTATTCTGGTCGTGCCGGTGGGGGAGCTTGAGTGTTTTCACCGCGGTTTGTCCTCTCACAAGAGCACATGGCTTGGACAGGTGCTCCTGAAGGACCTTGCGGGGGACCCAGACCTCAAAGAGGCCCGCGACTTCGTCTTGCGCATTCTGACAGCGCCCACTTTCCTAGGTGGTGATGCTGGATGAGTTTTCGAGCTTGGCTAAGTGTTTTCGCTGTTCAGATTGTTGGCTGCATCGCTCCGCAGCCCATTCTCGCGCCGCCCGCCGGTGAAGACGTCACGTTCTTCATTCACGGCTATCGCGCCAGCTTCCTCGCCACCGAGTCGGGTGAGCTCGCGTACATCACGCCGGGGCAGGGGCTCTCGAAGGGCGACTTGTCGCTCGCGCTCCCGTTCGCGGGCCAACGCGATTTCCCGAAGTACCCGGCGCTGCATGCCGTCGGCCCCCTCACGCGCCTCACCGCGATTCCGCTGATTCTCGAGCTCGACCCGTACGCCTCGTGGATGGACTGGGCGAAGACGGCGCTGCCGGGGTTTCAGGTCTACGCGTACGACTGGCGGCAGGACATTCGGGAGAGCGGCCGGCTGTTGTGTGAACGCATCTCGGCGCTGGGGCCCAACCGCAAGGTGCGGCTCATCGGGCACTCCATGGGCGGGCTCGTCTCGCTGGCATGTCTGCGCTCGGGTCACCCGGGCGCGAAGTCGGTGGTGAAGGTGGCCTTCGTCGGCACGCCGTTCAAGGGCGGCCCCGGCCAGTGGGACGACCTGCAGCTGGGCACGAAGTCGTCGAGCAACACCGCGCTGCTCGGCGCCGAGGCGTTGCTCACCTTCCCCGCCTCGTGGCAGCTGCTGCCGCCCGAGCCTGACTTCTTCGTCGACGAGCAGGGCGCGAAGGTGCCGGTGCCCGCGTACGACGCGCAGACGTGGCTCACTCGAGGGTGGGGCCTCTTCGCTGAGCAGACGGTGCGCGAGAACCCGGCCTATCGCGCGCAGCTCGAGGCCCGCCTCGCTGAGCACGACAGCTTCTGGAAAGAGCTGGGTGACCTCGAAGGCGCGGCTCCGGAGTGGAAGGCGCTGGCCATCATCGGCACCGGCCGGCCGTGCGACGTCGCGTGGCGGGCGAAGGGTGACGTCGTCGACCTGTCGGCGCCGCTCCGTGGAGATGGTGATGGAACGGTCGCGGCGAACCGCGCGGTGCCGCCAAAGCCCATCGTGGCCGAGGTGGTGAACACAGGCGCCGAACACAGCGCGTTGCTCAACGACGAGGGTGTTCGGGAAGTGCTGCGGCAGTTCGTGAAGTGAGAGGATGACGCCCATGGTCCTCGTGCTCGCGCTGCTGCTCGCTGCTCCCGACGGTGGAATCTCCGCGCGTCGCCCGTACGTCGACGAGGTGATGGCGCGGGTGCGCAACGGCACCGTCGACACCGAGAGCGAACGCGACCGCGTGAAGCCCGAAGACGTGCCGCACTACGCGCGTGAGTACCTCGCCTCGAAGAAGTGGGCCGAGAAGTCGTTCATCATCGAGCTCGTGCAGGACTCGCACGACCCGGTGCTCGCCGACGTCATGTGGGACGCGCTCGACGTGCCCGACTGTGACGATGACGGCTGCTGGTGGGTGCGGGCCACGGCGCTCGCGTACCTCGACGGCGACTTCAAGAAGTTCTCTGGCTACTTCGAGAACCACAAGGTCTGCCGCGCCGCCGTGCAGAAGCGCCTCAAGGAGCGCGCGAAGCGAAAGAAGTGACGGTCACGAGCCGGCGGGAAACAGCCGGCGTTTGAGCGCCTCGGCCACCACCACGTACGCCGCGGTGATGAGGGCGAGCGCGAGCAGCATGGTGAACGGCACCGGCACGAAGCCGAGCAGCCCGGTGCCCGGAAGAAACGGAATCGTGAAGGCGAGCACCGCCACGGCGATGGAGCTCCACCACAACAACCGCCCGGGCCGGCTCTTCAGCGCGGGCCGCTGCGTACGCACCACGAGCGCGACGACGACCTCGGTCAGCAACGACTCGATGAACCAGCCGGTGCGAAACGTCTCGGGCGTCGCGCGAAACGGCAGCAGCAGCACGGCGAAGGTGAGCAGGTCGAAGAGCGAGCTCATCACCCCGAAGCGCAGCATGAAGCGGCGGAGGAACGGCTGGTCCCACCGGTGCGGGCGTGCGAGCCACTCTTCGTCGACGTCGTCGTTGGCGAGCCCGAACGCGGGAATGTCGGAGAGGAAGTTGTTCAGCAGCACCTGGCCGGCGAGCAGCGGGAAGAAGGGCAACACCACCGAGGCGATGGCCATGCTCACCATGTTCCCCAGGTTCGCGCTGGTGGTGGTGAGGATGTACTTGAGCGTGTTCGCGAAGGTGCGTCGGCCTGAGATGATGCCGCGCTCGAGCACCGCGAGGTCGTGCTGCAACAAGACGAGGTCGGCAGCCTCTCGCGCCACGTCGACGGCGGTGTCGACCGAGATGCCGACGTCGGCCGTATGCAGCGAGGGCGCGTCGTTGATGCCGTCTCCGAGAAAACCAACCACGTGGCCGCGGGCCTTGAGGGCGAGCAGCACACGTTCTTTCTGAGCAGGGTCGACCTCGGCGAAGACGTCGGTCTCGTCGGCGAGGGCTGCCAGCGCTTCTGGAGCGGTGGCGTCGACGCGGGCGCCGGTGATGACGCGCAGGTCGGCTCCGCCCAGGCCCACCTGCCGCGCGACGTGCGCTGCGACGAACTGGTTGTCTCCAGTGACGACCTTCACGGCGACACCGAGCGCGGCCAGCGACGTCAGCGTCTTCGCCACGCCTTCCTTCGGTGGGTCGGCGAAGAGCAGAAAGCCATCGAGCGTGAGGTCCTTCTCGTCGTCGCGCGACCAGTGCGGTTGCTCCGGGCAATGGCGGCTCGCGACCGCCAGCACCCGGAAGCCGTCGTTGCCCTTTCGTTCGACGAACGCGTGCACCGCCTCGAGCCGCGCGTCGTCGAGCCCGCTGCACACCGGCAACACCGACGAGACCGCGCCTTTGGTGATGAGCCGCGCCTGGGCTCCGTCACGCACGATGATGGAGAGCCGCCTGCGCTCGAAGTCGTACGGCACCTCATCGAGCTTCTCGGGCACCACCGTTCCCGCGGGCGCTGCGGCGACGATGGCTTCGTCGAGCGCATTCGTCACACCGGTCTGCAGCGAGGCGTTGATGAAGGCCGCCGTCAGCACCGAGTCGGAGGCGACGTCGCCGAGGTCGACCGCCGCTGCGAGCCGCACTTCGCCTTCCGTCAACGTGCCCGTCTTGTCGGTGCACAGCACGTCCATGCTGCCGAAGTTCTCGATGGCGTTGAGGCGGCGCACGACGACGCCCGCCTTCACCATCGCCACGGCGGCGCGTGACAGGTTCACCGACAGAATCGCCGGGAGCAGCTCGGGCGCCAGCCCCACTGCGAGCGCGATGGCGAACAGCAGCGACTCGATGGCAGGGCGGTGCAGCAGCAGGTTCACCGAGAGCACGAGCAGCGTCATCACGCCCATGACGCGCGTGAGCATGCTGCCGAAGTGTCGAAGGCCCGCGTCGAACTCGGTCTCGGGCGCCTTCTCCTCCAGTGACTGCGCGATGTGCCCGAAGGCCGTGCGCTGGCCGGTGGCGATGACGACCGCCTTCGCCATGCCGCTGCGCACGTTGGTGCCGAGGAAGACGACGTTGTCTCTCGCCGCGAGCGGTGTCGCGGCAGCAGAGGGCTGGCGCTTCTTCTCGCGGGGAAAGGTCTCGCCCGTCAGCGCGGCTTCGCTCACGAAGAAGTCGTGCGCCTCGAGCACCACTGCGTCGGCAGGCACGAGGCTGCCGGCGTTGAGCAGCACCACGTCTCCCGTGACGAGGCTCGTCGTGGGCACCAGCTGCTCGCGGCCTTCACGCAGCACGCGGCTCTTCGAGACGATGCGCGCGCGCAGTTGCTCCACGGCTTTGCCCGCGCCGTACTCGCGCCAGAAGCCGATGACGCTCGAGAGCACGACGATGGTCGTCACCACGGCGGCGTCGGTCCACTCCCGGGCCACCATCGAGACGATGGCCGCGAAGAGCAGAATCAACACGAGCGGGTTCGCCACCTGTGCCCAGACGAGCCGCAGCATCACGAAGCGTCGGCCCGCCGAGAGCGTGTTGGGGCCCGTTTCGGCCAGTCGCCGCGCGGCCTCGTCCCCGGTCAGTCCAGTACGCGCCGACTTCAGCGCCGTGAGCACCGCCTCGGCGTCGAGCGACCAGAGTGGGGCAGGCTCGGTCATGCCTCTGGCGAATGCATCAACCGTGCGGGCCCGGAAACGCGGGTGACTGGACAGCCCCGGGACGCAGGCCTTTCGCGATGGCGGCGTGGACGAAACGTCTGCGTCAGCGCTTCTTCGTCTTTGCGGCGGGCTTCTTCGCGGGCTTCGACGGCTTCTTCTCGGGCGTCGACGGCGACTTCGTCGCGCCTGTTCCGTAGTGATGCACCTGGTTGTGCCAGTCGACCGCGAGGAACTCGCGCGCGTCGGTCGGCAGCGACAGCAGCTCGACCACGTCGACCTTCGGAGGCATGGGCAGCGTCGACAGCAGCGAGAGCTTCTCGTCGAACACGAGCAGCTCAGGTCGTTCGCTCGAGGCGACGACGATGACGTCACCGGCGATGCAGAAGCTGTGGTGGTCGACGTCGTGCCGTGCGACCTCGGTGCCCTGCTTCGAGAGCATGAGGACGGTGCTCGCGCGCTTCGCCATCAGCGAGGTGATGAGGTTGCCCGAGGGCGTCACGGCCACGCGAGAGCAGCGCGATGGCGTCTCGATGCGTGCAGTGCGCTCGACCCGCGCGACGTTCCAGCAGGTCAGCTCGGTCTCATCACTCAGCCAGACATGGTGGCTGTCGCGGTCGGGGAAGAGAAACGGGAGCTCCCTCGCCGAGTGCGTGAGCCGGCCTCGGAGCGCGCCGGTGGTGCCGTCGAAGACGCCGAATGGCTCGCTGCCATCTTTCACGACGAGCGCCTCCCCCACGAAGACAGGCCCCTTCACGGCGAGGCTCGTCGTCTGCAGGTCGACCGCTGCGCCGCCAGGCTGAACGATGCGCAACACGCCCTTCACGTTGCGGAGCACGCGGCCCTCACGCGACCAGACGTGGTCGATGGTTCGCAGACTTCCCACCGGCGTGCCCTGGCGCAGGTCGATGAGCGCGGCGCCGTGACGAATCACCGACTCGGACACCACGTTGACGACGGGCATTCCCTGGGCGCGCTTTCCGTACGAGGCGAGCAGGTTCATGCGGCGAAGCTAGCGAAGTCGTCGTCGGAGTCTCGCGAGAAGGAAGACGGAGAAACAGAAGCCCTGCCTCGAGCGCATGAGCGTCGGAGCGCTCCTGCGGCATCTTCGACCTCGTTCACCTGCCGCACGTCGAGCGTGGTGAAGCCTCTGCCGGCGACCGAGGGTCGAGACTGAGCGCCTGTGCGTTCGCGAGCCCGCCAGTGTCACCGCCAGCAAGACGCGGCGCACGAGACGACGAGAGCGCGGGGCTGGTGTCGGCGCGTCGCTGGTGTAGACGCCGTGCCCGTGAAGTCCTTCCTGCCCGTCGTCGCCGCGGTGGTGGTGCTCGGAGTGCTCCAGTGGGCGCTCGGCTCGTCGGACTACTTCGTCTACCTGGCGTCGCTCGTCGGCGTGAACGTGGTGCTCGCGGTCTCGCTCAACATCATCAACGGCATGACGGGCCAGTTCAGCATCGGGCACGCGGGCTTCATGGCCGTCGGCGCGTACGTCTCGGGCGTCACGTCGCTGCTCCTGAAAGATGATCAGCTCTCGTTCCTCGGGCCCGTCGCGTCTGATCAGCTCTTTCTGCTCGTCTCGTTGCTCGTCGGCGGTGTGTCGGCTGGCGTCTTCGGCTTCCTCGTCGGGTTGCCCAGCCTTCGCCTGCGCGGCGACTACCTGGCTATCGTGACGCTGGGGTTCGGAGAGATCATTCGCGTCGTCATCCAGAACTCCGACAGCATCGCGAAGGCGTTCGACGGCATTCCGGTGCTGTCGCTCATCGGCGGCTTCGTGGGCCACTTCGGCGGCGCGCTCGGCGTGTCGGGCGTGCCGCAGACGTCGACGTTCTTCATGGTGTGGTTCTGGGTGTTCGTGGTCGTGCTGCTCGCGAGGCGGCTCGCTGATTCGTCGCACGGGCGGTCGCTCAAGGCGATTCGTGAAGACGAGGTCGCCGCCGAGGCGATGGGCGTCGACACCACGAGCTACAAGGTGCGCGCCTTCGTCGTGTCGAGCTTCTTCGCCGGCATCGCGGGCGGGCTGTTCGCGCACTTCGTGCCCATCATCAACCCGGGCAGCTTCACCTTCGTGAAGTCGATGGAGGTGGTGGTGATGATCGTCGCGGGCGGCCTGGGCAGCACGACTGGCGCCATCGTCGCGGCCGTCATTCTCACGCTGCTCCCCGAGGCGCTGCGCACGGTCTTCCTGCAGATGGGCGGCGGAGACGCGTCGCTCGCGCAGAAGGTCGACCAGATTCGCATGCCCATCTACGGCGGGCTGCTGGTGCTCATCATGCTGACGCGTTCGCAGGGCATCTTCGGCACCCACGAAGCGTGGGACCGGTGGGGCCGGTGGAAGAAGCGCCGCGCCGGAGCCACGACCTGAGCCGTCTCGTCGCGCTCGTGACGTGGGTGCTGTTGCTGACGACGGCGTTCGTCTTCTCGCCGCCGGCTGCGCCCGACACCAACGACGCCATTCGACGCCTGCTCGCGGGCCAGCTCGAGGGCATCAACGTGTCGCTCTTCGCGCTCTTCAACGTGATGGGCGTGTTGCCGATGTCGTTCCTCGCGGTGCTGGCGTTCGACGCGAAGGCGCAGCGGGTGCCGAAGTGGCCCTTCGTCATCGCGAGCTTCGCGCTCGGAGCGTACGCGCTGCTGCCGTACCTGGTGCTGCGCCAGTGGGAGCTGCCGCGCAGGCCGCCGGAGACGTGGTGGTTGCGGCTCCTGTCGAGCCGGCTGCTCGGCATGGTGTTGACCGCGCTCGGGCTGACGTTGGTGGCGCTCTTCGTGATGGGCGACGTGAACGGGTTCGTGACGCTGGTGCGCACGCAGCAGTTTCCGTTCGCGATGACGCTCGACTTCGCCGCGTGCTGCGTGCTCGGTGCGCTGCTCGCGGCAGAAGAAGCGCGCGTTCGTCAGCAGCCGGCGTTGCGGTGGGTGGGACTGGTGCCGGTGCTGGGCGTGCCGCTCGTGCTCGCGCTGCGTTCGGTTCAGCGAGAAGCGCGCTGACGAACCGGATCCTCTCCGCCCTTCAGTCCGTTCGCTGGCCGCCGTGAACCCGCCGTCGAACGAGCCACAGCAACGCCGGCAGCCCCAACCACCACGACGCTGGTGCCGAGCTGCAGCCTCCGTCGCCGGTCACGACCCGCGTCGTCGTCGAGATCTGAAAGTGCCTGCCCTTCTGATCGACCACCGAGAGCACCCCGTTCGCGAGGGTGAGCGAGGTGATGAACACGTCCTGCACGTCTTGCTCGAGGAATGGGTCGTAGACAGTCGTGTAGACCTGCACCACCCACTTCTGTTCGCCAGTGATGGCATCGCGCGCGACCACGCAGCCGCCGCGCTGCAGACAGGGGCCGAGCTGGTGTGGCGCTTCGTACCGAAGCACGCCGTCGCTGACCGGAGGAATCTCTGCGGGCGCGACTCCTTTGCTCCACGCAAGGGAAGCGACCAACGTGGCAACGACGGCCAAACGGGACACGCGCACGACGACCTCGTTCATCCGGCCCTGGCGTGCAGCGTAGCTCCGTCGTTCGCCGAGTTCATGTGGAGCCGCTCGAGCCGCTGTCCCACGAAGCGCGCCGCCCGCAACGCCATCGCCATGATGGTGAGCTGAGGATTCACGCCGAGTGAGCTGGGCACCGCTGAGCCATCGACGATGAACAGGTTGGTGACGTCGTGGGTCTCGTGCGTGCCGTCGACGACCGAGGCGAGCGGGTCGATGCCCATGCGTGCGGTGCCGAGCGGGTGGTACGCGGTGAGGTCGACGTGCCGCGCGGCGAAGCGGGCCTGCTCGAGCGCCTGCACGTCATTCAGTGACCGCAGCCGCTCGTGACCACGCACGGGCACGCGAACTTCTTTCGCACCGGCCGCGAAGTACACGCGCGCGAGAATGCCGAAGCCGCGCCGCACCTGCGCGAGGTCGTGGTCGTTGAGCCAGTACGAGATGGAGGGCGTTCCATCGCGGTTCGCCGTCACGCGCCCACGCGAGGTGTCCTTCACCATGAAGCCGAACCCGAACGTGTGGTCGAACTGCTCCATGAACGCCGTGAACGACGGCCCGAAGCCCGCGAGCGCGACGGCCGAGAGGTCTGCCGGCGTGGTGCCGCCTTCGAAGTACAGGCCCTCGCTCGCGAACTCGTCGATGGCGTAGCCCTGCGGAACCGTGCGCGAAGGATTCACCGACTCCTCGAAGAGCCCGATGGCCGCCGACGCGGGGTGAATGGAGAGGTTGCGGCCGAGCTGGCCCGACGTCTTCGCGAGCCCGCTGCGCTCGAGCAGCACCGGCGTCATGAGCGAGCCGCACGACACGACGACGACCTTCGCGCGCACCGTGAGCGGCTTTCCCTGCGCGGTGCCGGAGACGCCCGTCGCGACGCCACGCTCGGTGAGCACGCGCTCGACCTTGAAGCCGGTGAGCAGCTGCGCGCCCTTGTCGAGCGCCGCGGGAACGTACGAGACGTTCATCGAGCGCTTCGCGTCGGTCGGGCAGCCGAAGCAGCACAGCCCCTGGCCGTCGCAGCCCGGAGCGTTTCGTTTCAGCGCTTGGTGCGAGTACCCGAGCGCGTCACAGCCCTTCGCGATGAGCTCCGCCGGTTTTCCAAGCGCGGCCTTCGACGACGGGCCCACCTCGAGGAACTTCTCGACGGCTTCGTAGTGCGGCGCGAGCGCGTCATCGGTGAACTCACCGAGCCCGCTGCTGCGCCAGCTCGCGAGCACGGACGATGGAACGCGAAAACACGTGCCTGAGTTGATGAGGGTGGTGCCGCCGACGCCCTTGCCGATGGGAATGGGAATCGCCGTGTTGCCGAACGCGACCGTGAGCCCGCTCTGCCGATAGAGCGTCTGCATCATCTCCATCGAGCGGCCGGTGAAGTCCTTGCGGGTGAAGAACCCGCCTTCTTCGACGAGCAGCACGGCGTGACCCTGGCTCGCGAGCGCGTGGGCGAGGGGAGCACCACCTGCACCGGTGCCGACGATGACGACGTCACACTCGAGCGTCTCGCCATCGGGCAGCGTGGCGGCGTCGACGTGTTGCTCCCGCCAGCGCGCGTGCTCGAGCACCTTCGGCCGTTGCACCTCGTACGTGCAGCCCAGCGCTTCGAAGACGGCGCGGTCGTCGAAGTACCCGAGCTTCACGGGAGACAGGAGCGCCCGCAGCGCGAGGCTCGTCGCTTCATTGGCGTCGAGCGCTTCGAGCACTTCGACGCGTCGGCCCAGCGGCAGCTGCGAGAACCGGCTGCGAAACGACACCAGGGCCTGCGCATCGAGCGAGCGCAGCAACGCGTGAAAGCCCGTCTGGGCCGCGCGAGGCAACTTCTCGATGAGCGCGGCGGCGCGAGTGGCGGCTCGAGCTCCAGCAGCGGGCAGCACCTGACCAGCGGGGAGCACCGTGCTGGCGAACACTTCGAGGCGGCGAAGCTCGTCGGCCGAGAACATCACGACCCTCCGACGAGCTGGCGGCGAGCGACGGCGGCGTGACGCGCTTCGAAGCGCCGCGTGTGACGGCTCGGCATCGGCAGCCACGACGCGAGGAACGACGGCAGGTCGAGCAGGTCGAACGTCATGGTGCCCGAGGCGACCGTCTCTCCCTTTCGCTCGAGCGTCACCGGCAGCACCGTCATCGAGCGCAGCGGAGACAAGACACTCGGCGTCTTCTTCCCCTTCAGCACGAAGTCGCCCCACCGCACCTCGTACACGAGCGCGCCGAGCGAGATGACGAGCTCGCCAGTGCACGTCGCTTCGTCACCGAACGGCCCCGCGTGCACCACGCCGTCGAACTCGAAGTGCCCGCCGTGCGTCTGCCGGGTGCGAATGTGAAACGCGATGGGCGAGACGTAGCCGCTCAGGCTCATCACTTCGCCGCGCATCGTCTCCTGGAACGAGAGCTTCATGGGTGGCTCCTCAGACGACGCGGGTGAAGCGGGGGTCGGCCTGACGACGAAGGAACTCGAGCGCGCCGCCGTGAGCGCTCTTCAAGGTGAACGAGGCGCCGTCGCTCGGTCGCACCGTGGCTTCGACCGCCGCGAGCTTGCTGTTGAAGCAGTACGACCGCTCACCGTTCGGGTTGTCGTAGCCGAGGCACACCATCGGCTGGCTGCGTGCGTCCATCGCGAGCGTGACGTCGCCGTCGTCGCTGCGCAGCGAGAGCGTCCACCGGTCGTCGTCGACCGTCGCGCGTTGCCGCCAGCCGTCGAAGATGCGGTCGAAGCGGTACGTGCGCGCGCCGCGACGAACGACGAGCCCCGAGAGGCGCGGCGTGGTGCGGCCGCCGACCTTCACGCGCGCGCTGAAGCCCTCGAGCATCGCGTCGGCCTCGGGGAAGACGCACTGGCCCCACGCGTACTCGAACGTGTGCTCGACGCCCCAGTTGTGGCCCTGCATGCCGAGCCACCCGTCGACGTTCACCGTCTCACCGGGAAGCGTGAGCGAGCCCGCGAAGGTCAGCGCAGGGGAGGGCGTGAGCAGCTTCGACTTCGGAAACGGCCCGGCGCGAAGCAGCTTCCACGGCAGAATCGAGAGCGGCGCGGCCATCGGCGAGTCGACCGGCTTCCACGAGACGTCGAAGCCCGCCGTACCCTCGGGCGCGTCGAGGGAGCCGCGGGCCTTCCCGCGCAGGTCGAGCGTGATGGCCTTCGAGTTCACGTCGTCGCCCGAGAACGAGACCTCGGAGAACGGCTGCTACACGCGCTGCGCGATGGTGCGGCGCTGCTCTCCGTCGAACCAGATGAACCAGCTCTCGGCGAGCGCGGGGCCTTCCAGTGGCGCGAGCACGCACTGTTTCAGCCAGAACGCGCGTGGGCGGTGCGGGTCGTTCGCGCGCAGGAAGTAGCTCTCAACGTGGCCAGCCTGGCCGTGAAAGCGGAGCGCGTTGTCGGCCGGCTCTTTCGTGAACAGCGAAGTCAGCGCAGTCATCGGGCTTTCTCCTCGAGCAGAGCGAGCGCAGACGCGGCGTGAGCGCGCATCGCATCGGAAGCCGCCTGTGCGTCTCTTGCGCGAATGGCCATCACGGCGCGGCGGTGGTGCTTCGGGTCGAAGACGTCGGAGCGGTACAGCGGCAGAAACCGCTCCGCGCCCTGGAAGTAGACGTCACGCACCACGCGCGAGAGCAGCGTGAGCAGCTGGTTGCCCGAGATGAGCATCAGCTCCTGGAAGAAGTCGTAGTCGAGCTGCTGCAGCTGAGCGGCCTTCGCCTTCGGGTCGGCGAGCTGCTTCGCGAGCTCTTCGAGTCGCGCCATCGACGCCGCGTCGGCCTTCTTCGCCGCCTGCTCTGCACCCCAGCCAAGCAGCAGCCCACGCACCTCGTGCAGGTCGCGCATGATGCCCATGCCCATCTCGCCGCCGGCTTCGATGAGCGCGGGAACGAGCCCCAGGCCCGCGTCGAGCAGCAGGTCGGCCACGCGCGTCGCGCCGCCCTGCCGAATCTTCACCAGCCCCCACGCCTCGAGCCGCTTCATCGCTTCACGCACGCTCGAGCGGTTCACGTCGTACTTCTCGGCGAGCTCACGCTCCGACGGCAGCGCGTCGCCGGGCTGGAGGCGCCCCTTCACGATGGCCGTGCGCAGGGTGCTGGCGATCTTCTCGGCGACGTTCTTTCGGGCGGTCTGGGTCATAACTGGTCCGACCAGTTAGCTGACTGGTTGGGCCTTCCACAAGCCCCCTCCTTGACGCCGAGGGTGGCGAGGGTGGAGAAGTGGTCGGGCCAGTCGATCCTTTGGAGAATTCGCCATGCAAGCACCGCTCGACCCTGTCTCTCGTGCCTTTGGTCACCTGCGCCGTGCGGCCGATGCCGTGCCGGTGCCCTCCTTCGACGAGCGTGATGATCGCCTCGCGCGCCTCGAGCGGTTGCTCGTCGACCACCGTGACGCCTTCGTCGACGCCATCGCCGAAGACTTCAGCGTGCGCGGCCGGGGAGAGACGTTGACCGCCGACGTGCTGCTCACCGTCGACGCCGTTCGGTACGCCCGCCGCCACCTCGCGAAGTGGATGGAGCGGACGCCCGCGCGGCCACACCCGTTCTTCCTGCCGTCGAAGGCGTTCGTCGAGCACCTGCCTCGCGGTGTCGTCGGCATCATCGCGCCGTGGAACTACCCGGTGAACCTCGCGCTCGGGCCGCTCGCTCCTGCACTCGCCGCGGGTAATCGCGTGCTGCTCAAGCCTTCGGAGCTCACGCCCCAGACGTCTGCGCTGCTCGCGCGCCTCGTCGCCGACGTGTTCACCGCAGAAGAGGTCGTGGTGGTGACGGGTGGCGCCGACATCGCGCGCGCGGTCACGCAGCTGCCGCTCGACGCGCTGCTGTTCACCGGCTCGACGCAGGTGGGCCGGCTGGTCGCCGAAGCCTGTGCGAAGAACCTCACGCCGGTGACGCTCGAGCTGGGCGGTAAGTCTCCCGCGCTCGTGCACGAGTCGTACGACCTCGACCTCGCCGCCGAGCGCATCGTCGTCGGAAAGCTCTTCAACGCCGGCCAGACCTGCATCGCACCCGACTACGTGCTGGTGAAGAAGGGCAGCGAGCACCGCTTCGTCGAGGCGTTGAAGCGCAGCGTGGCGAAGGCGTACCCGCGGCTCGACGGGCTCACCGGCATCATCAACGAGCGGGCGCACGCACGACTCTTGCGCATCGTCGAAGACGCGAAGGTGAAGGGCGCGCGGGTCGAGGTGCTGAGCGACGCTGTGACGAGTGGTCGCGTGATGGCGCCGGTCGCGCTGCTCGATGTTCGGCCCGACTCCATCGCGATGCAGGAAGAGCTCTTCGGCCCCGTGCTGCCCATCGAGACGTACGACTCGATGGACGAAGCCATCAGCCGCATCGCCTCACGGCCGCACCCGCCCGCGTTCTACTACTTCGACGACGACGCCCGCCGCGCCGACCGCATCCTCGCGCGCGTGAAGTCTGGCGGCGCCTGCGTCAACGACACACTCGTGCACTTCGCGCAGGAGTCACTGCCCTTTGGCGGCGTCGGCGCCAGCGGCCTGGGCGCGTACCACGGCCGTCAGGGCTTCGAGACGTTCAGCCACGCGCGCTCGGTACTCGTCGCCAGTCGCTTCAGCCCCGCGCGGAAGTTGATGGCGCCACCCATGGGCACGCTCATCGAGAAGGCCGTTTCTGCCCTCGTGCAGGGGACGCGGGCACTGCGTCGATGAACGCCTCCATCGGCTGGTCGAGCGACGACATCGAGGTCTGAACGCTGCCGTCGGGGCCGACGAGGAACACCGTGTTGTCGTGGAGGATGACGCCCGACTCGGGGTTCTTCGTGTACTTGAACTCGAGCAGCATCGTCAGCGTGCGCACCTGCGCGTCGTCGCCCACGAGCACGTTCCAGCGCTTCGCGTCTTCCACGCCGTAGCGCGCGCGGTACTGCTTCACCTGCTCGGGCGTGTCGTGGCTCGGGTCGAGGCTGACGATGACGAGGTCGAGCGGCTTACCGGCCTTCTCGAGCGCCGCGTCGAGCCGCTTCAGCTTCTTCGTGGTGAGCGGGCAGCTGCCGGCGCACGAGGTGTAGACGAACGTGAGCGCGTAATGGCGCCCCTTCCACGCCTCGAGCGTCGTGCGTTTGCCGGCCTCGGTGTTCCACTGCGTCGGCAGCGCGAGCACGTTCTTCTCTTCGGGCGCGGCGAGGGCCGATGTGGCCAGACACAACGAGAGCAGAAATCTCATGGCGTGCTCCGTTCGACGTTCATCACGCAGCGAAAGCCCAGGCGTGGCAGCGACGAGCGGGGCGTGAGGCTCGAGCGCATCGCGTACCGCATGAAGGCCGCGTAGTCCTCGCGGCGGGCGCTGCCGGTCGCACCGGCGCCACACATCGCCTTCGGGTCCTTGTCGCCGTCCTGCCGGTTGTCGCCGGTGACGAAGAGGCCGTTGAAGTCGTCGGTCCACTCCCAGACGAGGCCATGCAACGCCTCGACGCCGTACACGTTGCGCGGACTGCCCGGCTGCAGCAGGTCGTCGGGCCGGTTCGGTTTGCCGTACCAGTCGAGAATGCGCTGCGCGAAGTCGGCCTCTCGCGCGGCGTCGCGTCTCGTCTCGTCGGCCGCGGCCACGTATTCCCACTCGAGCGTCGTGGGGAGCCGACCACCGCGGTCGGCGCAGAAGGCCCGGGCCGCGAAGTACGAGATGCCCGTCACCGGCGCTTCGGGGTTCGTCTTCGCGTCGAAGCCGTCGAGGTACTTCTCGTCAGCGAGGGCCTTCGCCACGCGCGCCTTCGTCCACTGCGGGTTCGCCGAGAGGAACGCGGCGAACCGGGCACGCGTCACCGGGCGAACGTCGATGCGAAAGCCCGCGATGGGGAAGGCCTGCTGCCCGACGTCGAGCCCGAAGAGCGGCGCGAACCGCCCGTCGGGTATCGAGACCATCGGCTGCGCAGCGCCCGCGACGCTCACCACCATCGTCAGCATGAAGAGCGCGCGGCGCATGGCTTCTTCCTCAGTGACCCGGCGTGGCGGGCTTCACCTCGGGCAACGCCTCACGCAGCTTCTTCACCTCGTCGGCGGTGAAGGCCGGCGCTTTGTTGCCCCACTGGTTCGTCACCCAGGAGAGCAGGGTGGCGAGCTTCTCGTCGTCGAGGCCGGCCACCGCCGTCATCACGCCGTTGTACTCGGTGCCGTTCACCGTCACCTTGCCCGTCTTGCCGCGGAGCACGATCTCGACGAGCTCCTGGCGCTTGTTGTTCGAGATGTTCGCGAGGAAGTCGCTCTTCGCGAGCGGAGGGAACGCGCCGGGCACGCCCTGACCTTCACCCTGATGGCACATCGCGCAGCTCGTCATGAACAGCGCCTTGCCGTCGGGCTTCACCTGCGCCGCCGGAGTCACCGCCGGGCCCGCCTTGATCGAGGTCGCGACCGCCTCGTCGCCCAGGTACACGTCGTCGACCTCTTTGCCCGAGTAGATGTCTTTTCGACCCGGGCCCTCGACCTTCAGCATGCCGAGCGAGCCCTTGTTGAACGTTCGGAAGATGGAGTGGTCGACGAGAATGTACGTGCCGTCGGTGTCGAGCTTGAACTCGACGATGGCGCTGCCGCCCGCGGGCACGATGGTCGTCTGCACGTTCTCCTGCGCCCTGGTGCCGCCCTCCGTGTACACGCGGTCGAAGATTTCGCCGATGACGTGGAAGCTCGAGACCAGGTTCGGGCCGCCGTTACCGACGAAGAGCCGCACCGTCTCACCGACCTTGCCCTTGATGGCGCGGTCTCCGACCATCGACAACGCGCTGCCGTTGAAGACGACGTACGAGGGGCGCTCGTCGATGGCGCGCTTCATCGAGAACGGCTGCAGGCCTTTCTGGCCGAAGTCGGCGTCGGTGTAGAAGTCGCCCTGCACCACGTAGTACTCGCGATCGACCTTCGGCAGCGGCTTCTTGGGCTGCACGTAGATGAGCCCGTACATGCCGTTGGCGATGTGCATGCCGACCGGCGCGGTGGCGCAGTGGTAGATGTAGAGGCCGGGGTTGAGCGCCTGAAAGGTGAAGCGGCTCTTGTGGCCCGGCGCCGTGAAGGTGCTCGCCGCGCCGCCGCCCGGGCCAGTCACCGCGTGCAGGTCGATGTTGTGCGGCAGCTTGTTGTTCGGGTGGTTCTCGAGCCAGAACTCCACCGTGTCGCCTTCACGAATGCGAATGCAGCGGCCGGGCACCGTGCCGCCGAACGTCCAGAACGTGTAGTCGACGCCGTCGGCCAGCTGCATCACCTTCTCGATGACCTCGAGCTCGACCAGCACCTTCGCGGGCGTGGTGCGGGTGATGGCGGGTGGAACGTTCGG
>JAACJQ010000439.1 GCA_016879935.1 Archangiaceae bacterium | reverse complement strand
GCGAGAGGCCTGCTCAGGCTGACGAAGGGCGGCTGGTGCTAACCATTGATGCCAACTTCAAACGCTCAACAACCGTGGCGCACCACAGACCATCGTTCGTTGCTCTATACTCTCGCACACGAACTTGGGCATGGCATTTTCAATTTCGTCAACCGGTCCTCTGGCAGTGTTCTGTGGAGAATGAAGGGGGAGATGCCAAGTTGGGAGGCTTGGCAGCACGGCAACTACGGGGCGAACTATGGAAACTGGGCGGTCCTGAGGTTTGGGCTTAGCCCATCTGAACTCGGGTATTGGCACTGGTCTATGGATGTTGACCTGAAGTCACCGCTTACCCCCTATTGGAGACGAAGTCCGTGAAGGAGCGAGTGCTCTTGCTCGTGGCGCTCCTTGCGTTTTCCAGTGGCGCGACCGAGCCGCCAGTGGTTATTCTGGACGTAGCCGGCCGCACCTGTCGGACAATAAGTCCCGGAACTGGAAGGGGAGTTCTGTTAGGAAAGGTCAGGTCAAGGAGTGGACAGGTGATCGACCGCGCAAGAGTTGAATCGCTTTCCGTTTACGTTGGAGCAGACGGTGGCGTGCGCTCGAGGGACTTGGTCGACAGCACCACAACAGACGAGACAGGAGCATTCTTTCTGGGGCTCTCAGGAGGTTCGCTTTGTGGGGTCACCTTTAGTGCGCCTGGTTACAGGGAGCAGAGTCTGGTCGTTGAGTGTTCCGCACGAACGTGTGTACAGATCGCGCTTTCCGTTGAGCGTGAGGATCCGTGATAGTTGTCGATCTGCGGCACTGGTGAGAATGGAATTGGACAGTGCTCAAATTGTGGTAAACTCAACAGGTTATCATAGATGGGCGGCCGTCTCGAGATTGGTGAGACGAAGGCAATACGATGACTGAGAAGTTCGATAAACCCTGAAGGACTTTCGAACAGGCGGCAAGTTACGCAACCTTGATAGCCTCGGCCGCCGCCGGCAGTTCGAGTAGCGTCTCTCCCCCTCGTCAGGAGGGGTTCATGGGTCACGAGAAGCCGGTCGAGCCGTTCAGCGATTTGCACGTCGAAGAAGGGCACGTCACCGCGACGCTGCTGCACGATCCAACCGTGGAAGGCCTCGACATGGCCCTCTACATGGACGGCTCGGCGTCGATGCGTGAGGAGTACGAGTACAAGGCGAAGTCGAACCGGTTCCTCGACTGGCTCTTCGGCCGCAAGCCCGAGCCGATGTCGAACCAGGTCGAGCCGCAGGTGCGGTGGATGCTCGAGTACCTCGCCACGAAGGACCGCAATGGTCTCTTGCGCACGGCGTATTGGGCGTGTGGTGACGGCGGCGGCATCGAGGTGCTGGGCGAGCTCAAGGGCTCCGACGTGAAGGAGCACCTCTTCCCCGGCCCGCGCAACATGGGCACCCGCACCAACCTCGCGCCCGCCATTCGCGATTACGTCGAGTACCTGAAGGCGCAGGCGAAGCTCGGCGCGAAGCGTGGCTGCGCGGTGTTCGTCACCGACGGGCAGATTCACGACCAGCACGAGGTCGAAGAGATGTCGGCGCGCGTCGCGAAAGAAGTGCTCGCGGGCCGGCTGCCGAGAACCAACTTCGTGCTCGTCGGCGTCGGCGGCGACGTGAACGAGGAGCAACTCGAAGAGATCGCCCACCAGGAGTTCAAGGGCATCGGCCACCTCTGGTGTCACCGCATCGCCGAAGAGATTGGCCAGGTCGCCGAGCTCGTCGCGGTGCTCGTCGACGAGAACATGACCGTCGCGGCCGGCGGCACCATCACCGACGACAAGGGCCGCGTGGTGAAGCAGTACGAAGGCCGGCTGCCCGCGGTGCTCGAGTTCGACGTGCCCGAGGGCACCAGGAGCTTCACGCTCGAGGTGAACGGTCAGCGCTTCACCCAACCCATTCCCGAAGACGATGACCACCACGACGACGACGATGATGACGACGACCACCACTGAGACGGAGCGCGCTCGCGATGGGTCATAAACACGAAGTCATCGTCAAGCCGTTCAGCGACGTGCACCACAAGGCGGGCAGGGTGGTGGCGACGCTGCTGCACGACCCGACCGTCGAGGGCCTCGACGTCGCGCTCTACATGGACGGCTCGGCGAGCATGGAGCCCACCTACGGGCCGCGCGGCGTGCTCGCGAAGCTGGCTCCGGTGAAGAACCAGGTCGAGCCGCAGATGCAGTGGATGCTGCAGTACCTCGCGAGCAAGGACCGCGATGGGAAGCTGCGCGTCTCGTACTGGGCGACGGGAGACGGCTCGCAGCTCGAGACGGTGGGCGAGCTCGATGGCCAGCTCTCGGCGTCGTACAAATTTCCCGGGCCGCGCTCGTACGGCAAGGCGACGGTGATGTTGCCGGTGCTGCGTGACTACGTGGCGTACGTGCGGGAGCAGGCGAAGGCGGGCACGCGACGCGGCCTCGCGGTGGTGGTGACGGACAGCCAGTTGCACGACGCGGCCGACATCAAGGCGTACTCGACGCAGGTCGCGAAGGAGATCGCCGCCGGCCGGCTGCCGAGGCTCAACTTCGTGCTCGTCGGCGTCGGAGAGCAGGTCGACGAAGAGCAGATGGAGGACATCTGCCATGACGAGTATCCCGGTGTTGGCCACCTGTGGTGTCACCGCATCGCCGACCGCATGGAAGAGATGGCCGAGCTCGTCGCGGTGCTCGTCGACGAGACGATGACGGTGGCGGCGGGCGGCACCATCAGCGACGACAAGGGCAAGGTGCTCAAGGTGTACGAGGGCCGGTTGCCTGCGGTGCTCGAGTTCGACGTGCCGAAGGGGTGTGCGTCGTTCACGCTCGAGGTGGCTGGGCAGAAGTTCACGCAGCCGCTGCCGGATGAAGATGAGCACGAGCTCGAGACGCCGAGACAGGCTCCGCCTCCGCTGCCGACGCGGACGAAGAAGCACGGGCATTCGCACTGACGACGAGGTCATCAACGATGAGTGAGAAGCCGCGGCACGGCGAGCCTGGGCATGTGCATGGCCCGGAGTGCGGAGGGCATGGTGGTGCTTCGCACGGTGGGCATGCGCACGCTGCGCACGAAGGACACGGCGCCGCGGCACATGTGCACGGACCTGACTGCAAGCACGAGGACGCAGCGCATGACCACGCGGCGGAGGACCACAAGCATGGCGCTGCGGCGCATGTGCACGGTCCCGACTGCAAACACGACCACGCGGCGCACGACCACAGCGGACACGACCACAAGCACGAAGCTCACGGCGCTGCGGCGCACGTGCACGGTCCCGACGGCAAGCACGACCACGCAGCTCACGGGCACGCGCACGCGGAACCGCACGAACACGGCCCAGGCTGCAACCACGACCACCACGGTCACGACCACCATGGTCACGACCACCACGGTCACGACCACCACGGTCACGACCACCACGGTCACGACCACCACGTCGAGCATCCGCCCGGCACTCGCGCAGCAGAGACTGGTGGCCCCGCCATTCAGCTCGACCTCGCCGTCATTCTTCCCGGCGAGACCGACGAGTCCGGGCGCTTCGAGAAATTCGAAGAACTCCTCCGCGCGCGTCACGGCGTGCTCGACGCGCACATTCGCTCCGATGCCGGCCACCGCGAGCTCTGCGTTCACTACGAGCCCGGTCACTTCGACGTCGCCGACATGCTCGCCTTCGCGCGCTCCACGGGCACGAAGGTCAGCAAGCGCTACCTGAGCAAGACCTGGTTCGTGCGTGAGATGGACTCGGCGCAGTGTGCCGTCACCATCGAGCACGCGCTCCGTCGCATGCCCGGCATTCTGCAGGCCGACGTCGCGTACGCCTCGGAGCGCCTCGTCGTCGAGTTCGACAGCTCCACCATCTCGGCGAAGAAGCTCGAGGCCGCGCTCGAGACGCTCGGCTACCCGCTCGAAGAACCCGCCGCCGGCCACGCCTGCTCGCATGCGGCCCATGGTCACGGTGGCCTGGGCCCGAAGCTCGAGCTCCCGCTCGCCATCGCCGCAGGTGTCTTCCTCGCGACCGGCTTCGCGCTCGAGAAGCTCGCCGTCGGTCCTTCGCTGGCGCCGCTCGCTGCGTACGCCGTCTCACTCGTCTGCGGTGGCTTCTTCGCGGCGAAGGGCGCGCTCAAGTCATTGCTCCAGTTCCGCGCCGACATCGAGTCGTTGATGATTCTCGCGGCCGTCGGCGCCGCCATTCTCGGAGCCTGGTTCGAAGGCGCGTTCCTCCTCTTCCTCTTCTCGGTCGGCCACGCCATCGAGCACCGCGCCATGGAGCGCGCCCGCCAGGCCGTCGAAGCGCTCGGCAAGTTGCGCCCGCAGAACGCGCGCGTTCGTCGCGGCAGTGACGTCGTCGAAGTGCCCGTCCGCGACGTGAAGCGCGACGACGTCATCGTGATTCGCCCCGGAGACCGCGTGCCGCTCGACGGCGTCATCGTCTCGGGCAAGAGCTCGCTCGAGCAGGCGGCCATCACCGGTGAGTCGATTCCCGTGCCGCGCGCCGAAGGTGACGAGGTCTTCTGCGGCACCGTCAACACCGAGGCGGCCATCGAGGTGAAGGTGACGAAGCTGTCGAGCGAGTCGGTGCTCGCGCGCGTGGTCGACATGGTCGTCGAAGCCGAAGCGCGAAAGAGCCCGTCGCAGCGCTTCGCCACGAGGGTGGAGCAGACCTTCGTTCCCATCATTCTCGTGCTCGCGGTGTTGCTGCCGATTGGCCTCGTCTGGTTCGGCGGGCTCTCGGTGAAAGAGGCCGCGCTCCGCGCCGTGTCGCTCCTGGTCGCGGCGTCTCCGTGCGCGCTCGCCATCTCGACACCTGCCGCCGTGTTGTCGGCCGTCGCTGCGGCTGCGCGTGGCGGTGTGCTCGTGAAGGGCGGCGTGCACCTCGAAGCGCTCGGCCGCGTGCGCGCGATCGCCTTCGACAAGACGGGCACGCTCACCATCGGCAAGCCGAAGCTGACGTCGGTGACGACGTTGAACGGCACCTCGGAGTCGACGTTGCTCTCGGTCGCCGCGGGAGCCGAAGCCCTCTCCGCGCATCCCCTCGCGCATGCGGTCGTCGAAGGCGCGAAGGCGAAGGGTGTCACGCCTGCGACAGCCAGCGGGCTCGAGGCGATTCACGGCAAGGGTCTGCGCGCGACGGTCGAAGGTCAGGCCGTCTCCATCGGCAGCCTCTCGTTGTTCGAGGGACACACCGGCCTCGACACGGCACGCGCCGCGGTGGAGGCGCTCGAAGCACAGGGCCAGACCACGATGGTCGTCGAACGCGCAGGCACGTTCCTCGGCGTCATCGGCGTCGCCGACGCGCTGCGACCCGAGGCGCAGAAGACGGTCGCCGCGCTGCACGACCTCGGCGTTCAGACGACGGTGATGCTCTCGGGAGACAACGCCCGCGCTGCCAACGCCATCGCGAAGTCGGTCGGCATTCGTGACGTGCGCGCACCGCTCATGCCGCAGGGCAAGGTCGACGCCATCAAGGCGTTCGCGAAGCAGGGCTCGGTGGCCATGGTGGGTGATGGCGTGAACGACGCTCCCGCGCTCGCGGCAGCGACCATCGGCATCGCCATGGGTGGCGCAGGAAGCGAAGTCGCCATGGAGACCGCCGACGTCGTGTTGATGGCCGACGACCTGCAACGGCTCCCCTTCGCGGTGGAGTTGGCCAAGCGCGCGACCTCAGCGGTGCGGCAAAACCTCATCATCTCGCTCGGTGTGTCGGCGGTGCTCGTCATTGCCAGCGTGCTCGGCCTCACGCAGGTGAGCGAGGCCGTCGTGCTGCACGAGGGCTCGACGTTGCTCGTGCTCGCGAACGGCCTGCGGCTGCTCGGCGCGAAGCCCTGATCAGCTCAGCGCCTTGCGAATCGAACGAAGAATGTCGAACCGCGTGATGGCGCCGACGAGCTTGCCCTTCTCGACGACGGGGACGCGGCGGTAGTTCGCGCCGAGGAAGAGCCCGGCCACGAAGTACACGTTCATGTCGGGCGAGACCGAGTCGGTCTTCGTCGTCATGAAGTCGCGCACGGTGCCTTTGGGCACGTCACCATCGACGCCCGTCGAGAGGAGCCGCAGGCAGTCCTTCTCGGTGAGCATGCCGATGAGCTTGCCCTCGGGGTCGACGACGGGCGCTCCCGTCACGTGCTTCTCGAGCAGAAAGTCGACGGCCTCGAGAATGGGCATGTCGGGCGTCACCGTGGGAACGACCTTGTCCATGAAGTCTCGAACGACGGGAAAGCTCGCCATGTGCGCCTCCTCGGTGCACCAGCCACGCTACTCCTTCGACGATTTCGCGCGCGACTGGCCGGGGCTCCCAGGCCGAACTGACAGGCCTCACGGCGCGAGGGCGGCGAGCCTCCAGCACGCAGCGGTGAAACGAACCTCGTCACCTCGCGCGAACGTCGCGAACGCCGGCTCCACGGCTTCCAGCACACGACGGCTGGTGGCGTCGTCAGCCGTGCGGAGCGCCTGCCCGACCGGCCCCATCTTCGTCAGGTATGGCAGCAGCTGCGCGCGTGGCAGGGCGCACTCGACGTCGAGGCGCTCGAGCTCGACATTCACCCAGCCGGCCTGCTGCAGCAGGGCGCGAACGCGGCCCGCATCGGCGAACGCGAACTGGCCTGGCGCGTTGGGCTGTCTTGGCGGCAACGCCGGGAGCAGTGGCGCTGCGGCGCGCTCGGCCGCCGTCATGAACGGGTTCTCGGCGGCGGCGCGCCACGCGATGCCGCAGAGACGTGCACCCGGCCGTGCCGCAGCGAGCAGGTTCGCGAACGCCTTCACCGGGTCGGCGAAGAACATCACGCCAAAGCGTGAGACGAGCAGGTCGAACGCGCGTGGCTCGAAGGCGTGGGTGCCCGCGTCGTCGCAGTGAAACACCACGTTGGCGACGCCAGCAGCGCGCTCACGTGCGCGCGCAATCATCGGGGCCGAGATGTCGACGCCGACGCACGTGCCGCCAGGGAGCGCCTGCGCGATGGCCAGCGTCGTGCTGCCAGTGCCGCAGCCGAGGTCGAGCACCCGCGTCGCGCCTGCGGCCTCCCGCACGAGCAGGGCCTCGAAGGGCCTGAACATCTCGTCGAGCAGCGGCTGCCCATCGACCCATGCAGCACCAGCGGTGCCGTTCCACAGTTGCTTCTGTTCGTCGCTCATCACGCCTCCAGGTTGCGTCCTTCAGGGGTGAGGCGCACTCTGCGACTTCAAGTCGACTTGAGGTCAAGCATGCCCGAGCTGGATATTGGAGAGGTCGCCCGCCAGTCGGGCCTCCGCCCTTCGACGCTGCGGTTCTACGAGGAGCGCGGTCTCATCGCCTCGACCAGCCGGCACGGGCTGCGCCGGCGCTTCGAGGCAGCCGTGCTCGAGCGACTCGCGCTCATCTCGCTGGGCCAGGCCGCCGGGTTCTCGCTCGACGAGGTGCGGAGCATGTTGAGCCGTGACGGCACGCCACGCATCGACCGCCGCCTGCTGACCGCCAGAGCCGACGCGCTCGACGTCACCATTCGGCGGCTCACCGCGATGCGAGAGGGCCTGCGCCACGCCGCTGCGTGCCCCGCGCCCAACTACCTCGAGTGCCCGACGTTTCGCAGGTTGCTCAAGGTCGCGGCACGGCGGCGACGTTCATCGCGGTGACGGGTGCGACGCCCATGCTCGCGAGGAACTTCGCGTGCGACGTCAGCGCGGCGCCGACGCTCGGCATCACCCGGTACGGCACGCCGTGCTTCTCACACACGGCCTGCACCATCGGAGACAGCCCCGAGTAGTGGACGTGACAGATGCGGGGAAACAGGTGGTGCTCGAGCTGGTAGTTGAGCCCGCCGAGGTACCAGGTCCAGAACCAGTGGCGCGGCGCGAAGTCGAGCGACGTCAGCGCCTGGTGCTCGGCCCACTCGTGCCGCTCCGAGGCCTTCGGAAACGACGCGCCCACCACGCAGTGCGCCGCCTGGAACGTGAGCGCGAGCGACAGGCTCAGCACGACGGAGGCGAGGAGGTAGCCGAGCAGCACCTGCCACACCGGGTGGAAGAACGACGGCACCACGAACGCCCACGTGAAGAAGAACGTCTTGCCGGTGAGAAACCAGAACAGGTCCCACCCCTTCGCGCGCGGGTACTTCTGCGTGCCGATGTGCCCGGTGACGAAGTCTTTGAAGTCGTCGACGAAGTG
>JAACJQ010000438.1 GCA_016879935.1 Archangiaceae bacterium | reverse complement strand
TTCAACCGTGGTGGCTCGACGGCTGGCACGATCAACTACCGCATCATGCTCGCGTCGGGTCGTGACGCCGGCCTGGTGGTGTTCCCCGATGGCGGCTCGATCGATCTGCTCCCCGACGGCGGCGAAGGCGCGGGTCCAATCGGGCTGCCCGTCATTCACCGCGGCACTCGCGCGGTCTCGGGTGGCGAGACGATCGACGAGAGCATCAACGTCACCATGCCGTTCGATGCGCCTCAGGGCGATTTCTTCTACGTGTTGCAGCTCGACCCGGCCGGCCGCATCGCCGAGGCGTCGAAGCGGAACAACCTCGTCTTCTCGACGGGGAAGGTGACGGTCAAGCGCGCCGATCTGCTGCTCGAGGCGATCGACATCATCGATCAGACGACGCGCGTGCCTGTTCGCAACGTGCTCTTCGGCGAGCAGTACAAAGCCGTCGTTCGGTTCCGTAACCAGGGCGGCGGAGCGGCGCGCAACTACCGCATCGGCATCGTGCTCTCGACCGACAGCACGCTCTCGCTGCTCTCGGACCAGATTCTCGCCGAGCAGGTCGTCGCCCAGACCCTCTCGGCCGACGGCTCCACCACGCTCGAGATTCCCTTCTCGTTGCCAGTCACCGATCGTGCAGACGCCGGCCTGCCCACGGGCAACTACTTCGTCTTCGTCTCGCTCGACATGCTGGGCGCCGTCATCGAGTCGAACAAGGGCAACAACTCGGGCAACATCGGCCCCGTTCGAGGCCAGTCTCCGGCCCCCGACTACGCCATCTCTGCGCTCCAGGCTCCGGCGAGCGCGGGCATCGGCGAGGTGATTCCCGTCTTCCGCACCGTTCGCAACATCGGCAACCGCGCGGCGGCGAGCGTTCCGTACCGGTACTTCGCCTCGGCCAACACCATCGTCACGCCGAACGACGTGCCGCTCGAGATTCAGCTGGCCGACGGAGGCGTGGCGCTCGAGGGGCAGTTGCAGCTGGTGAGCGGCTCCGCCGACTCGCGCACGGAGCTCGTCAAGCTGCCCACCACCATGCCGCCCGGCAGCTACTACGTCGGCTGTCTCGTGGACCCCGCCAACACCATCTCGGAGCTGAGCAAGACGAACAACTCGTTCTCGTCGAACGTGGTGCAGGTGGTGCAGTCGTCGCTGCGCATCGTCGACGTGCAGTTGCCTGACGCCACGGTCGGCCGTTCGTACTTCTATCGCCTGAGCGCTTCGGGTGAGAACGGCGCGTCGATGTGGAGTGTCGATACCGCGCAGGGTGCACTGCCCCCGGGCGTGACGCTCTCGGCCGAAGGTGAACTCCAGGGCACCCCCTCGGGCGTCGGTGGAACGGGTGTTCGCGCCTTCACGGTGAACGTGTCGAACAACGGCCGTGTGGCGACGGGCCGGCTGGTGATGCGGGTGCTGCCCGCCACGTCTCAGGTCGAGATCACCACGGCGTCGATTCCCGCGATCGTCAACAGCCCCTCGGCGACCCTCAACTTCCCGCTTGGAGCCGCTGGCGGCTCGAGGCCGTATGCCTGGCGTGTCGCCGCTGGCGCGCTCCCGGCAGGCCTGACCTTCAGCGCCGACGGCGTGCTGGGCGGAGCGCCTCGTGCTGGTACCCCCGACGGCGTCACCCGAGTGACCTTCGAGGTGCGCGACGCCACCGGCGGCATCAACCGCCGCGAGCTGCAGCTCCGGCTGGTCGCGGCTGGCTCGATCGTCATCAAGACGGCCCGGCTGCCTGATGCCATCACCGGCCAGGACTACATGCCGACCGAGATCGCCGTGCAGAACGCCGATGGCAGCGCGCTCGCCCGGCCCGTCGTCTTCAGCGTCAGCGGCAACCTGCCGCCCGGCCTCGTCTCTCAGGAAGAGTTCGGGGTCTTCACGATTTCTGGCCGCCCGACCCGCGCGGGCACCTTCACCTTCACCATCTCGGTCGAGGACGCCCGTGGCCGGAGCGACACCCTCGACTACACCGTGACCGTGTACACGAACCGTTTCCGCATCGTCGCTTCGAACCTTCCCCAGATTCTGCGTCCCAACGAGGCGGTGAACGCGTCGTTCGCCACCCAGCCAGCCGGCACCGTCACCTGGTCGATCGCCTCTGGCCGGCTGCCCCCTGGCGTCACGCTGGGCGCCGACGGCACCTTGACCGGCGCCGTCGAGAACCTCGACGCCGCCATCGGCACGTTCACCTTCGTCGTCGAAGCCAGGGACAACGCTGGCGCCAACGGTCTCGCGCCGTACGCCCTCGTCGTCGAGCGCGCGCCGACCCGCATGGCGTGCAGCACCACCGATGCCGGGCCGCTCGGCCTGTTCGTCATCGCGTTGCTCGCGCTCCTGCGCGGGTCGCGCCGACGTGCAGCCCCGCTCGTGGCGGCGGCTGCGGTCGCGCTTCCCGTCGTTGGCCTCGCGCAGTCGTATCAGGCGTCGACGCCCGCGCCGCTGCCGTACCAGTCACTTCCAGCTGCTCGTACCGTCGTGGCGCCCAGCACCCTCGCCGGTGCCCGCGTCACGCTCCCGTTTGCGTTCAAGTTCTACAACCAGACGTACACGGAAGTGTCGATGTCGCGGTACGGCTACCTCTCGCTTGCCGGTTCAGACGATGCCGACTCGTTCAACACGACGATTCCGCACAACTCGTCGTTCTCTCCCTCGACCATCATCGCGCCGTGGTGGGAGAGCCTCGCCGTTCCCACCGGCACCTCCGCGAACTTCGCCTGGCAGGTGACGGGAAGCGCCCCGAACCGCGTCGTCATCTTCGAGTGGCGAGACATGGGCACGGCGACGACGACCCCTGCTGCTCAGCGGTTTGCCTTCCAGGCGCACCTCTTCGAGACCACCAACCAGGTGCGCTTCAGCTACGGCGCCACGACCCCGCCAACGAGCTCGGCTTCGGTCGGCATCATGGGTGCGGTGGGCGCAGGGGTCGCGGGCCTTCCGTGCACCGCGACCTCGAACTGCTCGAGCACCGACTGGCCGACCAGTCAGGCGATCGACTTCTTCCTGCCGGCCGACTTGCGAATCACGAGACTGGCCGTCGATCAGACCGGCTACTCGGGCGTGCGGTACGGCGCGACGGCGTTCGTTCGTAACGAAGGTGGCCGTGTCGCGAACAACGTGACCGTGCGCTTCTACCTCTCGACCGACGCCATCCTCGAGACCGCCACCGACACGCTCATCGGAGACGCGATGGCGGCGATGGTTCCGGTCGGCGACGAGTTCGCGGTCACCTTCCCCGGCAACCTGCCCGCGACGGTGACGGCGGGCAGCTTCTTCGTGTTGGCGGTGATCGACCCCGCGAACTCCGTTCCCGAGATCAACGAGACGAACAACCTCAGCCCCCCTGCGACGATGGTCGTTGGGGCGCCGCGTGGTGACGTCACGGTGACTGGAGTGACTGCTCCGGCGATGACCACACCGGGCGGCATGATCTCGGTGGCGCGCACGCTCTCGAATCTCGGCAACGCCGCTGTCGGTTCGTTCAAGTACACGGTGCTGCTCTCGGACAACAACGTGATCAGCATCTCCGATCGTGCGCTGACGCCGGTCGGTACCTCCACGGGGTTGACTCCGGGGCAGGTCGAGACGGCCAACGAGACGGTGGCGCTGCCCGCCAACCTGACCGCAGGCACCTACTGGATCGGCGTGTGCGCGAACTTCGACGGGGCCAACGCCACCGCGGCCTTCGCGATCGACGAGATCTCGGTCGTCAACAACTGCGCTGTCGCAGCCGCAGGCACCGTCGTCTCGACGGGGGCGCTGTCGGTGCTCACCAACAGCCTTCCGGCGGCAACGCAGTACGCGCCATACGGCCTGCGCCTGCGCGCGACGGGTGGCTCCGGGACCGTGACGTGGGCCGTGAGCGCGGGAGCGCTGCCCGCGGGCATGTCGCTGTCGGCCGACGGAACGCTCTCGGGTGCGCCTGCTCGCACTGGAGCCTTCGCCTTCGAAGTGACCGCGAGCTCGGGCGCTGCAACCGCGACCCAGATGCTCAGCATGATGGTTGGTGCGGGCTCCTTGCCTCTCGTCATCGTCGATCAAGATCTGCCGGGTGCCGAGTTCGGCCGCGCCTACAGCGCCTCGCTGATCGCGGTCGGTGGCAAGCCGCCGTATCAGTGGGCGCTCCGGCCCAATGCCGTGCTGCCCGACGGGCTCGCGCTCTCAGGTGACGGCTTCCTCGAGGGGCGTGCGACCGAATCTGGTGAGAAGGTGTTCGAGGTCGAGGTGACCGACTCCGCGAGTGCGAAGGTTGCCCGCGAGCTCAAGGTTCGGGTGGTCAACCCGACGACGCTCAGCATCGGCACCACGGCGCTCGTCCGCGGCGTGCTCCGTCAGAGCTACCTGCAGCGGCTCGTGGTCGTGGGTGGCCGCGCGCCGTACCAGTGGTCGGTGACCCGCTTCCAGCAGCTGCCGCAGAACCCGACCGAGTCACCGGGCGCCGTTCAGATGGGGCTGCCCGAGAACTTCGGCCTCACGATTCAGGACGGCGTCAACGAGGACTTCCTCTCTGGCACGCCCAAGCAGGCCGGTCTGTTCTCGCTCACGCTGAAGGTCGTCGATGGGGCAGGCACCGAAGACTCCGTCTCGGTGACGCTGCTCGTCGGCTACGTCGAGGCGCTCGCCATCACCACCACGATTCTCCCCGATGCCTTCGTGAACCAGAGCTACGCCGTCAAGCTCTCGCACAACGGCGGCCGCGACGCGGTGGTGACGTACTCGCTGCCCTGCATTCGCCAGGCAACGCGCGCTGATCAGTTCGACTGCGTGGCGACTGAGGTGACCCAGACGCTGCCAACCGGGCTGAGCATGGGCTCGGACGGTTCGATTCTCGGCATTCCCAACGCGGAGCCGGGCACCTACACGTTCCTGGTGAAGGTGGCTGACGAGGGCGGCCGGCAAGACGTTCGTGGTCTGTCGATTCGACTCCAGCCCGACTTCGCCGCCAGCCAGAAGAGCGGCGGGTGCTCCACGGGTGGTGGCCTGAGCACGCTCGCGCTCGGAGTGGCTGGTCTGTTCCTGATGCGTCGCCGCCGCGCCTGAGTGCGTGTCGCCGGCTGAACCTGGTAACCGTTTTCTGCTGACGAGGTCATTGTGAGGATCTGGAAGAACGTGGTGTGGGCGGCTCTGGCGGCGCTGGCGACAGGCACCGTGACGGCCTCGTGTGGCGGCACGACGAAGAACCTGTGCGTCGACCGCAATGTGCAGTGCGAGTCGCCGCTGGCGTGCGACCCCGGTGATGGGGCGTGCAAGTGCGGCGGGCGCGGCGGCGTCATCTGCCCCGAGGGCTTCGTCTGTGACCCGGTGGCGAACACCTGCCAGTCGACGAAGTGTGCGCGCGTCGACTGCTCCGACAAGTTCGGAACCAGCTGCGACGTGCTCGACGGTCAGTGCAAGTGCGGCGGAACGGGCGGGCTCGTCTGTGCTGCGAACGAGCAGTGCAACCCGCTCACCAAGGCCTGTGCCCCGTCGGTCGACTGCCGTGCGCGTGGCTGCAACCGCAACGAGAGCTGCGATCAGAGCACGGGCCGGTGCCTGTGCGGCTCGGGCTCGTGCAACGCCACCCAGAGCTGCTCGATCACCAGCTCCGATGGGTCGCGCATGTGCGTGGCGAACGTGTGCAAGGGCGTGGCGTGCACTGGCGCGAACCTGTGCGACAGCGAAGACGGCTTCTGCAAGTGCAACGGCGTCGTCTGCCAGAGTGGTGAAGCGTGCGCATGCCCGGCCGGCAGCGACGGCGGCACCTGCGCGAGCGCGGCTCGGTCGTGTCGTGCGGGCACGGCGTGTCTGGGCGTCACCTGCAACAACGGAACGACCTGTGACCCGGTCGACGGCGTCTGCAAGTGTGGCGGCCCTGGAGGCCCGGTCTGTGCGGCAAACCAGATCTGTTCACTGGGCCCGCCGCCGAAGTGCCAGGGCGGCGCTCAGTGCACGCAGCCCGATGGCGGCCCCCGCTCGTGCCCCTCGGGAACGAGCTGCGACCCGGAAGACGGCGTCTGCAAGTGTGGTGGCCGTGGTGGCGTCGTCTGCGCCCCCATGGGCGGTGCCGACGGTGGCTCGATGGATCCTGCCGAGGTCTGTGTGCAGAACCCCAACCAGCAGGCCTGCCGCCGCCCGTGCGACATTCGCAGCCCCGATTGCCCGACCGGCACCTTCTGTTACTTCGACTCGTCTGCGACCACGCCTGTCGCGTACTGCGCTGCTCCGACGGGCAGCCAGACCGAGCTCAACGCCTGCAACTCGGCGACGGTCTGCTTCTCCACCTCTCCCGCGCCGCGCTCGCTCCACTGCAACGGGCTCGCGCTGGGCACGACGGGCCTCTGCCGCGCCTACTGTGACGTGATGGCGGGCAACGCCGGGTGTCTGCAGGTCCCCGTCGCGCAGCGCTGCCTGCAGATCACGGGAGCCCCGGTCGGCTACGGCTACTGCCAGCCCTGAGGTCTCGACTCAGCGAAGGTCACCGACGCGCCACCGGTCTGAACGACGGTGGCGCGTGGTGTTTTCGGGCTGCAAGCGCCCAGGCCCCAGATTCGAAGCGACCGTTGCAACCGGCCCGCGCGTGATATTGATTCTCAAGTCAATCATCGACCCGGCGGCCGTTGAGCGCCGGTTTTTTGGAGACGGTCCATGCCCAACTTCTTCACTCCCGAGCACGAAGCCTTCCGCAAGTCCGTTCAGCAGTGGGTCGAGAAGGAACTCGCACCTCACGCCCTGGAGTGGGATCGCGCCGGCATCTTTCCGCGCGAGGTCTTCAAGCAAGCCGGCGAGCTCGGCTTTCTCGGCATCAACCACGACCCGAAGTACGGCGGCAGCGGCCTCGACTATTGGTACGTGACGGCCTTCTGCGAGGCGCTCGCGCACAGCCGGAATGCCGGTGTGAACATGGCGCTGCTGGTTCAGGGCCAGATGGCGACGCCGATCATCAACGAGATTGGCACCGACGAGCAGAAGCGGTTGTTCCTCGAGCCGGCGATGAAGGGCGAGAAGATCGCCGCGCTGGGCGTCAGCGAGCCGGGCGTGGGCAGCGACGTCGCCAACATCAAGACCACTGCGAAGCGGGTTGGTGACGACTACGTGATCAACGGGTCGAAGATGTGGATCACCAACGGCACCCGCGCCGACTTCATCACGCTGGCCGTGCGCACGGGCGGTGAGGGCTACGGAGGCATCTCGCTGCTGACGTTCCCGACCGACGTGAAGGGCTTCAGCGTCTCGAAGAAGCTCGACAAGATCGGCAACCTCTCGTCCGACACGGCGATTCTCTACTTCGAGGACTGCAAGATTCCTGCGCGGTACGTGCTTGGCGAAGAGAACGAAGGTTTCTACCACATCATGACGAACTTCCAGGGCGAGCGGCTCACGGCCGCGATCATCGCCACGGCGGGCATGGAGCTCATGATCAACGACGCGATTCGCTACGGCAACGAGCGCAGCGCGTTCGGCAAGCCGCTCATCAAGTACCAGGTGTGGCGGCACAAGTTCGTCGAACACCTCGCCCAGCTCGAGGCCGCGCGCCGGCTCACGTACCACGCGGTCGAGCTCTTCGACGCGAAGGAGAGCCCGGTGAAGGAGATCTCGATGGCCAAGCTGGTCACCGGCGATCTCGCGCAGAAGGTGGCGTACGACTGCCAGCAGTTCTACGGCGGCATGGGCTACATCGAAGAGACGCCCATCGCCCGGGCCTGGCGCGACATTCGCCTCATCACCATCGGCGGCGGCACCAGCGAGATCATGAAGGAGATCGTCTCGAAGCTGGTCGGCTTCTGAGCGGGCAGAGCAGGTCGCTGGCTTTGCCTCGCGATCGCCGGTCGTTATAAGAACGCGACCATGGACACGACCCTCGCCTCCGATCTTGCGCCTTCGACCACCTCGACTCCTTCCACCGACGCCGCAGCCCCGGTGCTGGTGTTGACAGCGGCCGCGGTGGCTCAGGTGAAAGAGGTCATGGCGACCCAGGGCCTCGACGGGCACTACCTGACGGTGCGCGTGGTGCCCGCCGGCTGCAGCGGCCTGGGCTACGACCTGAACATGGTGAAGGACATGAAGGAGGGCGATCTGCTCTGGACCCAGGACGGCGTGCAGATCGTCACCGACAAGCTCTCGGCGAAGTACCTCGCCGGCAGCCGAATGGACTGGGTGAAGACCGACACGGCGGCTGGTTTCCGCTTCGAGAACCCCAACGCGAAGTCGTCGTGCGGCTGCGGTTCGTCGTTCTCGGCCTGAGCTTGAACGTGGCGAGGGGGCTCTGGTTGGCGCTCGCGCTCGGCATCGCCGGGTGCGTGACGACGAAAGACGCTGTCGGTGGCGGTGACTCACGGCTCGACGAAGCTGGCCGCCCCGATGCGCCAGAGAACCAGAAGCAGACCGCTGCGTGCGGGCCCGAGGGGAAGGGCGATCTCGTCATTCTCGATGGGCGTACCGGCGGCCCGTTGACCTGTCTTGGGGTGACGATCACCTCCGAACCCGTTGGCTGTTCGGCCTCGTCAGAGTGCCCGTCGACGGTGCTGTTTCGCGGGCTGACGAACAAGCAGGGCCAGGTGTTGACGACGAGCACCTTCGCGTCGGCCCGGCTGATTGCGGTCGCCGACGGCTTCGCGCCCTCGACGCTTAGCAACGCCACCTCGAAGCCGAACACGATGGTCGAGCTCGAGCTGATGCCTGCCGAGGGCTACTGGCTCAAGGTGCTCGACCCTGACGGGAACTACCTGGCCGACGTCTCGCTGACGTTCAAGCAGGGAGACGACGTGATCGCGCAGCTGCGCACCAACGTGCTGGCGAACATCGTCTTCGCCCAGCGCCAGCCCTTCTCCGGCCAACCCGTGACGGTGCAGGCCGAGGGGTTTCAGGCGCTCGTGGTGAACGACGTGGCCGAGCTCGGGGAAGACGGCCACACGCTCGTGCTCCGTCGTTGAGCAGAACTCCGACTGGCTGAGGCCCTGACGTTCGACGCGACGCTGGGTGGAGCACCCAGTCGCCACATTCGTTGACGCTCACGAACCCATCGGTCGCCGTCGCACCTGGAACAGCAGCGCTCGGCGGGCCGTCATCGGCTCTCCTCGTGGGCGCCCGAAGATCAGTCACCTGGCATCGAGAGGCGCGCCCGACTCCGAGTCGGTGAACGACGGCGACGGACGACAGGTGCTGCTCCCAATCACGTCGATGCGCGAGGTCTCAACGCCCGCGGTCGGCCTGAAGCACCAGCGCCAGCCAGCGGGCGCCACGGTCTTTGCGGGCGAGGCGTTCGGTGCGGCGATCTCGCGCGTCGTCGGCGGCCGCGCGCTCCTCGTCGGTGTCGAACTCGAGCGGAGGCACGGCGAGCTTCTTCCCATCTTTGTCGAGCGCGACGAAGGTGAGCAGCGCGCTCGTGGTGAGCTGCCTTTCTCCCGTCACAGGATTCTCGCTGTGCACGGTGACGCCGATCTCCATCGACGTGGTGAAGGCGGCGATCACGCGAGCGCGAAGGGTGACTGCCATGCCCACCTTGATCGGAGCGTGGAAGTGCAGGTCGTCCATCGAGGCGGTGACGACAGTCTGCCTCGCGTGGCGTTGGGCGCAGACGGCGGCGCAGATGTCGATCCACCCCATGACGCTTCCACCGAACGCTGCACCGAGCGCGTTCGCATCTCCCGGAAGGAGGATCTGCGTCATCTCGGTGAGCGAGTCTTTGGGGCGCTTGGCGGCAGTCGTGCTCATGGTGGCGGCATAGCAGAGGGTTCGTGGCCGCGAGGTCACCGTGCGAAGCGGCTTACGGCCAGCCAGCGGAGAGGGCAGGTCGAACCGCGACGATTCGAAGGCTCTTCATCGGCGCTGTGAGGGCTCGAGGCGAACGACGAACCGAAATGCCGTGCCTCGCGGTTCTTGAATCACGTCACCCTCGAGCAGCCTCGTCGGCATGGCGGGGTGGCCATTGAGCAACACGCCGTGCTCCATCGGAACGAGACACCACTGTGGCGCCTCCTGTCGCACGACGAAGCTCTGCCTCACGCCCTCGCGACGCACACCCGGGGCGATCGCGCGCAACGTCGTCGGCGTGGCGCCACCCACCCACACTCCGGTGTGCAGCGGAATCCGCCCGCTCTCCTGGGGCCCGATCGGCTGAAAGTCGACGCCTTCACCCACACGCACCACCTCGAGCCACGCGTGTCGAACGACGGGCAGCACCTCTGACGGCGGTGTGAGGAGTCGCGGAAAGCGCGCGGGCAGCCGTTCGAGCAGTGCCTCACGAAAGTGCGAGGCTGGCAGTGGCGTCGCGAGATAGCCGAGCGAGAGCCGCTCCAGCGCGGGCAGCTCGGCACCGCTCAAGAGGCCGCGCAGGGCGGCTGCGGCATCACTCTGCAATCGGCTCGGCGCCGGCATCGTCCAGGTGCAGAGATCGACGGTCAACGATCTCAGCCAGCGGCAGACGCGCAGCGACAGCAGCCGGCCCAGCAGGTCGACGTCCTGAAAGGTCGCGTCGCTGGTGCACCGCACCCGCGCGCCGACGACGAGTCCGTGCCGCCACTCCAGCTCGAGTCGCCCGGTGTCGACCAGCTCCCACAAGCCCTCGAGGCACGAGGGTGAAGGAATGCCCGTGACCAGCTGCGCGCCGAGCGGATCGCCTCGCTCCGTCAGTCGATCAGCCCATACCTGCAGCGCGCCCTCGTCGTCAGGCGTGCGATCGATCGCAGCCTCGGCTTCGGCGTCACGGTGCTCGGGCTCGCTCAAGAAGACGAGCAGCGTTCCATACAGATCGATCACGTCACCATGCTCGAGCCGGGTCCTCG
>JAACJQ010000098.1 GCA_016879935.1 Archangiaceae bacterium | reverse complement strand
TCGCGATCGACCGACGACGCGAACGCGAGCACCCTGCCCTTGCCCGTGCGCATCGCCAGCAACGCCGGAGCGCCGTCATCGAGCGCTCCCAGCACCGTCACGTCGCCATTCGACACGCTCTCGAACAACACGTACCGATAGAACTTCGTCGACACGAGGCCCTCACGCGCCTTGCCTGTGAACGGCGTGAGCACCGGGTGTGCGGCTTCGAGCTCGTTCAACCGCGCCGCCCGCGAGCTGGCATCTGCCGCGGCAGGCTCGACCGCGGTCTTCACCACGCGCAGCTTCCGCGGCAACACGGCACCGAGCGCGGCGTTCATCGCGTCGACCTCGGCGTGGTCACCGAACGAGATGAAGAGCCCCCCACCCTTCGCGACGAACTCGGCGAGCCGCGCGCCCACCTCGGGCGGCGGCGGAGCGACGTTCAGCAGCATCACCACGTCCCACGTCGAGAAGTCCTCGCGCCACGCGGCGTCGGTGTCACGCACCACTGCGCGAACGGGGCTCCCCGGCGCCGAGAGCGCTGCGTCGGTGAAGTACGCCTCGTCCTTCACCTTCAGCGGGTTGGGCTCGCCGTTCACGACGAGGGCTCGCAGCTCCTTCGGCACCGTCACCACCACGCCACGCACGTCGTCTTCCACGAGCGCATCGGGCGTCAGCACACCTTCGACGAACAACGTCCCGCCCTGCTGAAACGTGTACGTGAGCGACTTCTGCGCGGTGCCATCGGCCGAGACGTCGACGAAGCCCTTCGCGACGACCTGCCCTTCGACACGGAGCGTGAGCTCGACGTCTTTCTGCGCCTCGGCCGCGAAGTTGCGCACGGTGAAGGTGAACTGCCACGCGCGTGGGCCTGCCTGCGGTGCGGGCTCCGCGTGCAGGTCGACGATGGCGCGGTTGGGGAGCCGCTCACGGCCGCGCGCGACGTCACGCAGCACGATCTCGGGCTTCACCTTCTCGCCCTTCGGCCCCGTGCTGACGGGAGGCTCCGCCTCGAGTCGCAGCGCGTTCTGCGCGAGTGCCGACACGAGCACGATGCGGCGATTCGCGAGCGGCGACTCGTCCAACGCGCGCGCCGCCACCTCGAGACAGCGGTTCAAATCGACGGCCTCGTAGCCGGGCTTCAGCTCGTCGACCTGGGTGATGAGCCGTGCCTTCTCGAACGAGAGCGGGCCCAGCGCCACGGGAGCGCGCGTGCACGGCACCAGCGTCGCGGGCTCTTCGGTGAGCAGGTCTGACAGCGCGGCCTTCGCTTCTTTGCGGGCGACGTCGAAGAGGCTCGAGCCGTCGCTCCACCGCATGGCGAGCGAGGAGTCGATGACGACGACGGTGGCAGCCGCGCCACGCGCGGTCCCCGCGGCTGCCGTCTTCACGAACTCGGGCCGCGCGAGGGCCAGCGGCACGGCGAGGAAGAACAGCGTGCGAAGGATGTAGAGGATGAGCCGCTTCAGCTTCAGCCGCGACGCCGTGCGCCGCTGGCTCTTGATGACGAACGCGATGGCCGGAAACGGCGTGGGCCGTGGGCGCCGACGGTCGAAGAGATGCACGAGCAGCGGAATGAGCGCGGCCAGGGTGCCGAGCAGCATCCACGGGTGGGCGAACGTCACGCCGCACCTCCGCCGGTGCGCAGCGAGAGGAACTTCACCAGCACCTTGTCGAGCGGCTCGTCGGTGCGCACGCGCACGTAGTCGACGTCAGCGGCGGTGCACGTTGCCTTCGTCTCGTCGAGAAAGCGCGTGAACTCCTCGAGGTAGCTCTCTTTGATTTCGCGAGGGTTCACCTCGAGGGAGCGGTCGTCTTCCATCGAGAGGAACAGCGTCGGGTCGTCGTAGGGGAACGTGAGTTCGGCCGGGTCGACGAGGTGGAAGATGGCGAGGTCGTGTTTGCGCGCCCGCAGCGCGAGCAGCCGCTTCAACCCATCGGGCCCGTCGTCGAGGAAGTCGGAGAACACGCAGACGAGCGAGCGGCGCGGCAGCTTCTCGGCGAGCAGGTCGGCCGTGCGCGCGAGGTCGGTCTCACCCTTCGCGTCGTTCGCCTCGAGCGCTTCGAACAGCACCTGCAGGTGCGACGCTGACGACCGCGGCGGCACCTCGACGACGTGCGCCTTCGTGGCGATGGTGACACCCGCCGAGTCTTGCTGCCGAAGGAGCAGATGCCCGAGCGTCGCCGCCAGCACCCGCGCGACCTCGAGCTTCGTCAGGCCCGCGGTGCCGAAACCCATCGAGCCCGAGCCATCGACGACGAGCGTGCAGCGCAGGTTGGTCTCGTGCTCGAAACGTTTGACGTAGTACCGGTCGAACTTGCCGTACGCCTTCCAGTCGAGGTGCTTCAGCTCGTCGCCCGGCGCGTACTCCTTGTGCTCGGCGAACTCGACGCTCTGGCCCTGGTGCGGTGACTTGTGCAGACCCGACAGCACGCCCTCGACGACGGCGCGCGCGCGAACCTTGAGGCCGCCGAGGCGGGAGAGCGTCTGAGCGTCGAGCAACGACACGGTGACGGTTGTAACGAAGAAGCGGAGCCCGTGGTGCCGTTTTCCCGGCAGGCGGCTCCAGTGATTCCGGTCAGGGCTCGGGAACGACCGGCACCTCGCCCCGCACGGCGCGGCCGAAGAAGCGCACGACGTCTCGCTTCGCCGTCGCGTCCTGGAAGGCCACGAAGTGCCCGTCGTACTGGTACACCTTGGTGTCGTTCGGGCTCATCAGCGTGAACGGCGGCTCATACTGGCGAATCACCGACGTCACGCGCCTCGGCGTCATCACGTTGCCCGACGCAGAGCTGACGACCTGCGCGTCGAAGTCGTCGACCTTCGGGCCCACGAACGCCGCGTTCGTCGCCGAGCCGTACGCACGCTGCACCGCCGACGTCGTGTACAGGTCGCCCTTGCCCCACGGCATGAAGAAGTGACGCGCTGATGCCGGCGTCGCTCCGTCGGCTGGCGTCACCGCGGCGAAGCGCGCGAAGTGCAGCGCGTCGACCGGGTCCGTCCAGCTCGCGAGCAGCGCCACCACCGGGTGGAACGAGCTCACCGGGCCGGGCGCTTCACCGAGCGCGAGCGCGAGCCCATCGGCGATGTTCACCGGCGCCTTCTTGGTGGTGAGCGAGTCGGCGAGGCTGCCCGAGGCGCCCGACAGCACCGCGACCTCGAGGCGACGGTCGAAGGCGAGGAACAAGCCACCTTCACTCGCGCCCTGCGAGTGGCCCCAGACGCCGAGCAGCGAACTGTCGAGCGGCGGCGTGCCTCCATCGGAGGGCAACGACTTCGCGAACCGCGTCATCGCGAAGAGGTCGGCCGCGCCCTGCGCCATGGTGCCGCGCGCGGAGGCCGGGTTGCCGAAATTGAAGACGATGTCGTTCGGGTGCACGTCTTGCCGCGCGCCACGCCGCGGGCCGTGACCGACCTGGTCGAAGCCGAGCACCGCGAAGGCCGCCGTGCCGCCATCAGCCAGCGTGACGTTCGAGAGCGCTGCGGCCGAGGTGTCGAGCGCGTGCGTGCGGAAGCTGCCGCCGGTGCCGTGCGCATAGAGAATGAGTGGCCAACCGTTCGCGGGCGGCGTGCCCTTTGGCGTGGTGAGCGACGCGCAGACCTTCTCGCGACGAACGGGCGCGCGCACGCCGGCGTCGGCACCACCGACGATGTCTCCGCCCTCCATCGGCGTGAGGTACGGCGCGGTGCCCTGCTGGAAGATGGGCAGCTCGATGAGCGAGTGCCACTCGTCGAAGTCGTTCGACGCGGTGCACTGGCGGTCGATGCCTGCATCACTCGCGCATGGAGACGGGCCGCTGCCGCACTTCACCCACGGGTCAGCGCTCGGAGCCGTCGTCGCTTCGACGCTCTCGCTCAACGACTTCACCAGCGTGGTCGGGTCTCCAACCGTGAAGACAGACGCGGTGACGAGGTCGGTGGCCGAGAGGTTCTTCGCCGTGAGGTAGCGGCGCAGCGGCGCGTACGAGTTCCACGCAGCGGCCAGCTTCGCGTCGGTCGGCGCGCTCGACGTGAGCATCGCCGTGAAGTCTGCGCTCGGCTGCACCTCGGCGCCCATCGAGTCCTTCAGGCCGCGCTTCATGATGACGGCGTAGGTGCCCGCAGCAAGCGAATCACCGACGTATGGCTTGAGCGCGAACCAGTCGGGGCACACGTAGCGGTTGCGGCCCGAGCTCACGACGTACTGCAGGCCGCGGCCGAACCCGAACTCGGGGCCGTCGGTGAGGTTCACGAAGCGCAGCTGCGGGTCCATGCCGGCGAGGCTGATGCTCGCGAAGTCGATGGGGCCGTCGAAGCGGAACGTCACCGTGGGGAAGTTGCCGAACGGCTCGGTGGCGAGGCGGTCGAGGTAGCGGCCGAGCAGGTCGAAGCCGAACAGCGGCGCCGGGTCTTTGGGGAAGCGCGAGAAGTCGACGCGGCCGTTCACCCGGTGCGCGTCGTTGGGGAACGGCAGGCGGAAGAAGTCCTGCTTCACGTCGGCGGCGTCGGAGTCGCGCGGCAGGCTCCACAACGCGGTGATGGGGCCCGTCGTCTTTCGCGCGGGGCACGTCGCGCCCTGCCACTGCATGCTGGCGGGCACGGGGAGGAACGGCGGCACGCCCTTCGGCGCGGTCGTCATGTCGAGCGCGACGTAGGCGCACTTGTTCGACTGGCAGAGCAGGCCCTGCAGACACTCCTTCGAGACGGTGCAGTCGGCGCCGATGTCTTTCGT
>JAACJQ010000097.1 GCA_016879935.1 Archangiaceae bacterium | reverse complement strand
TCGGCGACGCGCGTGCCCGCGAAGAGCCGCCCACCGAAGAGCACCATGCGCTGCCGGTTCGAGTCCCACACCACGGCAGTCGCGTAGAGCGACGACGGCAGCGTGATGCCCGAGCGCGCCAGCCAGTCGACGCCCACGGTCTGGCAGCTGCCGCTCACGCACGTCTGGCCGCCGCCGCACGGTGGGTTCACGCCGCACGCGCAGGCGCCCGAGGCGGAGCAGGTGTCGGCGTTGCTCCCGCACGCCGTACATGCCGCGCCCGAGGTGCCGCACGTCGCCACGCTCCTTGCTTCGCAGACCCCCGAGGCCGAGCAGCAGCCGGTCGGACACGAGGTGGCGTCGCAGACGCAAGTACCGCTCGAACAACGTTGGCCCGACGAACACGCCGCGCTGCTGCCGCACATGCACACGCCAGTGGTGCAGACGTTCGCGGTGACACCGCACGAAATGCAGGCGCCGCCGTTGAGGTTGCACGACCCCTGAGACATCGCCACGCAGTTGCCCGCCGAGGAGCAGCAACCAGAAGGACACGACGTGCCGTCGCAGACGCAGACGCCGCCGACGCAGCGCTTGCCCGTCGTGCACGCAGGGCCGGTTCCACAGCCAGTCGCCGTTCCGCCTGCCGTGGAGCCGCCGCCAGTCGCCAGACCTCCGCCGGTCGTGCCGCCGCCCGTCGCGAGCCCACCCGCCGTGGAGCCGCCGCCCGTCGCCACTCCCCCTGCCGTGGAGCCACCGCCGCTCGCCAGGCCGCCGCCAGTCGTGCCGCCGCCCGTCGCGAGTCCACCTGCCGTGGAGCCGCCACCCGTCGCGAGCCCGCCCGCCGTCGAGCCGCCACCCGTCGCGAGACCTCCTGACGTGGCGCCTCCAGCCGTCGAGCCCCCCCGCAGTGGAGCCGCCGCCGCTGCCGCTGAAGCCGCCCCCCGTGCCACCGGTGATCAACACGCAGGTGTTGATCTGACAGACCTGATTCTGCGCGCAGCTTCGGCACGACACGCCGTTGCCGCCGCAGAAGTCGACGGTGTTGCCCGTCTTGCATTGCCCGTTCAGATCGCAGCAGCCCAGGCACGAGTCCGCGCACCTGCGCTGCGCAGGCGAACACGCGCCGAGTGCACCGAACACCAACACCAGGGAGAGGAAGGAATGACGCATCACGAACTCCACTCGCACACCCCCGACCGGCTCGGGGAGTGCAAAGTCATGGGGAGAGGTTTCGTCGGGCCGTCTCGGCTCCGGCCCGGCAATCGAGATCGCGCCTGATGGTCAGGCACGCTTCCCACGCGACGAGGGCGGCGCTCCACTGGCCGCGTGCGCCGTGCTCACGCGCGAGGCGCTTGTAGTCGTCGATGCTCATCTGCGGCGGCGGCGACGGCGTGCCACGCACGACGACGGGCGCGGCGCTCGGCTCGGTGATCTCCACCACTGCCTCTGTCACGCCAGGCGCTGCCAGCATCGTCAGCCACAACACGTCGGCGCCCTTCACCGTCAGCGCGCGGCCGGGCACGAGCAGGGCCGGCGCGGGCAGGCTCGCCTTCCGTCGCGTCGCTCCGGGCTCGATGACGAACACCGCGACGGGCTTCTCGCTCGGCCGCAGTACCAGCTGGTACGTCGTCTGCGGGTCGAGCGACCTCAGCTCGAAGCGCTGTGCCTCGTCGACCGACACGATGAGCTCGACCCCTGCGTTCCCGAAGGTCTGCACGAACTCGACGCCACCCTTCGTACGTCTGCCGACCTGAACGTCGACGCGCTGCCAGAACAGCCGCGTGTGCTGATCGAAGACGAACACTGTGGTCTGCGCCGAGTCGATGAGTGTCCACTCCGAGCCGACCTGCGCGATGGTGAAGGCGCCGTTCGACAGCGTGGCGGCGACGAGCTTCGGGCTCGAGGTCTCCTTCGTCGTGCGGCGCACCAGCAGGGGCCCCGAGACCGACGCAGGGAGCAGCTTCGACAGCTTCAGCCCGCTCGTCACCGTGGAGAGCTCGACGCTGTGCACGCCCGCCAGGAGCCTCGCCTGCGCGGGGTACGTGGTGACGTTGCGAACGACCTGAGAGGTGGGCGGTGGTGGCCGCGGCGGCATCTCCACGGGAACGTCTTTCGGCGGCGGCGGCGCAGGCGGCGCGCCGAGCACGATGGGAGAGGCGGGCGGCACCACCGTCGGCGCCTCCGACGACTCGAGCGCGCCGAGCATCACCACGCCTGCGATCAGCACCAGCGCCGCGCCGAACGCGATGAGCCACGTGCGGCCTCCGCTCGGCCCCTCGAGCACGCGCGTCTTCGGCACCACGTCCTCGAGCGGCACGTCGGCGGTGGTCTCGATGGTGGTGGGCGGCAGGGTGGAGAGCACGCTCGCCTTCGATTCGGGCGTCTCGGGCACGGTCTGCACCCGTCGGCTGTTCACCTCGAGCGCGGGCTGCTGCGGGTCGGTGCGTTGGTTGCGGCTCCACGAGCCGAGCCACTCGGCGAAGTTCGGAGGCACGCTCGTCGGCAGACCGCGCTGCACGAGCGCCGACGGGTCGAGCCACGCCATGAAGTTGGGCACGCCCGACGCGAGGGCGATGGGCGCGTTCGTCGCGAGCCACTCGGTGAGCCGGTGCTGCAGCTCCAGCGCCGACGGCATTCGCGTCTTGGGGTTGGGGTCGATGGCGGCGTCGATGATGGCGGCGAGCTTCGAGTCGACCAGCGGCGAGCGCATGGTCAGGCGCAGGCCTTCGGAGGCCACGCGCGTCAGCTGGCCCTCCTGCGGGTTCTGACCGGTGATCAGCTCGGCCAGCAGCAGACCCGTCGCATACACGTCGACGCGCGCGGTCTGCACCTCGGCGCGGGCCTGCTCGGGCGCGGCGTCGTCGGGCTTGCCGCGGAAGATGCCCGGCGCGGTGAACTGCCGCCCTTCGAGCCGCGCGCGCGCGATGCCGAAGTCGGTCACCTTCACCTGCCCCTCGTAGCTGACGAGGACGTTCTCGGGGCTGACGTCGCGGTGAATGATGAGCAGCGGGTTGCCGTGCTCGTCGGCGCGCGTGTGCGCGAAGTGCAGGCCCTTCGCGACCTCGATGATGATGGCGACGGCGATGGGCGCCGGCACGCCGGGGAGCCCGCGCTCCTTCACGGCCTGGAGGAGCAGCGCGAGCGACAGCCCGTCGACGTACTCCATCGCGAGGAAGCACTGGCCGTCGGCCTCGCCGAAGTCGAACACCTGCACGAGGTTGCCGTGCGAGAGCTGCATGGTGAGGCGCGCTTCGGAGATGAAGAGCGCGAGCGTCTGCTCGTCCGAGACGACCGACTGCAGAATGCGCTTCACCACCACCTTGCGCACCGCGCCGGCCATCGCCTCGTAGCGCGCGAGGAAGACCTCGGCCATGCCGCCTTCACCGAGCTTCTCGATGATGTCGTAGCGGCCGACGCGCACGGCGGGAACGCTACCGTGCCGCTCCCGGGCTGGGGCGTGATTC
>JAACJQ010000096.1 GCA_016879935.1 Archangiaceae bacterium | reverse complement strand
GATTCAGAACTTCGGCTGCCCCGTCACCGACAAAGATGGCGACGGCATTCCCGACGACAAGGACAAGTGCCCGAACGAGCCTGAAGACACGGACGACTTCCAGGACGAAGACGGCTGCCCCGATCTCGACAACGACAGCGACGGCATTCCGGACTCGAGCGACAAGTGCAAGCTGGTCGCCGAAGACAAGGACCTGTTCGAAGACGACGACGGCTGCCCCGACCCCGACAACGATCAAGACACGGTGCTCGACGACAAGGACGAGTGCCCCAACCAGCCCGGCCCCGTCGACAACAAGGGCTGTCCAAAGAAGTACTCGCTGGTTCAGGTCACGAAAGATCGCATCGAGATCAAGAAGCAGATCAACTTCGCCACCGGCAGCGCGAAGATCGTCGGCGCGGTCAGCCAGCAGATCTTGAGCGAGGTCGCCCAGGCCCTGAAGGACAACCCGAACATCAAGCGCGTGCGCGTCGAAGGTCACACCGACTCGGTCGGCGACGACGTGAAGAACATGAAGCTGTCGCAGGCTCGCGCCGACTCGGTTCGTGCGGCGCTCATCAAGCTCAACGTCGACCCCGCGCGCATGGAGTCGGTCGGCTTCGGTGAGACCAAGCCCATCTCGAGCAACAGCACCGCGTCGGGCCGCGCCGAGAACCGCCGCACCGAGTTCAACATCGTCGAGCAGTGATGTGGGCTCAGGTGGCAGCACGCCCTCCTTGAATGGGGGCGGCTGGCTGTCACACTCCGGGCCCCCGCATTCCTTCGGTCGTTCGTGAGGTTCTTCATGCGACGTGTGTTGCTCGTGGGCCTGCTCGCGGCTTCTGGCTGCGAGGGCATCATCGGCGAGGCGACTGGTGGTGGCGGCGACTCCGAGACGGGGCCCGCGCCAGATCTCACCTGCACGCCCGCCGACTACTTGGGCATTCGGCTCGAGGCGATCGTCGAGGCGTACGCCACGCAGGTGCACCCGACCGTCGTCGGCGCCGAGCGTGGGTGCATCGCGTGTCACGCCTCGTCGTCGAGCCGAATGTTCATCGTCACCGAAGACGGCACCGAGACGTTCCACCGGTTGCGTGCGGCGAACTGGTTCAAAGATCAACCCGGCAGCTTCGTCTCGCGACTCACCAACCCCGACGTTCGCACCCGCATGCCGCAGGGACTGCCGGCGTGGTCGAAGGCGCAGATCGAAGCGGTCGCGCGGGTCAGCTGCATGATCGAGGGGCTCGAGCAAAGCGGTGGGCTCGCAGCCGACGAGCAGTTCCCTCCCGAGCTGCTCTCTGCGTGGGACGGCGGAGCGAACGGTGACTACGACAACACCTTCATCAACTACCTGCAGCTGAAGTCGAAGGTCTCGGCGGTGTTCAACGACGACTGGCGCCGCCCGGCCGCGCTGCCCGACGGTGGCGCAGGCGCGATGGAGGACCGGTTCGACAAGAACATCGGCCTGTTCGGTGGCGTGAACTTCCGCTCCAACTTCGTCGAGGCCCGCGCCTCGACGCCTGAGTTCCTGCTGGGCCTCGATCAGCTCGCGCCCGACGTCTGTGGCCGTGCCGCGAGCGCGAAGACCGGCCCGTTCCAGGGCATCGACGTGGTGGCGCCGATCATCGACGTGCCCGCCGAGACGACGACCACCTTCGAGGCCGAGACCGTGAACATCGGCAACCGCGCGAACGTGGGCAGCGCGTCGACCAACCCGGCGGGCTTCTTCTGCTACACGAACTGCGATCTCACCGCCGACTTCGACGCGCTCGCGCCCGGCGACTACCGCGTGACGGTGCGCGCGAAGGCCGACAACGACGACGGCGGCAACGGCCCGAAGATCGACGTGCGGCTCGGCGCGGTGCAGGCCTCGATGCCGCTCACGTTCACCGACCAGTCCCAGTACGTCGAGCAGTCGGTCGTCATTCGAATCACCGCGGCCGGCCGGCAGCCCGTCACCGTCAGCTACATCAACGACTACAACAACCCCGTCCCGGCTGGCGGCGACCGCAACGTCTACCTCGATCGGTTCACCATCACCGGCCCGCTGGGGCAGGGCACGGGCACGACGCGCACCACGGCGGCGAAGACGGCCATCGACACGCTCTTCCAACGAATGCTCTTCAGGCCCGCGACGGCGGCGGAGCAGGGCACCACGTACACGCTGCTGCGCGACCTCGCCGTGCTCGGTGGCACGCAGACCGAAGCGTGGAGCGGCGTCTGCGAAGCGCTCTTGCGCCACCCCGACTTCCTCTTCACGGTGCCGCCCTCGTCTGCCTCGGTGACCGGCGCGGCCCGCGAGCGGCTCATCGCGGTCGGGCTCTCACAACACGTGCTCGGCCGGCCCCCCACGAGCGCCGAGCTCAACGTGCTGTCGACCCAGGGCTACCCGGCCTTCGTCGACGCTGCCCTCGCGAGCCCCGACTTCGAGAAGTACTACTTCACGCGGGTGCAGCTGCGCATCGAGAGCCAGGGCACTCCCGAGAGCGACGAGCCGGCCCGCCTGTGGACGCACGTCGTGGTGAATCGGTTGCCGTTCGCCCGAATTCTCGACGCCGACTTCACCGTCGACGGAAACGGCGCGAAGCAGACGCGGCCCACGGAGCACGGCAAGACCGGCGTGTTGACGATGAAGGGCTACGTCGGCAGCAAGCCCGGCCTGCCGCACTACAACTACCCGGCGCGGGTGCTGAGCGGCTTCATGGGCACGGTGTTCGAGGTGCCGCCCGAGGTGTTCGATCAGCGCGGCACCGCGACCGCCACCTCCACGGTCGACCCCACCAGCATCTGCTACTCGTGCCATCAGCTGCTCACGCCGCTCGCGCACCAGCGGCTCAAGTGGGCCGATGACGGGAGCTACCGGACGATGGACGAGCAGGGGCAGGCGATCGACGACTCCGATCGTTCGCTCGTCGCGACCTACCCGTACAAGGGCAACGGCATCGAGGCGTTCTCGACGAAGGCCGTGAAGAAGGAAGCCTTCGTGCGCCGCATGATCGCGATGCAGTTCCGCCTGTTGATGGGTCGCGAGCTTCGCTACCGCGACGATGAACGAGACCTGTACCGGCAGCTCTGGGACGTCGCGACGACGAGCCAGGGCGATCTGAAAGCCGTCTTGAGACACGTGGCGTTGTCGCCGACGTTCACGCGAGGTGCGCCATGAAGCGCCGCACGTTGTTGGGAGCCGCCGCTGGAACCGCCATCGGCGTGCTCGACTGGTTGTCCTTCTTCCGTCGGTTCGGCGTGCCGGGCACTCCGAAGACGCTGGGGTTCGCCGAGGCGGCTGCGCAGAACATGGGCGCCGAGCCGCGCTTCCTCATCTACTGGTTCCAGGAGGGCGGCTGGGACAGCTACTCGATGTTCTCGCCGGTCGACACGCCCAACCACGCGCTCCTCACCATTCCCGCGAACACGCTCAACCCGAGCCCTGCGTGGTCGAGCCAGATCTATCGGCCCCGAGGCTATGGCCCCGCGCTGGCGAGCGCCGTCGCGCCCCGAACCCATGCCGCAACCGGCATCACCTACGGCTACCTCGCCGATGATGGCGCAGAGCTGCTGCCCGACATGGCGATCGTCTCGTCGCACGCGGGCAACACGTTCCACTCCGGAGGTCGCTGGGAGTACCACTACGGCAAGTACGCCTCGTACACGCCGATGACGGCCGCGCGCCGCCCGGTGGAGCGCACCGTGATGCAGGCGTTCTGCGAGGCCTATGGCTCGAGCCTTCCGCTCGCGCACGTGAGCTGGCACCGCTGGTTGTCCGACGGAGAGCTCGAAGAAGCGAACTACCCAGAGGGCACCGGCTACTACGGCAAGCTCGGGCCCGCGTACGCGCACACGAACTACGGCCGCACGCCCACCGAGATGCGCAACCGGCTCGCGCTGCTCGGCAACGTCACCTCGGCCGCGCGCAACGCCCGCATTCGCACGTACACCGACGACCTGCACCAGGCCTTCCTGCAGGACAAGACGGGCGAGACGGTGCGCTCGTTCGACTCGGCCGTGCGCATCTACAAGCAGCTCAACGGCAGCAGTGGCGTCGTCGTCAACCCGCAGACGATGTTCACCGACGCAGCGCTGCGCGCGGAGTTCGGCGTGCAACCCTCCGACGAGGCCACCACCTCGACCTCGGTGAACGGCAACCCCGCTCGCTCGAAAGACTCTCCCAACGTCAACGTGCAGGCGCTGATGACGTTCGAGCTCATGACCAAGGGGCTCTCGGCCGGCTTCTTCATCGAGAACCGGCAGATCCGCGGCTACGACACGCATCAAGACCGACGCGGCATCATGGCCTCGCGCGGCCAGAACGATCAGAAGGCGATGCTGAACAAGGATCTGTGGACGCCGCTGAAGGCCCTCGTTCGCAAGCTGAAGACCACGCAGTACGGCACGAGCGGCAAGTCGTACTGGGATCTGACGACCATCGTTCTCTGCAGCGAAATGGGCCGCACGATTCAGGGCGACGTCGCGTCGATTCTCGCGTCGAGCGACCCTGACGCGACGAAGTACACGAAGATCATGGAGCAGGACTGCTGCCAGCACTGGCGCGTCAACTCCGTCGCGTTCCTCGGAGGCACGGTGCAGGGCGGCAAGCAGTACGGGCGCGTCGGCACCTCGTCGCTCGAGGCGATTCCCATTCGGCTCAACGATGGCTCGCTCGACCCTTCGTTCGACCCCGTGACGGGGCTCTCGCGCGGTACGAAAGACCCGAACAGCGTCGTCACGCACGCGGGCCACGTCTACGCGACCGCGCTCGATCTCTCGGGCATCAACCCTGCCGGCAAGGGCCTCAACACCGCTCCGCCGATGCCGTTCATCAAGAAGGTCTGAAATCGCCTCGAGCCGTGGGCGTTGATCGCGCATGGCCCGAGCGCTGATGCCGCTCCTCGTCTTCGTGAGCGCGACTGCGCTGCTCTTCCCCATCGCGCTCGGCGCTGCGCGCACGCAGGTGCCGTCGTGGTGGGCGCCCGGGCAGCGGAACGTCGTCGTGCTCCAGCACCCCTCGGGTCGTCACTGCGTGGCGATGGAGGGCGGGGAGCTCTGCGGGCCGCTGTGGAGCGCTCCGTGGTTCGTCGCCAGCTGGTACCGGCAGCAGCTCTTCGGCTGATCAACGAACGCGATCGCGGTCGGCCAGGCCCTGCTGGTGTTCGTCGCCACTGCTCACCGGCACCACCGCGTCGAAGCGGCCCGAGAGAATGGCGTCGGTGTCTTTCACGCTCTGCGAGACGGCGTCGACGCTGCTGAGCAGCCCGTCGAGCTGTTCCGTCAGCTGGTTCGGGCTCGTCATCGTCAGCGCCTGATCGCGCAGCAGCCGCACCGAGTTCTCGATGAGGTTCATCTGCCCGCGGGCGCGCTGCAGGAACATTCGAATGTCGCGCACGGCGTCGACGCGCTTCTGCAGCACCTGGCTGTTCTTCTTCGCGAGCTCGACGAGGGCCGCGTCGGTGTGGTTCCGCTCGAGGGCCTGCTGCGCCTCGAGCTGCTTGGTGAGCTCCTTGTCCGAGACGGTGCTCAGGTACTCTTCGCTCTTGAGGCAGGCGGCGGCGAGCTTCACGAAGCTCTGGTACAGCTGGCCCAGCTTCTCGAGCTCGGTGCGCAGCAGCAGGGCGCTGAACGTCGGGTTGTTCGCGATGTCTCGCTCGATCTCGCGCTTAAGCTCGTCCAACGCCTTCGCGCGCTGGAAGTCGCGGCCGGTGAGCTCCGACAGCAGCTTCTCGACGCGGGCTTGCTCGAGCTTCTCGCGCTCCTGCCGTGCGGTCTCTTTCACCGCGCGCTGAAACGGCTTCAGGTCGGGCCCGACGACGAGCCACAACGCTTCGAGGGCCAGCGCGCCGACGCCGATGAGCCAGTCCTGGGTGACGAGCGCCGTCAGCCCTGCGCCGCCGAGCAGCGAGAGGTTGTAGACGTTGAGGAACGCCGACTTCAGGAAGTTCGGCGTGTCGTCGCGCTCGTCCATCACGTCAGAGCCCCACCCGCACGTTGCCCTGCACGTTGAGGCTGTGGAGCATGTCGAGCACCTGCGCCTCGACGCGCTTGAAGTCGGCCGACTGCTTCACCGCCGCCTCGCGTGATTCGAAGAAGGGCACCTCGATGCGGTGCAGCACCTTCGCTGGCCGGTGAGAGAGCACGAAGATGACGTCGGCCAGGTACACGGCCTCGCTCACGTCGTGCGTGACGAAGAGCACCGAGTTGTCCTGGGTGCGCAGCACGTCGAGAATCGTCGACTGCATGCCCCAGCGCGTCTGCGGGTCGAGCGCGCCGAAGGGCTCGTCCATCAAGATGACGCGCGGCTGGTTCGCGAGCGTGCGGGCGATGGCCACGCGCTGCTTCATGCCGCCTGACAGCTGCTTCGGAAGGGAATCGGCGAAGTCCTTCAGGCCCACCTGCTGAATCAGCTTGAGCGCGCGCGACTTCCGCTCCTCGGCGGCGATGCCCTGCAGCTCGAGCCCGTACTCGACGTTCTGCCGCACCGTGCGCCACGCGAAGCTCGTGTAACTCTGAAACACCATGCCGCGATCGCGGCCCGTGCCTTCGACCGGCTTGCCGTCGACGAGCACCTCTCCGAAGTCGGGCTTCATCAGGCCCGCGACGGCTTTGAGAATCGTGCTCTTCCCGCAGCCAGACGGGCCCAGGAAGACGGCGAGCTCTCCGACGCCCGGCTTGTTCGCGACCGTGAGGTTCACGTCGTCGACCGCGTGCACCGTGCGGCCCTGGCGATCGGTGTACGACATCGACAGGTTTCGCAGCTCGAGCTTGGGCGTCGTGCCGGCGGCGATGGCTGCGGGAGGCGCGCTCTCAGACATCGACTTCCCTCCACGAGAACAGCAGCCGGTTCAGCGCCCGAATGAGCACGTCGGTCGTGATGCCGATGACGCCGACGACGACGATGCCGGCGAAGCTCCACTCGGGCTTCAGGTGCTGCTCCGCGAGCCGCAAGATGTAGCCGATGCCGTTCTGCGGGTTCACCAGCTCGGCGAGAATGATGTACGTCCACGCGATCGCGTTCATCACGCGGAAGCCGTCGAAGATGGCCGGCAGCGCCGCGGGGATCAGCACGGTGCGAATGACCTGACCCTTCGTCGCGCCGAGCGTGAACGCGGTCTGCACCAGCTCTTCGGGCACCAGCCGAATCGCGTCGACGACGGCCGGGAGCAGGTACACGACGGTGCCGAGAAAGAGGAACGCCACCTTCTGTGACTCGTCGATGCCGAACCACAGAATGAGCAGCGGAATGAAGGCGGTGATCGGCAGGTACCGCATCGGCGCGACGATCGGCTCGAAGATGCGGTTGATGAGATCGTACGAGCCCATCGCGATGCCCAGCGGCAATGCGACGACGATCGACAAGCCGATGGCCTTGGCGATGCGCAGGCCGCTGGTGGCGATGGCGAGGCCGAGATCCTTCTCGAAGAACAGGTACAGCAGGCTCTTGAGCACCTGATCGGGCGCCGGCAGGAAGAAGTGCGGCACCAGTGGCTCGGGCTCGCCGTTGCGGGTGACCGTCACGTACGAGAGCACGCACCAGGTGCCGATGAGAATGGCGATGGAGACGAGCGAGATGAGGCGCGCCGTCCCCTGGGGAATGGCCGTTCGCAGGGCCCACAACGACGGCCTGGCTGCCTGACGTTTTGGGGTCGTCACGGTCACTCGGCGTTCAGCACGACCTTGATGTCGGTGCGGCGGTTGAGCGCGCGCCCGTCTTCGGAGTCGTTGCTCGCGACGGGGTTCGCGCTGCCCTTGCCGACCGTGACGAAGCGCTTCTCGTCGAGGTTGAAGTTCTTCACGAGGTACGCGCGCACGGCGTCGGCGCGCTTCTGCGAGAGCGTCTTGTTCGTCGGCTCGTTGCCGCGGCTGTCGGTGTTGCCCTCGACCTGCAGGTACGTGTTGCCGAACGCGAGCATGGTGTCGCCGAGCGAGTCGAGCGTGAAGTAGCTGCCCGGCATGATCTCGTCGGAGCCCGTGGTGAAGTGAATCGAGAGGCTCTTCTTCACGATCGCGCGGTCGCTGATCTTGGGCTTGTCCTTGAACGCGTAGCTCTCTTCGACCTTCTGGTCCTTGTACTGGCTGGCGAGCGCGGCGACGAAGCGGCTGTCCTTCCAGTCGGCGGCGTCGACGACCTTGGTGATGACGCCCTTCTTGCGCCAGATGACGAAGGCGCCATTGAAGAGGGCGTCGAACGACGAGCGCGGGCCCGAGAGGCCGTAGAAGATCGCGTTGTCGGCGAACGCGGTGAGCTTGAGGCCCGAGAGCATGCCCGACACGTCTTCGGGCGCGAGCTTGAGCTCGGTCGCCACGATGCGGTTGGTGCCTTCGGGGTCTTCCTTCATCACGCCGATGGCGTCGAACCAGCCGGCCACGAAGTCGGCGATGGCGCGCGGCGACTCGTCGATGATCTGCTGCCGCGCCACGAGGGTGTCGGCGATGACGTTGGTCGCGGCGACGGTGCTCACCAGAATGTGCGCCTCGTCTTCACGCGCGGTCACGGCGCCCGAGAGGTCGGGCTCCCACGTCACGGCCGCGTCGACCTTCTTCGCCTTGAACAACGCGGCGGCCTGCGGCGCTTCGGGCACGATGGTGAGGTTCTTCTCGATGTCGGCTCGATCTTGCGGCGTGAGGCCCGACTGCGAGAGCAGGAACAGCAGCAGCCAGTGCGAGGGCGTGTACTGCGTGGTGGCGATCTTCTTGCCCTTCAGATCTTCGACCGACTTGATGCTCTTGAGGCTGACGATGCCGTCGCCGCCGCGGCTCCAGTCTTCCTGAATGATGGCCTTGGCCTTGATGTTCTTCTCGGCCAGCACGCTCGCCTCGCGCGCGTAGCTGTCGACCGTGTCCCACATGACGTCGACGTCGCCCGAGATGAAGGCGGCGAGCTTCTGGCTCGGGTCTTCGAAGAGCTTGAACTCGACGTCGAGGCCGTACTTCTTCTTGTACAGGCTCGCCGCGCTGCCGGGCTTCATGCCGCCGTTGGCGACGATGCCGGGGGCGTGGCCGGCCCAGGTGTTGATGGCGACGCGGAGCGGGCGGTTCAGGGTACCCGCGCCGAGGGTGGCGTTGCCCGCGTTGACCGGCTGCCCACCCTGGCGGGGCGCGTCTTCGATGCCGTCACGCAGCTTCGAGAAGTCGTCTTTGGTGACCTCTTCGCCGCCGCCCTTGTTGCCCGAGCCGTCGTCGATCTTCTTCGTCGCGCCCGAGAACTCTCGCAGCTTGTCGCCGAGGCCGAAGCGGGCGAACCCGATGTAGCCGATGACGCCCAGTGCCACGAGCGCGATGAACACCTTGCCGAATGGAGTCAGCTTCATGTGTGAGACCTCCGACGTCCGTACGTCATTCGTCCGTCTTGCTTGCGGGTGGCGCCCCTGCCGGAGCGGGGGAGGGCGCCTGGAAGAAATCGAGCACCTTCGAGACCTGTCGTTTGCGCACGTCGGCCGCGGCGGCGATTGACGCGAGCGCGGTGGTGCGCTTGTCGATGTCGGCGCGCAGCGTGATGACTTGATCTTCGAGCTTGGCGATCTGCGCCTGCGCGTCGGTGATGGCCTTGGCCGTCTGCTGCTCGTTGATGCGCACGTACGTGTCGAGCGCCTTCGTCTGCGTGACGACCGCCTCGAGGATCTTGCTGATCTCGAAGCCGAACGCCTTGAGCGAGGCCTCGACGATCTGCCGCTTCACCTCGTCGCTGGCCGAGTCGGGCAGGTTCTTCAGCAGCTCTTCTGCCTTGCGAACGCGATCGAGTGCCTGGGGGTCGATGCCTGCGTTCTTGAACACGCCGTCGAAGTCGACCTTCGCAGGCTCGACGGCCGTCGCGGCTGCGGTGGCGGCCGGTTTCGCTGGCGGCGCGTGCACAGGCCTTGGGACCGGAGCGGCCGCCACGGACTGGGCCGCTTGAGGCGCAGACTGCTTCGCGAGCGCCGCGATCTCGTCGGCAGGAGACGGCGCGCCGTCTGGGTCTGTCGTGGTGCTGGCCTTCGTCTCGTCGACGCTCTCGACGAAGAGGCCCAAGATTCGTTTTCCGAGGCTCTTGTCGTCAGGCATCGCGGCGGTTTGTACCGCTTGGGCCCCGCGCGATGAACCACAAAGCACCCGACGCAACTCGTTGAACTTCGTCGCGAACACGCGGGAATTGGGTTCATTGCACGCGCGTCACAGAGTAGGTTGCCCCACATGCCCAAGTACGAGGTGCACATCCCCGCGGCCGATCAGGGTGGCTTCAACATCACGTTGAAGGTGAACGCCGACAACTGGATGGCCGCGCTCAAGGCCGGCATGCAGAAGCTGGGCGAACAGGGCTCCGTCAGCTCGAACGTGATGGTCGACGTGCAGGAAGATCAGTCGATCCACATCACCGACAACATGAGCGGCCGTGTCTTCCGCATTCGTGAGTTGTCGGAAGAAGAGGCGCGCGCGGCCCAGGTGAAGCGCCCGTCGCAGATTCGCCCCGCCGTCGCCAAGCGGCCCGAGGCGAAGACCGACCCGGGTCGCCCGGCCGTCGCGCCGCAGGCGCCCATCGACAACGCGAAGACGCTCATCGGCCTGCAGCCGCCCGTCGTCGACAAGCAGGAGAAGACCGAGCCGATCGCGAAGCCGCTCGACACCAACAAGACGATGCCGTCGATGTCTCCCGACGAGGTCGCCAAGGTGCAGGCGGCCATCAAGGAGCAGGAGAAGAAGCAGGAGCAGGAGAAGAAGAAGGCCGAGGCCGTCACCGAGCCTCCGCCCAAGCCGTTCCGCGCCTCGTCGGGCAGCCGCGTCGGCAACAAGAGCTCTCCGCGCATCGAAGTGAAGAACGAAGACGTCGAAGAGCTCGAGCACCCGGTCAAGCCGGTCACCGCGCCCATCGGCCGTCAGAAGTCGAGCCCTGCCTTCAACCAGTCGAAGCACACGGCTGAAGAGGTGCTCGCCGACGTGTTCATGCGCATCACCGAGCTGGGTGACAAGAAGGACATCACCGAGGGCATGCAGTTCGTGCTCGAGCTCGCGATGGAGAAGGTGCCCTGCGAAGCCGGCAGCGTGCTCAGCGCCGATCTCTCGTCGGGCGATCTCACCTTCATCTCGGCCGTCGGCCCGCGCGCGAAGGAGCTGCTCAAGAGCAAGGTCGTCATTCCCGCCGGCACCGGCATTGCCGGCTTCTGCTCGTTCGAAGGCGTCTCGGTCGCCGTGAGCGACGTGCAGAAAGACCCGCGCTTCTATTCGGCCGTCGGCGAGAAGATCGACTTCGAGACCAAGTCGTTGCTCTGCGCGCCGATGATGACGCACGGCCGCTCGTTCGGCTGTCTCCAGCTCATCAACCGCAAGGGCAGCCCGCAGTTCGCCGAGCATGAAGTCGGAGTGCTGGCCTACCTCGCGCACCAGGCGGCTTTGTTCCTGAACAACCGCATCTGAGGTGGCGCCACCGCTGACGAAAGACGCCCGGCCTCCTCATCGGAGCGCCGGGCGTCTTCGTCTCGGCGTCACTTTCCGAAGACGTCGACGAAGGGATCGACCGCGGGGCGCACGAGGGGCGGTCGGGCGTTGGCGATCTTCCCGATCGCGTTCACGTCGGCCTGCGAGAAGTGCGAGTTGCTGAACTGCGCGTCGGTCGGCAACGACAGCGGGCCCTTCACCTTCACCGAGCCGCCGTACTTCGGGCCGAAGCTGGGCTGCTCCGCCAGGTAGTACTGGTTCGTGTTGGGGTCGACGTACGCCGTGCGGCCGTCTTTCAGACGAACCGTCGCGAGCGGCTGGCCTTCGGGGCCGACGACCTCTCCGTGCACGCCCCGCGGCAGCGTCGTCTCCTTCGCTGCGCCGGCCTGCAGCTGTCCAACGGGAGAGGACAGTTGTTTCTCGAGCGATGACTCGAGGTGGCTCGCGGTGACGCGGTCCTTCAGATTCAGCGTCGTGTCGCCGGGGTTGATTGGGTGAATCGGGGGCTTCGGCAGAATCGGCGTGACGGGTGGGCGAAACGGCGGCGGGCGAATCATGCTGTCTCCTCGGTGAGCCGCACCACTCCGCGGCAGGTCTGAGGAGTTCTCGCGTGCGTCTGTCGACCGCGCTCCACCCGCGCGTGTCACCCGCGTTGACAGCGTGCAGACCGTCAGTCGCCCGCGGCTTCGTCGACGAGTCCGTCGGTGCCGGGCTTGATCAGCTCGTTCAGCACGACCGTCGCGTAGCTGCCTGCGGGCAGCCCGAAGCGCAGCGTCACCGCGTCGCCCGAGGCCTCGAACGCGGGATCGCCGAGCCGAACGCGCAAGAGCCGCCGCGCGCCACGCGTCTCGTCTCCACCGCCTTTGAAGGTGTCGATGGTGACGTTGTCTGCCGCGAGCACCTCGGCCTCGAGCGCTGCCGCGTCACGCAGCGTCGCGCGCATCTCGGGCCCGAACATGGGGCCGGTCGGAGAGATCTCGAAGACGTCGGCGCGAGCCTGATCGACCTCGGGCGCGTCGCACACGAACTCGCCACCGGTCTCCTGCTTCTTGAGCACGTCGCCCGAGAGCACCTTCGCGAACAAGCCGCGCTCCATGCGCAGAGCGAGCACGCGATTGAAGAGCGACGACTGGTATGCCGAGAGAAACAGCTTTCGCTCGAAGCGATCTCGATGCCGGCCGCCCGCGAGCAGAATCTGGCGACCGCGCTCCGCGTTGTCGCCGCGCACGCCGAACCGCTGGGCGCCGAAGGCATTGGGCACGCCGCGGGTGACCAGCTGCTCGAATGACGCCTTCGCCGCGCCGACGTCTTTCACGCCCCGCACGACGAGCGAGAACCGGTTGCCGCGCAGATGCCCGCTCTTG
>JAACJQ010000437.1 GCA_016879935.1 Archangiaceae bacterium | reverse complement strand
ACGCCCTTGTCCGTGACCTTGTCGTCGGGGATCTTGAACTTCGTCTGGCACTGCTCACACTTGACGATCATGGCGGGCGCCGGACTCGACCGGCTGCCGCAAGTATACGTCATTCAAGGTGCTTGCCCCCTTCCTTGCTCGGGTGCTAGGCGCGTTTCGCACTGCGTCAGACTTACCGGGGAAGGCCGATGAGCGAAGCCGAGCAGACCACGCGCGAGCCGAAGGTCATCAAGCGCTATACGAATCGCAAGCTCTACGACACGGTCGAGAGCCGGTACGTCACGCTCGACGAGATCGCCGACATGGTGAAGCAGGGCGTCGAGGTGCAGATCGTCGACAACCGCACCAAGGAAGATCTGACCTCGGTCACCCTCGCGCAGATCGTCTTCGAAGAAGAGAAGAAGAAGAACCAGATGCCGCTGTCGGTGCTGCGCGAGATCATTCGCCGCCCGCAGGACTCGCTCAACGAGATCACCGCCACCGTCACGCAGCGCGTGGCCACCTTTCGCGAAGAGGCGACCCACCGCATCGACAAGCTGCTGGGCCGTGAAGCCGAGGCCGAGCCGCTCACGCCCGCCGCGCTGCTCACGCAGTCGCAGAAAGTCGTCGAGGCGTGGCAGGCGAAGATCGACGAGCGCGTGAAGCACGCCATCGAGAACGTGCTGGGCAACCTGCCGGCGCTGGGGCGAGACCTGAACACGCTCGTGCAGCGCATCGAGCAGATGGAGAAGCGCATCTCGGAAGTCGAAGAGGCGCGCCGCAACGACGACCAGCCGCCCCGCCGCCGCGGCGAGCGCTGATCACTTCCCCGCTCTGTCGACCGCCTCGGCGATCGACTGCAGCATCGTGGCGCCGCGACTCCAGGGCGCGTACTCCCAGATCGTCTTGCCGTGACTCTGCGCTTCGTCCACGGTGACGCTCAGCGCGAACGGCTCGGCGGTGCGTTTGGGGAAGTACTCCTTCAGCTTCGCCAGCACCTCGTCGGCGAGCTGGGTCTTCCGGTACAGCGTCGGCACCACCTGCGTGATGCGCAGCCGCTCGTGCTGGTAGGTGGCCTTCACGTCGGCGACGGTGTCGACCATTTCGGCGCAGCCATCGAGCGCGAGGTACGTCGTCGCGACCGGCACCACGACCTCTTCGGCAGCGACGAGAATGTTCGTCGTGGTGAGCCCGAGCGAAGGCGGCGCGTCGAAGATGATGAAGTCGTAGCGCTCGAGCGCGGGCTCCAACCGGGTGGCCAGCCGGCGCGCCCGCTGCGGATCGGCGCCGGCGAGCGAAGGGAACTCGGCCATGTCCTTCCACGAGGGAACGAGCGCCAGGTTCGGCGTCGCGGTCGGCAGCGTCACGGCCTCGAGCGAGACGTTGGGGTCGGTGAGCAGGTGAAACACGTTCTTCGAGATCGATCGCGGGTCGACCCCGAGCGACTTCGCGGCGTGCCCCTGCGTGTCGAGATCGACCAGCAGCACGCGCTTCCTTTTCTTGTCGGCGAAGAAGGCGGCGACGTTGACGGCGAGCGTCGTCTTGCAGGTGCCGCCCTTCTCGTTGATGAACGCGATACGTCGCGCGGCCATCGTCACTTCTTCTTCTGGTCGACGAGCACGTCCACCTTCGACTCGAGCTGCCCGAGCAGGCGCTCGAGGTCGTCGATCTTCTCACGGAGGGTGTCGAGATCGCCGGTCGAGGGCAGGTTCGCCGCCGAGAGCGCGCTCTTGATCGACTTGTCCATGGTGCCCTTCGCCGACAACGCCCGCGAGACGAGCGTCTGCACGCCAGCGACGAACTTCTCGTTCGACATCAGCTGCTGCACCAGCTTGCCGATGCGCTCTTCGCCGGTGGCGACGAGCTTCTTCATCACGGGGTTGTCTTTCAGCATGGGCCGACCCTTTTCCGCCGCGGGCGACAAGTCAACGAATGCCTGATGCTCCCCTGCCCGCAGGTTGATAGGAGCCGCCTGCCGTGATCGCCGCCCTCTCGGACAAACGCCTGCTGATCGTCACCGGCAAAGGTGGCGTTGGGAAGACGACCGTCTCGGCGGCGCTGGCGCTCGAGAGCGCGCGGTCGGGCAAACGAACGCTCGTGTGCGAGGTGAACACGAAGGAGCGCGTCACCCAGCTGCTCGGGAAGCCCGAAGTCGGCCCCGAGGTCACCTCTCTCGAAGAGAACCTGTGGGCAGTGAACGTGCGCCCCGAGGAGGCCATGCGCGAGTACGCGCTGATGGTGCTCAAGTTCGAGAGCATCTACAGCGCCGTCTTCGAGAACCGGGTGGTGCGCTACTTCCTGCGGTTCATTCCATCGCTGCAAGAGCTCGTGCTGCTGGGGAAGATCCTCTACCACCTGCGCGAGAAGCGCTCCGACGGCAGCTTCCGGTTCGATCGCATCATCATCGACGCGCCTGCGACCGGCCACGCCATCACCTTCCTCTCGGTGCCGCAGGTGATCATCGACACGGTGCCGCCCGGAGCGATGTCGAGCGACGCCGCGTGGATGCGTGATCTGCTCGTCGATCGGAACACGACCGCGGCGGTGCTCGTCTCGTTGCCAGAAGAGCTGCCCGTGAACGAAACGCTCGAGCTGCATCAGGCGCTCGTCGCGCGCGTGAAGATGACGCCGCAGCTGGTGGTGCTCAATGGCTTCATCGCCGAGCGCTTCACCGACGAAGACGCAGCGACCGGCTCCGAGCTCGCGAAGGAGCTCATGCACGGGCACCAGGGCCGCGCGAAGCTCTCGCAGGCCTCGAGGGCGACGCTCTCGAAGCTGGGCCTGCCGGTGGTGACGGTGCCCCGAATCTTCAGCCCCGACTTCGGTCGTGCCGCCATCGAGCAGGTGGTTCGTGCGCTGGGAGACCCCACGTGAGCTCGCCGATTCGCGACGCCATGGCGAACTCCGACGTGCTGCTCACCGTCGGCAGCGGCGGTGTCGGCAAGACGACCATCGCGGCGACGCTTGCGCTTCGTGCCGCGATGGAGGGCACGGGCTCGATGGTGTGCACCATCGACCCGGCGAAGCGGCTGGCGAACGCGCTCGGGCTCGAAGCCCTGGGCAACAAGGAAGCCCGCATTCCCGACGAGACCTTCGCGGCCGCGGGCCTGCTCCCGCGCGCGCCGATGCACGCGATGATGCTCGACATCAAACGCTCGTGGGACGATCTCGTCGAGCGGCGTGCTCCTGCGGACAAACGCGAGAAGATCCTCAACAACCGGTTCTACCAGGCGCTCTCCACCGCGCTCGCGGGCTCGCAGGAGTACATCGCGATGGAGAAGATGTGGGAGCTGCACGAGCAGGGGAAGTATCCGCTGCTCGTCGTCGACACGCCCCCCACCGCGCACGCGCTCGACTTCCTCGATGCGCCCAACCGCATTCTCGACTTCCTCGACAACGACGCGGCCAAGTGGCTGCTGACGCCCGCGCTCGCTGCCGGAAAGTTCGGGCTCAAGCTCTTCAACCTCGGCGGCAGCTACGTCGCGAAGACGATCTCGCGCTTCACGGGCACCGAGACCCTGCAGCAGCTCGCCGACTTCATGCTCAACATCACGAGCCTGACCGACAGCTTCCGTGAGCGCGCGCACCAGACGCGAGAGCTGCTCCAGGCACCGTCGACCGCGTTCGTGTTGGTGACGGGCCCGATGCTCGAGCGCATCGACGAGGCGGTGTATTTCCACACGCTGCTGCAGCAGAACAAGATGCGGGTCGCGGCGGTCGTCGTGAATCGAATTCACGCACCCGTGCCCCCGCAGCTGTGGGACGAGGTCGCGCGCATGAGCGGGCCACTGCAGGCCAAGCTCGAACAGACCCTCAAAGAGAACGACCTGCTCGCGACCCAGGACGCGAAGGGAATCCAACGGTTGCGGGAGCTTTGCGCGCCGACGCCGCTGGTCCTGGTGCCTCGCTTCGAGCTCGACGTGCACGACCTCAAGGCCGTGTGGGAGACGAGCCGATACCTCTGGGGAGAAGCCCGGGTCGATGCGGCGAAGCCAGCGCGTTAGAGTCGGGAACCCCGCTCACCCGCTGGCTGTCCTTTTGCCCATGCGCCTTTCTTCAGTGCTGCTGTCGTTGGCGTTTCTGTCGGTCGGCTGCGCTCACGTGAGCAAGACGCCCGTGCAGTCGGTGAAGTTCGACGACGTCGTGATCACCGGCGATCTCGAGCTCGAGAAGCTGAACGACGAGGAGCTGTTCGCCGCGGCGACGAGCTTCTACGCCGCCGAAGACTGGGCGCAGGCCGCTCGCTACTTCTCGCGCATCTGCGACTTCCACCCGAACAGCAAGCACCGCCGGCTCGCCCTCTACAACGCGGGCCTGTCGTTCGAAAAGTTGAAGGCCTGGGAGGAGGCGTACGCGAAGTTCCTCGAGCTGTCGGATCCCGCGAAGGGCACGGGCGACACGCTCGACGCCGCGTTCCGCGTGGCTGAAGTGCTCTACCACATGGAGCGTTTCCCCGACGCGGTCGAGGTGCTGCGCGTGCTGAGCGATCGCACCGATCTCTCCGTCGACAAGCGCATCGAAGCCCGCACCCAACAAGGAATCTGCGAGCTCGAAGGCGGAGACCTCGACGGCGCCGAGCGGACGCTGCGGTCGGTGCTCACCATGTACAACGAGCACCCCGACAAAGATCTGATCGACGAGTACTTCCCCGGGCAGGCGCAGTTCTTCGTCGGAGAGATCTTCCGCCTCCGCTACGAATCGATCGTGCTCGACGCGAACAAGAGCACCGAGAAGCTGGCCGAAGACCTCGAGTACAAGTCCGAGCTGCTGCTCTCGTCGCAGGGTCACTACCTGCGCGCGATTCGGCTGGGCAACGGCTACTGGGCCACCGCGGCAGGGCAGCGCATCGGGCAGCTCTACGAGAACATGTACGATCACATGGCGAACGCGCCTGCGCCTGCCGACCTCTCGCAGGAGGAGCAGGACGTCTACCGCGCCGAGCTGCGCAAGAAGATCCGCGTGCTGATCGCGAAGGCCATCACGGTCTACGAGCGCACCCTCGAAGCCGCAGAGCGCATCGGCTCGCGGAGCCCGTTCGTGGAAGAGACGCGCGCGAGCCTCAAGCGCATGAAGGAGCTGTTGCTGGCCGAGGCAAAGGCCGAAGAAGAAGCGCCTCCTCCGCCCGCTCCGCCTCCGGCACCGACGAAGGGCAAGGGCAAGCCGAACAGCTGACGTAGAGTCGTACGGGCGTGGAGCCCATCTACACGGCCGAGCAGCTCGCCGAAGTGAAGGCGTACCACCAGCCTCGCTACACCGTTTCGTTCATCGACTTCATCGTCACGCCGATCGTGTTGGCGTT
>JAACJQ010000436.1 GCA_016879935.1 Archangiaceae bacterium | reverse complement strand
CGAAGCCCGCGCCCGCACCGGAGCCGAAGCCACCTCCGAGACCGCAACCGCCGCCGAAGCCGATTCCACCGCCGAGGCCCGTGCCGCCGCAGAAGCCTGCGCCGACGCTGCGCCCCGCTCCGCCGAAGCTCACGTCATGTGTGGTGGGGCTCGAGGTGGTTCAGACCCGAACGGGCGAGGGCGCGAGACTCGAGGGCTTCGTCACCAACCGCACGAGCCGGGCCGTGACGATGACGTTGCAGAACCCGTGTCCGTCACCGCCGATGGCGTTCGAGGGACTGCCGCCGGGTGTGTTCGCGTTTCAGACCTGCGCAATGGGCCCGTGCGTGAGCCGCGAGCCCATCGTCGTCACGCTGGCGCCGAAGGAGCGACGGTTGCTCGCGACAGGCTTCGTCCCGTGGAGCGGCGGACCGTGCAGCGCGCCGGTCGAGCCACAGGTGTTCTCGGTGCGCGGCGTCGTGCGCTTCGAAGGCGCGGCGCTGGTGACGTGTGAAGTCCCGAAAAGCGTGACGGCGCCGAAGTGCCCCCGCCCCGAACCGTGCGGCGTGTACTGCGAGTTCGGCCAGGCGAAAGACGAGAACGGCTGCACGACCTGCGGCTGCAACCCGAACCCTCTGCGCATGCCTGGTGGGCAACCGTTCTGACCGAGGGCAGGTGCCGCGTTCCGGGGGCGAGATGGTTAGATAGACTATCTAACCATCGTGAGCCGGAAACCCAACCGTGCCTCCCAGGCTGCGTTCATGACGCGCCAGTCTGACGCTCCGACGGCGGCGTGTGAGGTCGACTCGACGGAGCAAAGGACACCAACGTCGTGGAGTCCGCGGAGGGACCGCTGAAGGGTCGAGTAGGCTCGACGCCATGCCTCTGGACGCGAGCGTGACGCGCTTCATTGGCCGCCGCGTTCAGGTGGTCACCGTTCCGGGTCATGGATGGATCGACAAGGACCACAACCTCGTCGCTCCACTCCCGGCGTTCTTCGTGACCATCTCCCGTTTCTGGAGCTTTCGCGGCAACGAGCGGAGCCGGACGATCCTGTCGACACCGGGTCGCCGTGGGCGCACGACTGCTACACGACCTGGACTTGGGCGGGGGTCGGCAGTCTCCGCGCTGAAGTGACGTCGCACTGAGTTCCATCGTTCAGCGTGACTTCTTCAGCTGCTCGACCAACGCAGCGAACGCACTTCGCGCTTCCGAGAACGTCGCGTCGGGAAAGTCGGCGCGAAACGCCTTGATGGTCTCGGCCTCGTTCCCTGATGCCGCAGCACGGAGCACAGCCAGCGACACGGGCCGCTGCGACTCGAGGCCGACGTTCGGCAGCTCCGGCGACCAGCTTCCCCAGTCCAACCCTCTTCGGAAGAAGCCCCAGCGCTCGCGCTCAAAGCCGCACGTGAAGCCACGCTGAAGACTCACCTCGAGGTGCGTGCAGCTCCGGCACTTCGCGGGAATCGAGACGGTGCTGCGCAAGTGCTCCGTCTCGACGAACGTCGGCGTCGTGTCTCCGAGCACCGGACATGGCCCGTGGTCGAGCGCGAGATACCCGTGCACCTGCTCCATCGCGCGGGTGCACTCGCCCTCGAACAAGAACTGACAGCCCGCGCACTTTCGGGGAACGGCTCCCGTGAGCCCAAGGTGCCCGTACGGAACGGGGTCGACTGGACCACTCACCTCACAGGCGGGGAACGCGCGGCGGTACATGCCGCTCGACCATAGCGGGGCTGGCGGTGATCAGCCCCTCACGTGGTAGGAGAGCCGAATGACCCCCGCCCGCCTCACCGCGCTCCTCTGCGCGACGTTCGTCTCTGCCTGCGGCTCGTCGACGCCTGCGACCACCTTCCACAAAGACATCGCGCCCATCGTGCAGGCCCAGTGCGTCGGCTGTCATCGCGCCGGCGGCATCGCGCCCTTCTCCCTCGACACGTACGCCTCGGCGAAACCGATGGCCGCCGCCATGGCCGCCTCCGTCGCCAGCAAGCGCATGCCGCCCTGGCTCGCGAGCAGCAGCTGCGGCACGCCGTTCGTCGACGAGCGCGTGCTGACCGCCGAGCAGATCGCCGCGTTCGACGCGTGGGCGAAGGGCGGAGCGCTCGAGGGAAACCCGGCCGACGCTCCGAAGTCGACGACGACGGGCGCGCAGGGGCTCTCGCGTGTCGACGCCACGCTCGCGATGCCCGCGCCGTACACGCCGAGTGAGACGCTCCGTGACGACTACCGCTGCTTCATCGTCGACCCTGCCGTCACCAAGTCGACCATCGTCACCGGCTACGACATCGTGCCCGGCTCGCAGAAGGTCGTGCACCACGTGATTCTCTACGCGGTGAAGCGCACCGTCGCCGTGGCCGAAGACGCGAAAGACGCGAAGGCCGGCTGGGAGTGTTTCGGCGGCGTCGGCATCGACAGCGTGGGCGCGCTCGGAGCCTGGGCTCCCGGTGGTTCGGCCGTCGTCTACCCGTTCGGCACCGGCATTCGCATCGAGCCTGATCAGGTGCTCGCGATGCAGGTGCACTACAACACCGACAACGCGCGCGAGGCTGATCAGACGAGCGTGAAGCTGCAGTACGGCGTTGGCGGAGAGACCGCCGCGTACCTGCTCCCGCTCGCGGCCGACCGCTTCCGCATTCCGCCCGGCGCGGTCGACTACAAGTACAGCGAGCGCTTCGACAACACGCTCGGCTTCCCGCTGAAGGTCTGGGGTTTCCTCCCGCACATGCACACGCTGGGGAAGACCATCACCATGAAGGCTGGCAGCACCTCGATGAACACGTGCCTCGTCGACATTCCGCGCTGGGACTTCCACTGGCAGACGCAGTACTTCCGCCCGAAGGCGCTCACGCTCGGCATGAACGAAGGCATCGAGATGACGTGCACGTGGGACAACCCGACGACGCGCACCATCACGTGGGGCGAAGGCACCAGCGACGAGATGTGCTTCGCCTTCGTGTACGCGACGCCCTGATCACCGCGCCTTCAGCTCGTCTTCGATGACCTTGCGGCGGGCGAGGGCTCCGAGAAAGTCGGGCTCGCGCTTCAGCGACTCGTCGTACGCAGTGAGCGCCTGCTCGAGCTCGCCCGCCTGCGCATGCGCCTCGGCGATGCCGAACCACGCGCGCGACGACTTCGGGTCGAGCGAAAGCGCCCGCTCGTAGGCTGCGCGGGCTTCATCGGGCCGCTTCGCCGCGAGCCACGCGCCTCCCGCGCGAATCCACCCATTGAACGATGGAGCCACGCGCTCGAGACACGCGCTCCATTCCCGGCGAGCCAGCGCGCTCGTCTGCAGCGCCGTGTGAAACGTCGCCGCCGAAGGAGACAGGGTCAGCTTGTCGAAGTGCGCCTCGAAGGCCGCAGCAAACGCGAGCGCTGCATCGGGGTGGCCCAGTCGGTCGAGGGCCAACGCCCGCTCCACCTTCGAGCGCACGACGCGCCGGTCTTTCTCGAAGGCGGTGTCGGCCAGCGCGATGTTCCACGCGTCGACGGCGGCTTCGTCACGACGCAGGCGCGACAACAGCTCGGCCTCGAGCACCCGCACCTCGAGGTCGGCGGGCGCGAGCGCCAGCGCTGCTTCACACGCCGAGAGGGCCGCTTCGCCTCGCTCGGCGAACGACAAGGCACGGGCGGCAGCGAGGAGCAACACAGCGGTTGGTGCGGGAGTCAGCTGCAGCACCGAGACGTACGCGTCGGCCGCGGTCTCGAAATCACCGAGCGCCACCAGCACCTCGGCGCGTCCCTGATGTGCCTGGCGATGCAGAGGCTCGAGCACGATGGCCCGGTCGAAACAGTCTCGGGCCGAGGCGAGCGACTCCTGGTACTCGTTCACGCTGTCGGCCCAGCGGGAGGAGCCGAGAAAGTCCTCCCCGTCCTTCACCCACTCGTCGGCCGTGCGCGTCGGTGTCACGTCACTTCGGGTAGCCGGCGATCTTGCCCGCCGCCAGGTCGGCTCCGAACTTCAAGACGAAGTCGACCTGATCAGGCAGCGCCAGGCCGAACGCCTTCGCCTCGGCGAGCGCCTTCTCGGGCGGCCAGTTCTCGACGGCCATGCGGTAGCACGCGACGGCGACGCCAGTGCGGCCCTTGCCGGCCTGACAGTGAATGTACGCAGGCTGGTTCTTCGGCGCGGTGACGAAGTCGAGCATGTCTTTCATCTGCTGCGTCGTCGGCGCGTTGTTGTCGAGAATGGGCACGTTGAGCACGTTGAGGCCCGCGGCTTTGCCTTCCTTCAGGTCCTTCGTGCCCTCGAGCGTGAGGTCGACGAGGCTCTTGATGCCCTGCTGCTTGAGCTTCTCGTAGCCCTTCGGGTCGTCGATGCGGCTGCCACGCACGAGACCGGGCGACACGCGGAACTCGTAGGCCGACACGGGGTATCGAAGCCCGAACAAGCCGGCCACGCCGACGGCTTCACCGCCGAACGTCGAGACGCCGTTCTTCAGGTCCTTGAGCAGCTCCTTGCCTTTGCCATTCTTGATGTCCCAGCCGATTTCCTTCGCGTCGGCCTTCAAGTCCTTCGCGAACTCCTTGAGGCCGGCCTTGATGCGGCTGGCAGAGGAAGGCTTGGTGGGGGTGGTGAGGCGGGCGACCATGAGCTGCTCCAGGAGCGAAGGTGAGACGCGCACTGTCTCGCATGGCGATGGCCGACTCAACTGTGCACCGGCGTGTCTCGAAGCCTGAGAAGCGCTGGGGCATCTTGCGGCTTGCTTCGGCTCACGCCAGACGCAGCAGTTGCAGCGGCACGGCGGGTCGCCCGGGCAGCCGGCGTGGCGCGGCCGGTGCAGCGCTCCGCGTCGAAGGAGGTCAGTCATGGACTTCTGGAGCGCCCACGCGCACCCGTTGCTGCTCCTCTTCGGGTTGGCAGTGTTCCCGCGCATCACGCTGTTGTTCGTCGGTGGCCCGTTCGGGTGGCTGCACTGGCTCGGCTGGGTGTTCGGCCCGCACCTGCTCGTCGCCATTCTCGCGACCACCCGCTACTGGGACACCGACCCGGTGCTGTGCGTCATCGCGTGGTTCCTCGCCTTCGCGGGCACTGGTGGCGAAGGCATGGGCGCACGTCGAGGCGTTCGCTGGCGGTGGAGAGGCCGCTCCGAGTCTGCGTGAGTTCCATCCGCGCGCGAGCCACAGCCGCCTGCGTGGTGGCTCACTGGTGGTGAAGGCACGGCGGCGTGGCGCGGGCGGTGGAGGAGCAGTTCCGAGTCTGCGTGAGTTCCACCCGCGCGTCTCCACAGCCGCCTGCGTGGTGATGGGCACGAACACGCTTGCCATCTGGCCGCTGAGCTGTGTGACGGCAGCGCATCAGCGCCAATCACCGGAGCGCTCGCTGGCTCGAGAGGCGCGCTCGGCGCGGCTGGTGAAGCTCGCGATCGTTCCGCTGTCGGTGGCGCGCAGATGGGCCGCGAGAACGCCGTTTGCGCGTTCGCTTCAGCCGACGACCGAGCGAATCACCTTCGCGACGTGGTGCATGTCTTCGCGGGTGACGTCGAGGTGCGTGACGATGCGAACGCGCGAGTCTCCAGACACCAACACACCCTGCGCGGCCAGCTTCGCGACGAAGCCCGGCGCCACCCTGGGCGAGAGGTCGAGCCACACCATGTTCGTCTGCACCGGGTGCACGTGCACGCCGTCGACGTCGGAGAGCTCGGCCGCGAGGTGCGCTGCGTTCGCGTGGTCTTCGGCGAGCCGCTCGACATGGTGCTCGAGCGCGTAGAGGCCAGCCGCCGCGAGAATGCCGACCTGCCGCATTCCGCCGCCGAGCACCTTCCGCCAACGGCGTGCGCCTTCGATGAAGGCCTTCTCGCCGAAGAGGAGCGAGCCCACGGGCGCGCCGAGCCCCTTCGAGAGGCAGAGGCTCAACGAGTCGAACGGCTCCGAGAGCTCTTTCGCGCTGCGGCCCGACTTCACCACCGCGTTCATGAAGCGCGCGCCGTCGAGGTGCGTGGCCAGGCCGTGCGTCTTCGCCACTGCACAGGCGGCCTCGAGCTTGTGCTGCGGCACCACCTTGCCGTCGATGGTGTTCTCGAGCGCGAGCAGCCGTGTGCGAGCGAAGTGAAAGTCCTTCGGCTTGATGGAGCGCGCGACGAGGTCGGCCGAGAGGGCGCCGTCGGCCTCGTTCTGCAGCGCGTGCGAGTGAATGGAGCCGAGCGCCGCCGCGCCACCGCCCTCGTGCACGAAGGTGTGCGCCTCGACGCCGAGCAGCACCTCGTCGCCGCGCTGACACCACGTCAGCATCGCCGCCAGGTTCGACTGCGTGCCCGAGGGGAAGAAGAGGCTCGCCTCGTAGCCGAAGCGTTCGGCCGCGGTCGCCTGCAGCTTCAGCACGGTGGGGTCGTCACCCCAGACGTCGTCGCCGACCTCGGCCTCGGCCATCGCCTTGCGCATCGCGGGCGAGGGGCGGGTGACGGTGTCGCTGCGCAGGTCGATGAGTCGCATGGGAGTGGGGAACCGGAGCGCGCGAGTCGTTCAGTCGACGAGAGAGATTTTCTCGTCCTGGTCGGCTTCGTTGAGCAGCGGCTGCGGCAGCGTGTCGAGAATGGGGCGCAGCACGTTCATCGCGGGCGCGACGAAGGGCTCGACCTCGGGGCCCAGCTCGCCCACGTACGTCTTCGTCACCTCGATGAGCTTGTCGTCCTTCGACGAGAAGCTGCCGGCGGCTTCGGCCGTCCACGCCTCGCGCCCGTCGCCACAGCGCTTGAGCGAGCCGGTGATGGAGACCTCCATGCCGCCGTCCTTCTTCGTCACGGTGGGCACGAGGAAGAGCACGCCCTCGATGGCGTCGTCACCGCCACACAGCGACGCGAGCTCGGCAGCGGTCGCGGCGAACTTCTCCTGCTTCACGAGGAAGTCGCGCTTCATGTTCACGTAGCGGCGCGCGATGCGGCTGAAGAGCTCGCCGGCCTTCTCGTTGCCGTCGGGCAGCGGCTGCACCATCACCGCGAGGCGCTTCACCTTCGAGCGGTCTTCGGTCTTCCAGTCGTCGCGAACGAACGACTTCTTCACGATGCAGCCAGAGACGAGCGACAGCAGCACGACGAGCAGGGCGGAGCGCTTCATGGGCCCGTGACCTACTCCGCGGGGCGGCTTCGTGAAACTGCATCGCGTCGCTTCGGCTCACGGGCTGAGTTTGGCGAGCCGGGCCTCGAGCTCGGCGATTCGCCGGTCACGCACCGCGAGTGCCTCCTGCACGTCCTCCGCGTCGAACATCATCGGAATGTGCTGAGGGCAGTTCGCGTCCCACGCTTCGACGTGAATGAGCATCGCGCGCTCGGGTTTGCCGCCACCCGGCACCGAGAGCCGCGCGAGCAGCGCCGGGTCGTCCTCCACCACCTTCGCCGTGCCCCACACCTTGATGCGCTGGCGCGTCGCGTAGTCGATGAGGAAGAGGTGCACCTTCGGGTTCTCTTCGATGTTGCCGACCGAGATGTACTGCCGGTTGCCCGCGACGTCGGCGAAGGCCAGCGTGCGCGGGTCGAGCACTTTGAGAAACCCGCGCGGCCCGCCGCGATGCTGAATGTACGGTTGCCCCGAAGCGTTCGCAGTCGCGAGGAAGAAGCTGCGCTGGCCCGCGATGAAGTCAGCGAGGTTCTCGTCGATGTCCGTCGCCCAGCCGCCCGACTGCTCCATGCGAGCGTACGAGCGGCGCGAGCCCTTGCGGGCCTGCACGGCCTTCACCGTCGGCGTGAACGCGATGTCTGACGTACTCATGTCGTGACTCCTCACAACCCGAGGGCGCTGAGGCCCGGGTGGTCATCGGGGCGCCGGCCGAGCGGCCAGCGAAAGAGACGTTCGGCTTCCGAGATGCGCACGTCGTTGATGCCGCTTCACCTCAGGGCATCAGTCCCGCGCTAGAAACACGCAACGATCTGATTCAAGCGGGCTAATTTCGAATCCAAGATCGCGATGAAGGCCCACCAAAAACAACTCTTGAGACTCGTCGACCTCATGGAAGCCTGTATCTGTGATCGGAAATGCATGCCCGGCGGCGACCCCGGCGGCATGTTGAGCTTTCTGAGACTCGTCAGGGATGAGTTGCAGCACGCCACCGCAACTGGAGCCCGATATTACGAATCGAGCGTGCTCACATACTGGAACGAAGCTCCACTCAGCGAGGTTCGTGAGTTCTGGAAACGAGTGGGGGCAGCGGGGCTCCCCTATGCGCGGCGGGACCTGGTTGCGGAGATCCTCGCGCGAGGAACCATCGGAAGCAGGCTCGAGTACGAAGCAGCGGTCGATTCAGTTGGCTCGCGGGGTGACGCGGACGCTCGCCTTGCGCGATTGATTGGGCAGTACGAGGGCAGACGAAAGAAGAAGGCCACTCCGAAGCCCAGACGCTGACAACCTCAAGCACCAATCGACTGTGTCGATTTGACCTTGGCTGGTCATGTCGTGACTCCTCACAACCCGAGGGCGCTGAGGCCCGGGTGGTCATCGGGACGCCGGCCGAGCGGCCAGCGGAACAGTCGCTCTGCTTCGGTGATGCGCACGTCGTTGATGCTCGCTTCGCGTCGAGTCATCAGCCCGCGCTCGTCGAACGCCCACTGCTCGTTCCCGTGGGCGCGACTCCACTGCCCATCGGCGTCGCGGCACTCGTAGACGAAGCGCACCGCGATGCGGGCTCCGCTGAACGCCCACACCTCTTTGATGAGCCGGTACTCGAGCTCGCGCTCCCACTTGCGGCGCAGGAACGCCTCGATGGCGGCGCGCCCCTGAAAGAACTCGGAGCGGTTCCTCCAGCGGCTGTCTTCGGAATACGCGAGCGCCACCCGCGCCGGGTCCCGGCTGTTCCACGCGTCTTCGGCGAGGCGGGCCTTCTGCGCGGCGGTGTCGGCCGTGAACGGCGGCAGCGGGTGGCGTTCCATGTTTTCCCCGGCACTCAGTGGTCGCCGAGCTCGGGCGCGACGGGGAAGTCGATGGCCACCTGCGTGACGTTGTGCAGGGTGTTCATGATGGTCTTGTCACCGACCGCGACGATGAGGTCGACGAGCGAGCCCTTCGTGTAGCCAGCGGCGTAGAAGGCCTCGACCGTCGCAGCCGACGGGCGGCCGCGGGTCTGGGTGATCTCCTTCGCGAGCCGCACCAGCGCGTCGAGCTTCGGGTCCGTGGCACGGCCACCACGAAGGCGCAGCACCTCGTCATCGGTGAAGCCGTTCATCTTGCCGAGCACCGTGTGCGCGCTCTGGCAGTACCGGCAGCCGTTCACCTGGCTGACGACGAGGTTGATGGCCTCCTTCTCCTTGTTCGAGAACGAGGTCTTCGCCGAGCCGAGGCCCAGGTACGTCGCCAGCGCGGTCTCGGAGTGCGCGAACGCGGCGTAGAGGTTCGGGACGAAGCCGATGGCCTTCTTCAGGTTGTCGAAGAGGCCCTGGTTGGCGGGCGAGACGGCATCGCGGGTCGGCACGTTGAACGACGGCACGGGGGCGACGGCAGCGGCGGGAGTGGTGGTTTCGAGGCGCGACATGTGGAGCTCCTGGTTTCGGCGGCCGAAGGAGTCGACCGACGCAGGTGAGAAATAGGACCGGGAGTGCTCCGCAACAATCGGTGCAATTGACACTTCACTCTTGCGACTCTAGCAATGGTCGCCGTGGACCGATTTCAGGCGATGACGGCGTTCGTGACGGTGGCCGACCTGGAGGGCTTCGCGGCGGCGGCGCGGCGGTTGCGGCTCTCTCCGTCGGTGGTGACGCGACTGGTGGCGGCGCTCGAAGAGCACCTGGGCGCGCGCCTGCTCCAACGCACCACGCGCTCGGTGACGCTGACCGACGCCGGAGCGCGCTACCTCGAGCGGGCGCGCCGCATCGTGGCCGACCTGAGCGAAGCCGAGGCGAGCGCGCAGGCCGAGCGCACGGTGCCAACGGGCCGCTTCGTCGTGGCTGCGTCCAACGTCTTCGG
>JAACJQ010000095.1 GCA_016879935.1 Archangiaceae bacterium | reverse complement strand
TGAGGAAGTGGCCTTCGACCCACGACGCGAGGCCTTCGTCGAGCACGCGCGCCTGCGACCAGCGGCGAAAGCCCTCTTCACCCACGATGCGACGGGCGATGACGTGTGACGTCTCGTGCGCGAGCGTGGCCACGGCCTCTTCATCTGCGCGCATACGAATGCGGTCTTTGAACGCGGTGCCGACCGTGTTCCGCATCGAACCCGAGAGGTCGACGAGAATGGGCGCTCCACCATCGACGCCGAGCAGCGCCGTCACCTGGGCGTAGGTCTCGTCGGCCTTCTCCGCGAGCTGCAGCGCCGCGGTCGACTCGATGCTCGGGTAGCTGAACTCGTACTGCGTCGTCGTCGTCGTCGCAGGAGCCGACTCGGGTACCTCGGTGAGGTCGGGCTCGCCATCGGAGCCACCACCATCGTCGTCACGGTTCCACCAGAGCACCAGCGCTCCGACGATGGCGCCGAGGGTCATCAGGGTGACGAGCGCGCCCACCACAGGCCGCGGGTTCACGATGACGGTGCGGCTCCGGCCCGCGCGATGAAACAACGCCCACGCCACCAGCGTGCACACCGTCGCGACGACGAACTGCGCTGCGATGACTTCAGCGTCGTATCGCCAGCGCACGCCCTCGACGCCCGACTCCACCAGGCGCATCGGGTCGAGCATCGCCGCGCGAGGCACGAAGTGAATGAGCCGCTGCAGCGCCGCCGCGACCACGCCGACCAGCATCCACGTGAGACTGCGCGCGAACCCGAGCAGCGTGCCCACCGTGAGGAACGTGAGCATCAACTGCACCTGAGACAGCAGCGCCCCGAGGAGGATGTTCCAGTGGAAGGGGTCTTCGAGGCTCTCGCGCGCCACGGCGTGACCGAACACCGCCCACGCGAGCTGAAAGCCGGGGAACGCGACCAGCACCAGTAACGCCGCCAGCAGCTTCGTGAAGAAGACGTGCGTGCGCGTCACCGGCAGCGCGTCGAGAAAGGCGAGCGTGCCTTCGTCGCGCTCCTTCACCGAGATGCCGGTGCCGAGGGCCAGCGCGATGAGGCCGTAGATGAGCGGCAAGGGCATGGCCGCCACCGACGAGAAGGTCGAAGCCAGCGAACGGAGCGACGACTTGGTGAACAGGTCGTCGAGCACCGAGATGAGCATGAGGACGCCCGCGAGGACCGCGTACGGCCGCAGCGCGCGCAGCTCCTTCTTGAGCAGCGTCGCCATCACGGCAGCACCAGCCATTCCTGCATCACGCGGGCGCTGCACTTCAGCTCTGGCTCGTCGACCTCGATGGCGAGGAAGAGCCGCTCACCCGACGAGTACGTCGACGTCGCCATCGCGTCGCCCGACCGCGCATCGACCCGCGCCGGCTCGGTGTCTCCGATGCCCGCCTGCCACGGCCCGGCCGACGCGCTCAAGCCACGCCACCGCGTCACGGGCGCGCCGTCTTTCGAGAGCGAGAACTTCACCCGCGTCTGCCCACCCCCCTGCGGCAAGAGCTCGTACGTGCCCTGGTAACCGAGCAGCCCACCCGCATTGCGTCTGGCCGACTCGGCGCGTTCGACCAGCTTCGCGAAGTCGACGCCCTTCTCTTTCAGCAGCGCGGGCAGCTTCTCTTCGAAGAGCGCGTCGCGGAGGTTGCGGTGCGGCTTCGCGAACACCCGCCGGGCGAGTTCGACGACGGCCTCTTCGCCGATTTCGTCCACCAGCGCGTCGACGAGCACGAAGCTGATGCCCATGCCGAAGCAGTCACCGGCCTTCTCGAACGTCTCGTTCCACCGCGCGATGGACTGGAGTGACAGCCCGATGGGCGCGGCGGCGCCCCGTTTGCGCAAGAGCGCCCGGCCCTCTGCGTTGCCGCGCACGTTCCAATACGAGGCGAGGCCGTCGAGCAGCCAGTGCCGGTCTTCATTCAGCGCGCGGTCGTTCGTGCGGTCGCTGATGATGGAGTGGAGGATTCGGTACCGCAGCCCCAGCGAGTCGAAGCGCGGGTCGCCGACGTTGGCCCGAAAGACGACGCCGTCTTTCTCGCCGAGCGGCACGCGCAGCACCACGTCGGGGTCGAGGCCCCGCTGCGCGACGACGTACACCCCCGCCAGCTTCGGAAACTGGAGCGCCTGCACGAGCGTCACCACGTCGACGGCGATGCTCTCGATGAGCGCGCGGCCCTGCTCCTCGGTCACGCCCTCACCCGGCAGCAGGCCGATGGGCCCGACGGGAGAGTCTTTCGGCGTCACCGACTCGAGCGCGAACGCGGGGCGGTCGCGATTTCGCGTGAGCGCGCTGAACAACAGAAACCCGACGAGCAGCGTGCTGAACGAGGCGATGCGCTCGCGTGACGTCATGCGGCCCGACAGCGTCGCGGCGATGGAGCCTTCTCCGGCGGTCGTGAGCACGAGCCCCAGCACGAGGCCGACGAGGGTGATGACGAGACAGACGACGACGTCGAGCGCCGCGGGCCACGCGTTCGCGACGGCGAGCGACTCCGAGATGATGTGGAACGGCGGCGTCTCCATCACCTGCACCTGACCGACCTCGTCGAGCGCGTAGAGGTAGAGGCCGAAGACGACCCAGAAGAGCAGCCGATAGCGGCCGAGCAGCCCCGCGACGAAGCACAACGACCAGAAGGCCGAGAGCCAGAGCAACGCCGGCACCAGCGCGTGCAGCGCGTCGTCGAGCGGCACCGCGACCGTGCGGGTCTGCCACCACCACGTCGCCGCCCACGCAGCCGCACCCGAGAAGCTCACCCACACCCAGCCGAAGACCCACTTCGCGAGCGCCACCTTCGTGCGCGAGAGCGGCAGCGTCTCGAGGAAGAGCTGCGTCTTGCCCGTGTACTCGCGCACCACGAGCCGGTTGCCGCCCACCAGCGCGGCGACCAGGCCGAACGTCATCAAGAAGTCCTTCAGCGCCGAGAAGCGGCCGCCCTCTTCGTCGGCGCGGTTGAGCGACACCGCGAGCCCGAGCGCGAACAACACGAAGAGCACCGAGAAGACCCAGCCGTGCTCGCGCAGCTCTTTGAAGAAGATGCGCCTCATGCCGCGGTGGCGACGGCGTCGGTGCGCGCGAACGCGAGGAAGATGTCTTCGAGGGTGAGCGGCTCGACGAGCGTGCCTTCGGGCCAGGGCGTCGCGCTCCACGTCTCGGGGGTCGCGCGCAGCACGTCACCGCGCACCACCTCGAAGCCGGGCGGCAGGCTCGGGAGCGGCGCGAGCAGCTTCACCCGCTTCACCGACTCGAGCAGCCACGGCACCGCACCCTCGATGCGCATCATGCCCGCTTGAATGATGCCCACCCGATGCGCGACCTGCTGCACCTCGTCGACGAGGTGCGACGAGAGAAACGCCGTGCAGCCGCGCTCCTTCACGATGGTCGAGACGAGGTCGTTGAACTCGCGGCGCGCCACCGGGTCGAGGCCGGTCGTCGGCTCGTCGAGCAGCAGCAGGTCGGGCCGGGGCGCCAGCGCGAGGGCCAGGCCCAGCTTCGTGCGCGTACCGCCCGAGAGCTCCATCGCGCGTTTGTCGAGCGGCACGTCGAGCAGCTTCGTGAGGCGCTCGAACTCGGGGCCGTCCCACGTCGGGTAGAAGCCCGAGACGAAGCGGCCCAGCTCGCGCCCCGACATCCACGGGTAGAAGTGCTGCTCCTGTGACACCGAGCCGATGCGCCGTTTGAGCTCGACCGGCACCTTCGTCACCTGCTGACCCAACACCTCGACGATTCCTGCGTCGGCGCGCAGCACGCCCGTCAGCACCCGCAGCGTCGTCGTCTTGCCCGCGCCGTTGCGGCCGAGGAAGCCGTAGATCTCACCCCGCTGCACCGCCAGCGACAGCCCATCGAGCGCGATGGCCCTGCCGAACCGCCTGCGCACGTCCGTCAGCCTCAGAGCGTCAGTCACCCCGGGAGTATGCGGGCGCGCTCAGCCACACGGAAGCGCGGCGTTCAAATCGATTGAATACGATTGAATTGCATTCAATTGAACGCGCCGGCATACAAGGCCCGTGAACCCGCTCCACCTCGACGCCCAGCTCTGCTTCAGCCTCTACGCCGCCTCGCGCGCGATGACGGCCGCCTACGCACCGCTGCTCGAGCCGCTCGGCCTCACCTACCCGCAGTACCTGGTGATGCTGGTGCTCTGGGAGACCGACGGCGTGCCCGTGAAGCACCTGGGCGACCGGCTGCACCTCGACTCGGGAACGCTGACGCCCGTGCTCAAGAAGCTCGAGGCGCAGCGGCTGGTGACGAAGGCCCGTGACGACGTCGACGCGCGTGTGGTGCGCATCTCGCTCACGCCCGCCGGCCGCGGCCTCAAACGCCGCGCGCAGCACATTCCGAAATCACTGGCCTGTCAGACGGGCCTCGACCTCTCCGCCATCGCTCGGCTCCGCGAGGAGCTGGTGGCGCTCACCCGAACCGTCCGCGAAGCGAGCGCGGCCGACCTCACGAAAGGCAGCACCCCATGACGACCCCGACCGCGCTGTACACCGCTCACGCCACCTCGAAGGGAGGCCGCGGCGGCAACGTGAAGTCAGACGACGGCCTCATCGACTTCAACCTCACCGTGCCCAAGACGATGGGCGGTGACGGCGCGCGTGGCACCAACCCCGAGCAGCTCTTCGCCGCGGGCTACTCGGCCTGCTTCGCCGGAGCGCTCGGGCTCGTCGCCCGCACCCAGGGCGTGAACCCCGGCCCGTTCACCATCTCGGCCGACGTGAGCTTCTTGAAGGGTGACGACGGCTACGGCATCGGCGTGAAGCTCATCGGCACCTTCCCCGAGCTCGAGAAGAGCAAGGCCGAGGCGCTGATGACGGCCGCGCACCAGGTGTGCCCGTACTCGAAGGCCACGCGCGGCAACATTCCCGTCGAGCTCACCGTCGTGTGAAGCGGCTCACCACTTGTTGAGCCAGGGCGAGAGCACCACCCAGTCGGGCACGGTGCGCCGCCCGTTCGGCACGATGAAGACGAGGCGGTTGTCGGCGTACGGGCACGAGACGAGCCTGCCGTCTGGGAAGGCGACGAGCCCGAACCGTGACGTCGCCGACAGCACGAGGTTCGTGGCAACGGTGCCACCGTCAGGCAACCGCGCCGTTGCGGGGAGCGTGCTCTCGGTGACGGAGCCGTCTCTCGCGATGGTGAGGTAGAGGCCCGCCGAACGCACCGTTCGAATCGCGTAGCCGAAGCCGTTCGTCGACCAGGCCGCCGAGAAGTAGCCGAGGGTGATGGGCCCAACGGCGGTCACCCCGTTGAACGCGTCGACGCGTGCCAGCCGTGCGCCACCGCCGAAGGGCATCAGCAGCGCGTCACCGTTCGCCAGCAGGAGCCCACCCGCGTAGCCAGACAGGGGCCCGAGCGGCGTTGCGCCCGTGGCAGAGACCTCCCACACCGACGCCGCCGTGTTCGGCACGGCAAGCGCGGTCGTGCCCGAGGCTCGCAGCACCGCGCCCGAGAACAGCGAGTCGGACGAGGGAGCGACACCAGCGTCGACCGGTACCTCACTCAGCACCCCGACGGCCCTCCAGACGAAGAAGGCCGGGTAGCTGAAGGGCATCATGATGATGTCGCCCGTCGTGGTGATGACGCCGCCCTCTGTCACGGGCGTGCTGCCGGGCAGTTGCTGCGCGAATGGCACCAGCCCCGTCGGGGTGATGACGGCGGGAACGTTGGGTCTCACCGAGTGTGGAAACGCGAACACCGAGCCGTCGGGTTGCAGCACCCCGCCCTGCCAGAGGTCGTTCGTGCTCCCGGCGTCGAAGATGCTGGTGACGCCTCCATCGGGGAACACCTCGAGCACCTGGCCCTGCGACGGAATGCAGATGACGGTGCCTCGGGGCGTGAGCACGCCGCCCAGCGCCTTCGTGTCGGCGGGAACGGGGAACGCCAGCACCTCGAGGCTGCTGTCGGTGTTGGTCGTGTTGAAAAGCTCGGCGGCGACCGCAGCCCACGTGAGCCCGCCGTCGGGAGGAGAACCGGCGTCGACCGTGCGGCCCGCGTCCATCACGCCTGCGTCCATCACGCCCGCGTCCATCACGCCTGCGTCCATCACTCCTGCGTCCATCGCGCCCGCGTCCATCACGCCCGCGTCCATCACGCCCGCGTCGGAGCTGGCACCCGCGTCTTGTGGTGCGATGCAGTTGCCCGCGGCTTCACACTTTTCGCGAAAGTCGGCCTCGCTCCAGCAGGCGGTGACGAGCACGAACCCCAGCAGCGTCAGGCGTCTCACCAGCGACCTCCCAGTGACACGGCAGCACCATCAGAAGTCGGTACCACCACCGGCACCAGCGCGTTCCACACGAAGCCCGAGGCGATGAGCGCGGCTCCGATGCAGGTGCCGGCGATGGCCAGGTTTCGCTGCAGCGCCAACGACTGGAACGTCGGCGCGACCTCTTCCGGTTGGAGCGGAACCCGGCCCGAGCTCGGCGTCACCCACGCGGCGTAGGAGCGCTCGGCGAGGCCCCAGAACGTCGCGCTCACGGCGACGAGCACCGCGCCCGTCACCACGGGCACCCACACCCGCCACGCGAAAGGCTTCGCCGGCGCCGTCACCGCGACCTGCCCAGCGAGCGCCCTTGCGCTCTCGGCCAACAAGTCGCCGAGCCGTGCTTCGTCATCGACGCCCCGGGCATCTCGCGCCGCGACCGACGCGTCCCTCTGGCGCACCAGGCGAAGGTCGACCTCGAACCGTCTGCCCAGGCGCGTGACCCGGCCCACCAGAATGAACTCGACGCCCAGCGCTGCGGAGATCTCGGCGACGCACGAGCGGTCATCGCTGCAGCCGAGCAGCTGCTTCTGACGCTCGAGCCCGAGCACCGCTTGAAGCTCCGACGGCGTGGTCACCGAGAAGCCGTGGTTCGCCAGCTCGGTGGCGAGGCGGTCTTCGGCGTACCCAGCGAGTTCGTCGGAGACCTGCGTGAGTTGAAACGGCATCACCGCGACCCGAACGGGCGTTGCAGCCGAGACCGCGGCCACCAGACAAAGCGCGAACACGACGTCTCCTTAGCGCGAAGCCCCGTCACCGAAACCAGCTTCGGCAGGCGGGTGGCAGGAGACCTCAACTCACCACGCGTCGGGGCCCGGCTCTTTCGCCGCTTTTCGCTCGATGGTGCTGTCGCGGTACGCGTGGCTGCGCGCGCGCATCATGGCGCCGAGCGGCCTGAACTCCTCGGGCGCGTGCCACGGGTCGAACGAGAACGTGTCGACGAGCGCGGTGAGCTTCTTGCCCGAGTCACTCGACGGGTCCTGCACGGGCACCGTCACGTCACCCAGCTCGGTCCACGGGGTGTTCCACTGCACGGTCGGGTCTTCGATGGGCGTCGTGGCTTCGTCTTCGTACGGCTGCACGCGCAACGTCCACGTCAGCGGAGCCGCCTTCACGCGCGCCGTCGCGTCATCGGCGAAGCGCGAGTCTTCACTCACGGGCCCGTTGAGCGGCGGCACCTTCACTGGCAGCAGGCTGTACTTCACTGCGGTCGTGCCCCAGCGAATCGGCAGCACCGAGTAGAACGTGTTGTCGACGAGCGAGGCGTGCTTCACCGCCATGCCCTTCTGCAGCTGGCCCAGAATGCCGAAGGCGCTGAAGCCGAGCGTTCCCAGAATTCTCGGCAGCGCGAGCAGCTTGGGCCCGTTCGCCGCGCGCACGACGCCGACGAAGGCCTCGGGCGTCTTGAAGGGCATCGTCTGCGTGAGAATGGCGAGGAAGTCCTGCGTGGGCGCGTCCTCCATGCCGGGAATGAGCTTCTTGCCGGGCACACCCGTCACCTTGAGCGCGATGCCGCGCACGTCGGGCGCCTTGTCGCTCTGGTGCATGGCGCCGCCGTTCGACAACCGCAGCCACGCCTTGAAGGTGCCGGGCGTGGAGAAGATTCCGACCTTCGCCCAGTCGGGCAGCCCATCGCGCACCGTGAGCTCGGCCTTGAGCCCGACGTGCGGCTTCGCGTGCAGCGCGCGGCTCGTGCTGCCGTGGGCCTTTGCCTTCTCGCGCTGAACGTCGCGCAGCTGGGAGGCGAGCAGGTCGAACGACTCACGCTCGTTCGGCGCGACGACTTCTTTCCAATCGGTGCGGGGCATGCGCGGGTTCCAGCCCAGCGGTGGCGTCGAGGCAAGCCGGTTTCTTGAGGCGCCGCTCCAGGCCACTACCGTTCGCCACATGGACAAGCACTTCCTCGCCACGCAGCTGCAGTCGAAGCTGCGCCTCGTCTACGACGCTGCCCTTCGTTACGCCGAAGACGCGCGCATCGACGCGAAGTCTGGAGCCCCTCGCGCGGTGAACGTCGCCGCAGCAGCCCGGCAACGACTCGAGTCGGCGGAGGCCGCGTGGGCCGCTGCAGCAGACTTCAAGCCCGCCCCGCTCAAGAAGGGTGAGCGCATCGGCCTGGGTTCGCTCGTCGAGGTGGAAGACGGAGAGGCCGGCAAGACGTTGTTCGTCGCTCCCGCTGGCGCCGGTGAAGAGCTTCACGGCCCCGACGGCGATGGCTTTCTGCACGTGGTGACGCCGGGCTCGCCGCTCGGCAAGGCGCTCGTCGGCAAGAAGGTCGGCGACGTCGTCGAGGTGATGGTGAAGGGTGAGCTCACCGAGTGGGAGATCACCTGGGCGTCGTGACGGCCCTCGTTCTCAGTACTGGAAGCGCAGCGAGATGGTTCCGCCCACGTACTGATCGACCGCGCCCTGAGCCACGAAGGCATCGGTCGGCTCGGTCTTGAACGTCAGCCCGTAGCGCGTGAAGTCGAAGGCCGCGCGAATCTGCAGCATCTTCAGCACGCCGACGCCGAAGCCGACGTTGCCGTCGAGCCCGAAGTTGGAGCCGTTGGGGAAGAACGCCGACGAGATGATCTCTCCGCTCGAGAACACCGGTACCACGGTGAAGCGCCCGAAGAGGAAGATGAGATCGTTCACGAGCCCGACCTCGAAGCCCGCGCCCGCGCGAAGGCCGACGTAACCGAGGTTCGGCAGCAGATCGAGCCGCGCGCCGCTCGAGTTCGGTGCCACCGTGAACGAGTGGTAACGAATGCCGACGATGGGAATCAGCGACAGGTTGAGCGTCTTCACCGGCATGATGCGCCACGCGAGGCCCGCGTCGATGCGCATCGTCGAGGTCGGGTACACGTCGTCCATCACGGTCTCACGCCGCGAGCGCAGCCACGGCGCGAACGAGAAGCCGCCCTCGAGGCCGATGCCTCCCAGAATGTCCTGGCGGCCGAGCGCGAGCGGGTAGAACTCGAGCTTCGCGTGCCCGAGCGGGAAGATGGGCAGGTTGTACTTGCGCAGGTTGGTGACGGGCTGAACCCAGCTGAAGCTGCGGTTGAGCAGGTCGACGCCACCTTCGATGGCAATGAAGGGAATGCGGCGCGCGGTCTTCGTGGGCGCCGGTTCAGGCTCGGGCTCGGGCGTCGTCTCACGCGGCGGCGGCGGAGGCGGGGTCGTCGTCGCGGTGCCACCCGAGGTCTTCGTCGAGTCTGACTTCGTCGGCGTGGTGGTGACTGGCGGCGTGGTGTCGACGGGCGCGGGCTCGGGAGTCGAAGCGCCGGCGAAGGCGCCCTTCAGCGCGTCGATGGCGAGCTGCAGGTTCTTCGCTGACAACCCGTCGGCGTCGAGCGCGAACGCCTTCTACATCTTCGCGGGGCCCGGTTTCGAGAGCACCTCGAGCGTGAGCGACGACGCCTTGCCCTTCTTGGCCACGGTGCCGGTCACGAAGAACTGCAGCGCCTCTTTCTTCGCCTTCTTCCAGTCGGGCTTGTTGCCCGTGGTCACCTTGCCGGTGTTCACACAGTCGGCGGTGTCACAGATGGCGGTGACGAGCTGGTTGCGCACCGTCGCCGCGTTGGGGCCCGAAAAAGGAACGACACCGATGCGCTGCGCGAAGGCCGGAGCCGCCGCCAGGAGCGCCACCCACAGAAGAGCTCGCATTGAGGGAAAAGAGTGTAGCCCTCGTGGCGTGCTAAGGAAGCAATTGTGACCAGCGCTCCGTCTGCCCTCGAGCAGTTCATTCGCGGCATTCCGCTGTTCTCTCTCGTCGGGCCGGAGGACATGAACGAGGTCCTCCGCGTGCTGCGGCCGGTGCAGTTGAGCGCTGGCGACGTGTTGTTTCGCGAAGGCGAGCCCGGCAAGGCGATGTGGGTACTCGGCGAAGGCGCCGAGGTGTCGATCAGCACCACGCAGGGCCAGAAGCGGCCGGTCGCGGTCGCGTACGTGCGCAAGGGTGACGTCATCGGCGAGATGGCGCTGGTCGACGACGGCCCGCGCTCGGCGACGGCGGTGGTGACGCAAGACGGCCACGCGCATCAGATCGACGCGCAGGAGTTTCACGCCATGCGCGCCACGTTCGTGCCGGCCGCGTTCAAGGTGCTGCGGAAGATCTGCCTCGACCTGTGCTCGCGCCTGCGCGCGACGAACGAGCGCATCGTTCCGTCTGGCCACCAGCACGTCGAGACGCCTGCGCTACCGCCTGCGCGCCGGCCCGAGGTCGAAGAGCTCGACGCCTTCCCCGCGTTCAAGGCACTGCCCGCGGTGGTGAAGCTCGCGCTCGCGCAGAAGCTCGACGTCTACGAGTTCCACGAGCTCACGCCGCTGTTCGCCGAGGGCGAGCCCAGCGACGGTGCGTACTTTCTGGTGAGCGGCGAGGTGTCGGTCGGGCGCAACGGCAAGACGCTCGCGAACCTGCCGGCGGGCACGATGTTCGGCGTCGTGGCCTGCATCGACAGCGGCCCGCGCTCGGCCAGCTGCCTCACCACGGGGCCCGCGAAGCTCTTCCGCATGTCGGAGCGGCACTTCGACGGCCTCTTCGCCTCTGGCCACCGGTTCGCGTACCAGATGGTCGACCTCGTCGCGCGGCAGCTCGTCTCGCATGTGCGTGAGGCGAACCAGATGCTGCCCCTGCCCGGCCGTGCAGCAGGCCAGGCGCGTGAGGCCAAGCCCGTGCAGCAGATGCTGGCCGCCGCGCCTGATCCGTCAGATCTCGACCTGGTCGACAAGCCAGAGCTCGAGATCGAACAGGCGTTGCCGCTCGAGCTCGAGCTCGACCTCGGAGACTTCGAGTCGGAGGGCGCGCTGCTCGGGCAGGACGGGGGTTGATTTCGCGCTCGTTCGTTCTTACGAGCAGTTGCAACTGCAAGGAGCACACCCCGTGTCCGTGAACATTCAGCTCGAGTGGACCCCGAACCCCAGCACCCTCAAGTACGTCGTCGACACGCAGCTGTTGCCGCGCGGCGCGATGAACTTCACCACGCGTGAGCTGGCGACCGAGCGGTCTCCCCTCGCTTCGCGGCTCTTCGACATCAAGGGCGTGCTCGCGGTGATGCTCGGCACGAACTTCGTCACCGTCACCAAGGGCGACGAGGGCGAGTGGGACGAGCTGAACGACGGCGTGATGTTGACGCTCGATCAGCACCTCTCGGCGAACGAGGTGGTGGTGAAGCCCGAGGTGCTGGCCGAGATGGCGGCGAAGGCCATCACCGGTGGCAGCGACATGGAAGTGCGCATTCGCGAGATTCTCGACAACGAGATTCGGCCGGCGGTCGCGCAAGACGGTGGCGACATCACCCTCGACCGCGTCGAGAACGGCAGCGTCTACCTGCACATGCAGGGCAGCTGCGCGGGGTGCCCCTCGTCGACCGCCACGCTGCGCATGGGCATCGAGACCCGCCTGCGCGAGGCGATTCCCGAGATCGTCGAAGTCGTCGCTGTCTGACGTGAGACGAAGCCGGAGCCGAGCCTGATGAGCCGAGGTACCTCCATTCCTTCGCTCACCGTCGCCTCGGCGAGTGTGGCGAGCGCAGGCGAAGTCGAACTGGGCAACCGTGAGACGAAGCCGGAGCCGAGCCTGATGAGCCGAGGCACCTCCATTCCTTCGCTCACCGTCGCCTCGGCGAGTGTGGCGAGCGCAGGCGAAGTCGAACTGGGAAAGACGTGAAAGCGCGCGAGAAGGTCGAAGCACAGAACGTTCGGGCCGAGCTGCTGCCCGAGCAATCTCCCGAGCTGCTGAAGACGCTGCACCTGCTCACGCGTGAAGGGCACCTCAACGCCGACGCGCGCCGCAAGCTCAAGCAGGTCAACCACCTCGTCGGCCTCGTGCAGCCCGCGATGGACGACGTCTTCACCCGCTACCCCTCGCCCACCGTCGTCGACGTCGGCAGCGGTAACTCGTACCTGGGCTTCGTGCTGTACGAGCTCTTCTTCTCGAAGCGCGACGCCGGCGAGCTGCGCAACGTCGAGTCGCGCGCCGACCTCGTCAAACGCTCGAAGGAGCGCGCCACCGAGCTGCACTACGCGCGCATGACGTTCGAAGAAGCGAGCATCGAAGCGAGCGTGCTGCCCGAGCGCGTGCACGTGCTGACGGCGCTCCACGCGTGCGACACCGCCACCGACGACGCCATCATTCAGGCCATCAGACACAAGGCCGACCACGTCGCGCTCGTGCCGTGTTGTCAGGCCGAGGTCGCGCAGCAGCTCAAAGAGGCCCGCGCCACCGTGCGCCCCGAGATGCGCTCGCTCTTCGCGCACGCCTGGCACCGCCGCGAGTTCGGCTCGCACCTCACCAACGTCATTCGCGCGCTCCTGCTCGAGAGCTTCGGCTACCAGGTCACCGTCACCGAGCTCGCCGGCTGGGAGCACTCGCTCAAGAACGAGCTCATTCTCGGGCGCCGTGTGCACAAAGAGAACCGCGAGGCCCGCGCGCGGCTCGACCAGCTGCTGCTCTCGACCGGCGTTCGGCCGAAAGCCGTGCGCGCGCTGCTCGGTGAGGCCCAGGTCGTCTCGTGACCGAGTCACTCTAAGTCTCGTGCACGCAGGGGCTCGAGGCGCCGCTGTGTCAGGAGCTCATCTCGCTCGGCCTTCGCGCGAAGGCGCTCTCGGGCGGCTGCGCGGTCGACCACGCGCCAGCCGGCACCTTCGTGCGCGTCAACGTTCGCAGCCGGCTCGCGAGCCGCGTCTCGTGGGAGCTCGGCCACGTCGACGCGCCACGCTCCCTCTCTCGCATTCGCCTCGCCGAGTGCGTCGGCCCCTTCACCCTCGCCATCTCGGAGACGCAGGGCCCACGCGCACAGACGCCAGCCGAGACGTGGCGCAATGAAGCGGTGAAGGCGTGGGGCGCTCCGGCCGCTGGCGCCGAGGTGCAGCTGCGGCTCTCGAAGACCGGCGCGCAGGTCAGCGTCGACACCTCGGGCGACCTGCTCTACCTGCGCGGCGCACGGCAAGAGACCGGCAAGGCGCCCCTGCGAGAGACGCTCGCCGCCGGTGTGCTGCGCATCGCGAGCTGGCGGCCGGGCGAAGCGCTCTGGGACATCATGTGCGGCAGCGGCACGTTCCTGCTCGAGGCAGGTGAGCAGGTGTTGGGCCTGCAGCCGGGCCGCGCGAGACACTTTGCGTTCGAGAAGTTCCCCGGCTTCGACCCGAAGCTGCTCGCCGACGCGCAAGCGCCCGACGCGCCGACCCCGACGTGGCTGCGCGGCTCCGACCTCAACGCAGGAGCGCTCGGCGTCACCCGTCGAAACGCGAAACGGGCGGGAGTGCTCGAGAAGCTCGACCTGCAACGCCTCGACGCGACCCAGCTCGTGAAGCCCGACGTGAACCCGGGCCTCGTCATCGCGAACCTTCCGTACGGGAGACGGGTGGGAAACCGCTTCGAGCTGCACGGGCTCTATCAAGCCGTCGGAGCGTGCCTGCGCCGCTCGTTTCAGGGGTGGCGCTTCGCGTTCCTCCTGCAAGAGGGGGAAGACGCGTTGGGGCTCTCCATCGACCGCACGACCCCGGTTCGGAACGGCGGCCTGCCGTGCCGTGTCGTCACAGGTCGCGTGACCTGACACGGCTTGGTGGAATTCGTTCAGCGGGAAGGGGCGGGGCAGGCTACGAACCAGTCACGCCGTATGACGTTCGAAACCCCCCAGCCCGGCCTCTTCGTCGTGCACTATCAGTCGGCCGCGGAGTTGGCGCCTGCGCTCCAGGGGCCGCTCGTCGAAGCGGTGGAGCGACGTCTGGGAGAAGGCCCTGTCGCGCTGGTGTTCGAGGTCGGGCCCACCATCTCGATGGTCGACCTGTCGGTGCCGTCGTTCTGGCTCGACCTCACGGGGCGCCTCGCCATCACGGCGATGAGCATCGTGACCAACTCGAGCGCGGTGCGCATCGCGGCTCGCGGCTTCAAGCTCGCGCAAAGCGTGCGCAAACACCCCATCGCGGTCGAGACGCACGAGGCAGTCAGCGACGGCATTGCCTGGGCGCGCGGCCAGCTGCCCTGACACGTGGATTCGCCGGGCCGGCTTGGATAAGGGCGGCCCATGTCCGTCTCCAAGGCCCTCTCCCACTTCGAGCAGCAGCGCGGCACCTTCCTCGACGACCTGAAGGCGCTGGTGCGCATTCCATCGGTGAGCTTCGACGGCTTCGACCCGAAGCACGTGCGCGCGAGCGCCGAAGCGACGGCGGCGTTGTTGAAGAAGCGTGGCTTCGAGAACGTGCAGCTGCTCGAGGTCGAAGGTGCGCACCCCTACGTCTACGGAGAGCTGCTCAAGGCGCCGGGCAAGCCCACGCTGCTGCTCTACGCGCACCATGACGTGCAGCCGGCTGGCGAGGAGAGCGCGTGGAAGTCGCCTCCGTTCGAGCCCGTGGAGCGTGACGGCCGCCTCTGGGGCCGCGGCGCCGCCGACGACAAGGCTGGCATCGTGGTGCACTCGAGCGCGGTCGCTTCGTGGCTCGCAGCGGGCGCCATGCCCCTCAACGTGAAGGTCGTCATCGAGGGTGAAGAGGAGATTGGCTCGAACCACCTCACGGCGTTCTTGCGCAAGCACCGCGCGATGTTGTCGGCCGACGCCATCGTGCTGACCGACACGAGCAACTTCGACACGGGCCTGCCCAGCATCACCACGGCGCTGCGTGGCCTCGTCACCGTCGACGTCGAGGTGAAGGCGCTCAAGCAGTCACTGCACTCGGGCATGTGGGGTGGCCCGGTGCCCGACGCGACGATGGCGCTGTGCAAGATGCTGAGCTCCCTCACCAACGCCGACGGCACCATCGCCATCCCCGGCATTCTCGAGAAGGTGAAACCGCTCACCGCCGGCGAGCGCGCGTCGATTCAGGCGCTGCCGGGAGACCGCGAGACGTTCCGCAAGCAGTCGGGCCTGTTGCCGGGCGTGCAGATCATGGGCGGCGACCGCCACCCGTGGGAGACGAACTGGCGCCAGCCGTCGCTCACCATCAACGCGATGCAGGCGAGCTCGAAGAAAGACGCGCGCAACATCGTGTGCGAGTCGGCGTGGGCGCGCGTGGGCATTCGCATCGTGCCCGACCTCGACCCGAACGAGGTGCAGCAGAAGTTGATCGAGGCCATCAAGAAGGCCGCGCCGTGGGGCGTCGAGGTGCACGTCGAGGCCGAGCAGGGCGCGAAGTGGTGGTACACCGACCCGGCTGGCCCCGCGTTTCAGGCGGCGTTCCGCGCGCTCGAGAAGGGCTACGGCACGAAGTCGGTGGCCATCGGGTGCGGCGGGTCCATTCCCTTCGTGGAGCCGTTCAGCGCCGAGCTCGGTGGCGTGCCCGCGCTGCTCATCGGGGTCGAAGACCCGTACACGAACGCGCACTCCGAGAACGAGAGCCTGCACCTGGGCGACTTCGACAAATCGGTGAAGAGCGCGATTCACCTGTACGAAGAGCTGGCGTCGGCGCTGAAGAAGTAGCGGCTCCGGCCTCAGAGCGGCAGCACCACCATCGGAAGCGGGAACATGCAGGTCGGCCCGACGAAGGCTCCAGTGACGAGCCGATAGGGGCCGCTCGTGGGAACCGAGACGAGGTCGTCGACCATCAATCTGCCCGCGCCGACGCACTGACTGTTGGCGGGCACCGCGCGTTGGCCGACGACGGTAGTGTCGAACGTGCTGACGGCGAAGGGCATCATGCGCTCGGTGCAGCTGTCTCCGCTGTCGCAGCCCGGGTGGCAGTCGCGGAAGACGCCGTCGAGGAAGTAGCCGCCAGTGCGCCTGCCCCGCTGATCTGCCGGCGTCAGCGGCACCCACGAGGAGCCGTCGAAGCGCTCGAGCCTCGGCGCGGTCGGGCAATACGGCGCCCACACGTTGCTGAACGAGGGCGTGACGGTCACCAGCAGCGCGCCTCCATCGGCGATGGGCTGTGCGGTCGCGGTGAGCGCCTTCGACCCCGCGTGTTCGAGCGCCATCGACCCCGCGCCTTCGAGCACGGCCGGCCCGGCCAGCTCCAGCGTGCGTGACGAGCCACCACAGCCCGCCACGAAGAAGTCAAGCATCAGGAGGGCATGGAAGCAGGTGCGCACGCCCCTGAGTGTCCGACTGGAGCGGTTTTCGTCAATTGCCCGCCTCAGACGTCTTCGCGACCGAAGGCGCCTGCCGCGAACACCTCGAACGTCAACCGGCCGCCCTTCACCGCCGGGTCCTTCGCGAGCAGCGCGGCGACATCTTCCTTCGAAGCGGCGTCGATGGTGCCGACACCGAGCACGTCGACCCCGTCCATCAGCGCGGTGACCGAGTGGAGCGCTCCGCTGCGCAAGAGGGTGAACATGTTTCGCGCGTGCTCCCACTGCAGCGCCATCGTCTCGGGGCCGTGCTTCGGGCCCGGCTTGAGCACGAACGCGAAACGCTTCGGCGCGCTGCCGAGCAGCCGCTGCATCTCACCGTCGCTCACCGGCCCCTCACGCGGCGGCATCGCCTGAAGCCCGACGCGGTTGCCCTCGCTGTCACGGAAGAACGCGACGTCACCCGCCTCTTCCGAGAGCCGCAGCTTCGGCATCAACACCTCGCCACCCGCCTTCACCACCCGCGCGAGCAGCTCGTCGATGCCACTGCTGCCGTCGAGGTACGGCACGGGACCCGTCAACGAAGGCACCGACCCCTCGCCCTTCACCAGCGCTCCGGCGTTGGTGCGGCTCTTCGAGGGAAACAGCGCGTACTCGAAGCCCGGCATCGTGAAGTCGACGAGGTCGACGCCGAGCACGGCCGAGTAGAAGGCCTTCGCGCGAGGCATGTTGGTGACGGGAAGCTCGAGCCAGTTGATGAGACGGTCCATGTGAGACTCCGGGTGCGTGAGCGCGTCAGTGCGCCGACGAAACGCACTGTGCCGAGTCACGGCTCCGGGGGATTGGACGTTTGGGAACTGGCCGGCTGCGACCGGTAGAAGATGCGGCCGAACTCGTTGTCGAGCTCGGCGAAGGCGCCCGGCGAGAAGCCGGTGAAGCGCTTGAAGTGCCGAATGAAGTGCGACTGGTCGGCGTAAACGTCGAGCGCGTCGTCGCGCAGCGCGCTGGCTGACTTGTCTTTCGAGAAGCGCCGGTAGAGCCGCTCGAAGAGCATCACGTTCGACAGCCGTTTCGGCGAGAGGCCCACGTGCTCGAGGAAGAGCGCGTGCAGGTAGCGGCGCGAGTAGCCCATGCGCGCCTCGAGCTCGTTCACCTGCATCGTGAAGTCACTCGCGGCCATCAGCTGCAACGCGGCGTCGACGAGCGGCGTCTGCGTCTGCGAGCGGCGCAGCTGCGCGAGGAGGAAACGCTCGACCACGCGGGCTGCCGCTTCGGGCGTTCGCTCGTTCATCACCTCGGCGGCCAGCGTTCGCCCCAGGCGGCCGAGCACGTCGGTCACGGGCACGATGCGCTCGGTGAGCTCACCCACCACGCCCGGGAAGAAGCGCGCGAGGCCGTGCGGCAGAAACTCGACGCCGATGGTGATGGTGTCGCGCGGCTCCGACGAGAGGGTGGTGGGCTGCTCCCACAGGCCGATGAGCACCGCGTCTCCGTCGCGATTGGTCTGCGTGTGAGTCGGAGACGTCGCCGTCAGCCCGTTTCGCCACGGCACGATGAGCTTGTGGCGCCCGTTGGGAACGACGACGCGCAGGTCTCCGCCGGGCAGGCCGAGCGGGCTGCGGAAGATCCAGAAATGGTGAATCCACCGTGCAATCTCAGGCGTCGGGGTGACGGTGGTGAGCTGCATCGCCTCGGCATTCTATCGCGCAGACAAAACGAACCGCCCGCCGGAAGAACGTCTCCGGCGAGCGGCTCGAACTGTTCAGGTCCTGGGGGAGGGTCGGACCGAACCGATTCTCCGAGTTACGGCTGGCAGGTGCCCATCAGGCAGCGCTGGCTCGTGGGGCAGTCGCAGTTGGTGGTGCAGACGCTGGTCGTCGGCGGCAGGCAGTAGCCGATGCGGCAGACGTTCGTGCCCGTGCACTCCGACTGCGCGGTGCAGCGGTTCGAGCAGGCGCCGTTCACGCAGTCCTGGCCCGTCGAGCAGTGCGCCGAGGTGCTGCAGGTGCCGGCGGGGCGGGGCTTGCAGAGGCCGCCCTGGCAGGAGTCGGCGCCACGGCAGTCGGTGTCAGCGGAGCAGCCGAAGAAGCAGGTCGCGTTCACGCACCAGGCGCCGAGGCCGCAGTCGGCGTTGAAGGTGCAGGTCGTGGGAACGCCCGCGTCACCGGCCGAGCCGCCGCCGTGGTTCGCGCTGCCACCGCCCGTGCCCGACGTTCCACCGCCGGTGCCCGAGGTGCCGCCGCCCGTACCAGCCGAGCCACCCGCGCGGCCACCGCCGGTGCCAGCCGAACCGCCGCCGGTGCCAGCCGAGCCACCGCCCGTGCCTGCCGAACCGCCCGCCGTGCCGCCATCAGCCGTCACAGGAGGGTTCGCGCAGAAGCCGTTCGAGCACACGAGGTCTCCGCCGCAGTCCATCGCCGAGCTGCACGGGCGCACGCAGTAGCCGTTGATGCAGGGGTCGAGGCCGCACTGCGCGTTCGAGTTGCACGTACGCGCGCCAGGCGGAATCGCACGGCAGCTGCCAGCGAGGCAGAAGTTGCCGGTCGAGCAGTCGGCGTTCTGCGTGCACGCGGCGACGCAGCGGTTGGCCACGCACGTGGTGCCGCTCGAGCACTGCGAGTTGTTGGTGCACTTCGGGTTCGCCTGACAGCGACCGGACTGACACGAGCAGGTCGACGCGCATTCACTGTTGTTTTCGCAGCGCGTGCCGGGACACCCGAAGGTGCAGTCGGCGTAGGCGTCGTCGTAGTCGATGATGGTGCAGCCGCTGCCCGCCGCGAGCAGGGGCAACGTGAGGAGCATCAAGCTTCGGAGTTTCAGCGCGTTCATGGCGTTCTTTCCCGGTCAGTGGCGCGCTCAATCGGCGCACGCATCGACTCAGTTGCCGCCCATTTCGAAAGTGATCGCCGCGGCGCTTCGTGCCCCGACACCGGGCGCGGCATTCACACCATTACATTGCAGGAATTCTGGGGAGCGTTCGATCGCCTGAAAGGGGTCCGGCAACAGATGAACCGTGTTCGCCCGGAGGCCCCAGATGACTGCAGAAGCGCTCCCGATGCCGAGGCTGGTGCCCACGCCTCCGCCGACTGGACAGGTGGAGGCGCGCCTGCTGCGGCTCGTCGACCGCATCAAAGCCGATGACGCGCTGGCCTTCGAAGAGCTGTACCGGCTCACGCGTGACGACGTGGCGCGCACGCTGTTTCACCTCACCGGGCGGCGTAGCGACCTCGATGACCTGGTGCAGGAGACGTACATTCGCCTGCTGCGCGCGGTGCCGGCGTTTCGCGGCGAGTCGCAGTTCCGCACGTTCCTCTACCGGGTGTGCGGCAACGTCGCGCTGATGCACCTGCGCTGGTGGAGACGCCGCCGCGAAGAGCTGACCGACGAAGTGCCCGAGCAGGTGTTCCAGGGCGTCGACCCCGAACGCGCCGCTCAACAACTGCAGGCCACGAAGCTGGTGCACCGCGCGCTCGAGACGCTGTCGGCGAAGAAGCGCGTCGTGTTCGTGTACCACGAGCTCTGCGGCATGGGCCCCGAGGAGATCGCCCAGGCGGTGGGCGTCTCGTACAACACCGTGCGCTCCCGACTGCACAGCGCGCGGCTCGACTTCACGAAGGCCATGAAGACGCTGGTTCAGGAAGTGGAGGCGCAGCCCTGACGCGCCATGAGACGGAGCGGTTGTGGGCGTTGGCGGCAGACGAGCTCGAGCTGGACGACAAGCGGTACGTCGAGCTGCACCTGTCTGATTGCCCCGAGTGTCGTGACTCGCTCGAGGCGGTGCAGCTGGCGCAGCGCGCGCTCGACTCGGCTCGCACGTCGTCACCGTCGCTCGACTGGCTGGCCACCGATGAACGTGTGGGCGCCATCGTCGAAAAGCGCATGCGGAAGAACGCGCGGCCGAAGTGGGTGCCCTTCGTGATGACGGGCGCGCTGGTCGCCGTCGCTGCGGCGGTGACGTTGATGGTGTGGCCGTCGGGCGAGGTGAACGTCGAGGTGCCTCCGTCGGAGCCGCCGCTGGTTCAGGTCTCGGCGCCAAAGCCGATTCGCGTCGAGCTCGCGCGTGGGCTGACGCGGGTGGCTGCGAATGTGGAGCCGATTGCCGCGGGCGAGACGCTCAAGAGTGGAGACGTGCTGCGCACCGGCGTCGCGGGCAAGGCGTTCGTGCATCTGCCCGACTCGAGTCACGTGCGCGTGGCGGCGGGCACGCAGGTGGCGCTGACGCGCGCGGAGTCTGATGACGTGGCGTTGACGGTGAGCCGTGGCCGCGTGTCGGTGCGCGCGTCGCATGAGCCGCGAAAGGCGTTCGTCGTGCACGCGGGCGCGGTCTCGGTGCACGTGGTGGGCACCATCTTCTCGGTCGAGAACGGGCCGGCGGGCGTCGAGGTCGCGGTGTCGGAGGGCGCGGTGCGCGTCGAGTCGGGTGACGCGCAGGAGACGAACGTGAAGGCGGGCCAGCGGCTCTCCATCGATGCGCGTGGCAAGGCGAAGGTCGGGCCGCTCTCGCCGGTGCTCGAGCGTGAGCTCAGTGAGATGCAGGGCGTGGCGGAGGCGGTGGCCAGCGCGGAGCAGCAGGTGGTGACGGTGGCGGCGAAGGGTGGCCGCGTTCCGACGGCGCGTCAGCAGCAGCCTGGAGCGTTGCCGCGGTTGTCGGCGGAGGAGTCGAAGGCGCGCGTGGTGGAGCCGATGCCTGCAGCTCCGTCGCCTGCTCCCGCAGCCGCGCCAGAAGCGCCGGTGACGATGACGGTGGAGCCCGAGACGCAGGTCGAGGTCGAGCGCTTCGATGGACCGGGCACGGCGTTTCCGTCGCTGGCCGGTGGGTACACGCGCGGCGTGCCGTTCAAGCGTGACGAGTTCGCGATTGAAGCGCCGGCGCCTGCGCCCTCCCCTGCTCCGACGGCGAAGGCCGAAGGGCCGGTGACGGAGGAGTCGGAGTGGGCGGCGTTGCCGAAGACGCCGGCGCAGGTTGCTCCGCCGACGCTCATCGTTCCGATGCTGGAGCCGAAGACGGCGGTCGTTCCTGCTCCCGCGCCGACGCCTGCGCCCGCACCGCAAGTGGTGACCGCGAAGACGTCATCGAAGTCGCTCGAGCAGCTGTTCCTCGAGAAGGCCGAAGCGAGCCTCGAGAAGGGCGGGTGTGACCGTTACCTGCCCGGCCTGGAAGACATCGCGCTCGAGAGCGTCGACTCAGCCCAGCTCGCGCGTGTGTTGCGGGCACGGTGCTTCGATTCGCAGCTGCGGCCGAAGCAGGCGATGAGCGAGTACGCGAAGTACCTCGAGGCGTTCCCGAAGGGTCGCTACGTCGACGAGGCCCGTGGTGCGCTCGGGCAGTAGCGAGGCGGCGTCAGGCGACAGCGCGCGTGTCAGTCCAGTGTTTGAGGGTCAGCACGCCTGCGAGCGCGACCGAGGCCGTCATCGAGACGGCGCCGAGCAGGACGAAGATGGGTGAGAGGCCCAGGTACACCTCCCCCAGAATGCCTGCCGGCATCAACAGGCCAGTGACGCCGAGCACGGCGGCCGTCGTTCGCGCCTTGTCGCTGGCCGAGGTCAGGCGCACGAGCACGAAGCCGAGCGCGAGGTTGAGCAACGAGAAGAGCGCGCCGTGCACGTGGGCCAGCCGCGCCTCGAAGTGCTTCCCGATGGAGTAGCTCGCCACCCACGCTTCTTTGTCGGGCGCGAAGTCGCGCAGGTAGATGAGGAGAAACCCGTAGAACATGAAGCCCGCCATCACGAGCAGTCCGACTCCGACATTGTAGCGACCGGTCTTCATGGGGCCCTCTTTCGGTTCGACGGTTGGACAGGTGGACGAAGCAGGGTGAGCAGGCTCGAGCGCACCGCGCCAGCTTCGGTCTCTCGTTGGCGGGCCTTCGCGGTCGACGCCGCGAGCAGCTGCACGGTGCCCATCACGACGGGTGCCAGCGCCTCGGGCGACAGGTCGTCTCGAAACGCTCCGGCGTGTTGGCCCTCACGAAGGCAGGCGACGACGAAGGCGCGGGTCTCGTTCACGCACGCGGCCAGCCGCGCCGAGCCACCCTTCGGCAGCGCGAGGTGGAACTGGTCGGAGAGCACGAGCCGCAGAATGCCGAGCTGATTGCCGACGGTGGTGCTGCGGGCCTCGATGAAACGCTCGAGCCGCTCGGCTGGCGGCAGGTCAGCAGAGGGGTACGTCGACGCCAGCACCGCTTCGACCCGCCCCACCACCGCGTCGAGCAACGCATCCAACGAGGCGAAGTGTTTGAAGATGGCGCCGCTCGTGAGCCCCACCTCGTCGGCGAGGCGCCGCGTCGTCAGCGCGGCGATGCCCTTCGTGGCGATGAGGTGCAGCGCAGCGTCGGCCAGCTCGACCTGCCGGACTTCCGATGAACGGCGAAGCTCGCCCATGACTGATAAGTAAGCAGTTGCTTACTTGCACGCAAGCGAGATTGGTAAGAGCCACAGACCAGTCGCGCACATGCCGCAATCAATCAGGGGAATCTGAACCTCGCCCCGGAGAGAGCGGCTTTCGGTGCGGAGAATGCCGTGCTCAGCGAGGAGACAGAGCAGGTCGATGAGGGTGATGCCGGTAGCCACTGAGGAGACAGTCGTGGTCGGCGCGGAAAAACCTGTGGTCGCTGCGGAAAAACCCGTGGTCGGAACGGAGAAAGTCGTGGTCGGCAAGGAACTGGGGGCCTTCCCGAGCCAAGTAGCTGATTCGTAGAGTGTGCGCCGTTGTACTCACGAATGGGGGAGTTCAATGGCGCTGGACGAGGTGTTGATTGGCAAGGGGAAGCGGGAACCACTCGAAGGTCTGAAGGCGCAGGGGCGCAATCACCTTCAGCTCATCGCGGAGCATCCCGAACTCAAAGACCACGGGTGGACTGACGACGGCACGACGTCGTTGGGGAAGGACGTCGACTTCATCTCGACGGTGGAAGCTGCACGGAGCGATGCCCAGGACACGGCGCGTGCGGCCACCATCAGTCAGGAAGCAGCGGTCGACGCAGCGAAGGACTTCGTGTCTTCCATGCGCAACGTGCTGCCGGCGGTGCTTCGCAAGGCAAAGCAGGGGGGCGTGGTCATCGAGAAGGAGATGTTCGGCTCCGGTCGGCTGAGTCGTTCGGTCCCGACGATTCTCTCGTACCTCACGACGGTGCAGCCCACGGTTCAGCGCCTCGACGCGTTCTTCAAGCCCTACCTCAAGGTCGACGCGTCGCTTCGAGTGACCGAACTGCGCAAGCAACTCGAAGCTGCTGATGCCACTCAGGAGTCCGCGCGGAACGCGACGCCATCACAGACCGCGCTGATCCACGAAGCGAAGGGCCGCGTGCTCGAAGCGATCGAGGAGCTGAACGGTATCGCCAGAAACGCGTTCAAGGGCAACGCGCCACTGATCGCCAAGTTCAACAAGGACCTGCTCCTCCGCGCGCGTCGTGAGCGCACGAAGGAAGCACCGAAGCCTGCGTGAGAAATGGACGCACGGCCCAGATCTTGAGGCCTCGGCGAGCGGAGTGCTGGCAAGTCGTTCAGCGGTACGGCCCTTTCAGTCGGATCGACCGCGAACGAGAAACCGAACTCCGCTCGACGGGCCATGGAGCGCGGGTGCTCACGGTCATCGACGTGCCGGACAGTGACTTCCGCTGCGAGGCCTGCACCGGCTTTCATCTCGTCAACGTCTGGGAGCTGTACGAATCGACTGTGCCCATGCCGAACGACCTCTTCGTGCCCGAGGTCTGGTGGG
>JAACJQ010000094.1 GCA_016879935.1 Archangiaceae bacterium | reverse complement strand
GTGGGCGCGTTCTTTCCGACCTCGGGGCCCGGCAACTCGCCGTCACCTGCGGGTGCGATGCGCTACACGGCCGGCGACTACCCACCGTTCCTGCAGAAGTTGATGCGGGCACAGGTGTTGCCGAAGGCGATGCTCGACGAGGTGCTGAGCGACCAGGTGACCCGCCTTGGAGCCACCATCGAGTACTCGCCCGTCTCCGACACTGGCGAAGACTGGCGCTACGGCCTGGGCAACTGGTCGGAGTGCAACGCGCCCGCGTGGTCCACCGCGTGCGCTGCGAGCCGCCGCTTCTCGAGCCCGGGCAGCTTCGGCACGTACCCCTTCATCGACTTCAACCCGTCGGCCAGCGGCGAGGCTCCCTATGTCGGGCTGCTCGGCTACGGCGGCACTGCGCAGGGCCAGTCGCCGACGAGCATCGCCATCTACCGCTCGCTGCAGGTGGTGCTCGTCGACGGCAAGGACCTCGCGCAGCGCTGGGCCGCGTCGACGTGTCTCTGATCAGAACACGCCGCTGAGCGACACGCCTCGACCGTCGAACGCGACCGTCACCGGAGCCGATGCCCACGCAATCCACTGCCAGGTGGCGAAGCCCGCTGCGATGACGCCTGCGCCCAGCGCGAGGTCGGCGATGAGAAAACGCCGCTGCACTTCAGCAACGGCCGACGGCGCACAGCTCTTCGTCGCGGCGCACTCCTGCTTGAGCAACGCGTCGAGACCGGCCCTACCGGACAGACCCGACACCGCAAACGTGGTGACCCCGGCGAGCGCCACCGTCGAGAGCACCACCGGCACGAGGGGGAATCGCCTGCTCGCGGCGACTGGTGGAGGCACGTCGCTCACCGCCGTCGCGAACTCGAAGACGACGAGGCGGTTCTTCTCGCCGACGTTCACCAGCAACTTCTGAAAGCGCGTCTGCGTTCCCACGGTGACGGTGAGCTCGTGTTGGCCGGGCTCGAGGTCTTCGGGTCTGCCGCTGAGTTCTCCGAGCCAGAGGTGGCCATCGAGCAGCACGCGCGCCTGCCGCTGATCGACGCCATCGACGCGCGCGACGACGACGAGGCTGGGCATCGACGCGAGCACCTCGGCGAGCCACTTCGTGCAGTCGCTCTGCACCACCGACGGGCACTGCGGGTTCGCGCAGACCTCGAGCTGACGTTTCGCCGCGAGGTAGCTGCCGTTCTTCTGCTCCTGCTGCGCCGTGGTGCTGGCCGAGACGCACTGCTCCACGGTCGGTGCAGCCGCCGCCACCGCGCTCGCGAGCATCACACTGAGCCACGTCACTTGAGGCATTCGACCTTGAACTGCTTCACCCCGTTCGCACCGATGATGAACGGAGGATTACACGCATCGGCGGCAGGTCTCACGCTCGGCGGTGGCTTCGTGGCGGGCTTCGGCGCCGGCGTCATCACGGCGGGCGCTTCGGGCTCGGGCGCTCTCGGAGCAGGTGGCGGCGTCACGACAGGCGGAGGCGCGACGATGGCAGCCGGGGCTGGCGGTGGCTGCTGCGTGGCGAGAAGCGCGACGGCGCCCGCGACGACGAGCGCGGCAGGCACGAGGAAGAGGAGCGGCGAGCGCTTCTTCGTGACGGGCGCAACAACGACTGGAGTCGTCGCCGTCGTTGGAGCGACGACCCATTGCTGAAGCGCCTCGAGCGAGTGGCCCCGACCTTCGATGGCTTCACGGGCGAGCGAGCCGACCCACGAGGCGACCTCTGCGTTCGACGCGACACCGGCCTGCTCGAGCGCGGTGGCCATCTCGAGTGCGGTGGAGAAACGCTCCGATGGGTCTCGCTGGAGCGCGCGGTCGACGATGGGCTGCCACGGCGCGAGCGCGTCATCGAGTGACGGCACGCGACAGAGCAACACCTTCGAGAGCACCTCGGCCTCCGACGGTGCGTCGAAGAGGCGCGCGCCGGTGAGCGCCTCCCACAACACGATGCCAGCAGCGAACACGTCGGACTGCCGCGACGCCTCACCGTGCACCTGCTCGGGGCTCAGGTACGCGAGCTTGCCCTTGAGCTGCCCATCACGCGTGCCCTGCATGCGGCCGCGGGCGCGCGCGACACCGAAGTCGAGCACGCGAGAGACACCATCGGCGCCGACGAGCACGTTGTGCGGAGAGAAGTCCCGGTGGACCAGGTCGAGCAGCTGGCCGTCATCACCCTTCACCTCGTGCGCGGCGTGTAGACCATGGAGAGCGCCCGCGAGAATGGCGCCGACGATGCGCGGAGGGCATGGCTCACCCTTCGCGCGCGCCCGCTGCTGCAGCTGCTCGAACGACTCCCCGTGCACGTACTCGAGCACGATGAACAGCTCGGGCCCTTCTTCGATGACGTCGAGCGTCTGCACGACGTTGGTGTGTTGAATGCGCGACGCCAGCCGTGCCTCGTCGAGCAGCATGGTGCGCGCTTCGGTGTCGCTCGGCGCGGCGAGCATGCGCTTGATGGCGACGGGGCGTTTGAAACCCGATGGGCCCTCGAGGCGGCCGAAGTGCACGCTCGCCATGCCTCCGACGGCGATGGGCCCCGCGATGACGTAGCGGCCGAGGCTGCGGGGACTGTCGGGAGCCGGCGGAGACACCGTGAACATCATGACAGATCGCCTCGGCAGACCGGGGCGCCAGAATCGCGCGAATGCCGTGACGTCGCGCACGGCGTCGCAACCGTTTCGCGAGAGCGCACTGATGCTCGTCACGACGCTTCGCTGACGCATCCTTCTGGAGCCGTCTGGCTCTCAGCGCGCGGAGGCTGCACATGACGAAGCCGGCATTCTGGATCTGGGTGTTGTTGGCACCGACGTTGACGGGCGTGGCGATCGCCGCGCTGCTGATGTTCCCGAGTCTCGCGGCCACACGCGGAACGTGGATCGTCGCTTCCGCCGCGCTGAGCGCGCTGGTCGCCGCGCCGTTGAGCCTGATGATCGGCAAAGCGATGGTCTGAGCAGCGCTCCCGCTCCACGTCCAGGTCGCCTTCGCAACGGAACTGCGCCACCGTGGCACTCACACGGGCACGGCCGGAGCACGGGAGCGGAACATGGTCGCAGTCCTTCTGTTGGTGCTGGCAGCAGATGCCTCTTCCATCGACGAGGTCGCGCAGCAACGCACGCGGCCACGCCTTCATGCGTCGGTGGGTGGCGGTGCCTCGGGCGCCCTCGGCGGCGCGGGGGGTGGAGGGCTGGCGTTCAAGGGCGAAGTCGGTGTGCTGCTCGGCGACCGACTCTCGGTGCTGGTTCGGGCGGGAGCGGGCACGACTGTGGTCTTCGGGTCGTTGTTCCAGGGAGGGCTCGGCGTCGCGGCGTCCTGGGGAGACCACGTGCTCCTCGGTGTCAGCGCTGAAGCGGCGCTGCTCGGCCTCTTCTCCATCGCCACCGACCAGGGACGGTCGACGGTGCTGTTGTTTCCGTTTCGCGTGTCGTGGTCGCCGGGTGAGCGCGCCGAGGCCGCCACTGCGCGAAAGGGCCTGCAGCTTTCGTTCGAACTCTCGCCCGGTCTGACGCTGACGCCCACCGGTGGCGCGCTGGGCAGACCGATCAACCCTCCGCAGAGCTTCGCCCTCGGCGGGTCGGTCTGGGTTTCGTACGCGTGGTGGTGAACGCCCGTTGATCAGCGCTGCGCGCGCGGTGTCTTCAGCACCTCGAGCCACCTGGCGTCGGTCATCAGCGCGAAGAGACCGTCATCGGTGATCAGCTCGGCCGGGAATGGCTGCAGCGGGTCGACGGGCAGCCAGGCACCGAGGCGCGCGGAGATCAGCGGCCACGCTTTCGCAGCACGCCCCGTTCGCGCCAGCACGCTCGCGGTCACCAGCACCACGTCGAACGTCGCCCACGCCGCGGTCTCGTCGAAGCGCGCGACGAGTTCGTCGTCGACGTCGAAGGCTCGCGCGAGCGCCCACAGGTGCCTCGGCAGCTCCTCGGGCCGCTTCTTGAAGCGCGGCTGCTTCGGCGCGTCGAGCACGGCTTTGTCGAAGGCAGCGCGATTGGGCGCGCGCCGCGGCGGTGTCTCCTCGAGCAGCACGGCGTCTCTGACGTCTTCGTGGCTGTCGGGAACGAGGGCGGCCAACCGGGGAACGATGGTGGTGTCACCAAGCTCGGCCTGCGCGCGGCGAACGATGCGACACACCTCTTCGAAGACGTTCGCCGTGGTGGCCACGTCGGGCTGAGCGAGAAACGCCTCCGCCTGCGCGACGACGTCTCGCCACCGCCCTCGCGCGGCCAGCAGGGGAACCAGTGCCGCGCTCGCTGCCGCATCACCGCCGCCGGCGAGCGTCGTCAGCTCATCGACCGCGCCCTGCCAATCGCTCGTGTGCGAACGCCGCACCGCGAGCACCGCTTTCGGCACTGCCTTCCCTGCCTTGCGCGCAGCCACGTGCGGTCCCTCCGTCGTCAGAGCTCGTGCTTCTTGAGCAGCCGGTTGATGTAGCTGCGGTCGAGGCCCGCGGTGTCGGCGAGCGTGCCGGCGTTGCGGCCGTGTTTGCTGATCAACCCCGTCAAGTACTCACGCTCGAGGTGGTCGACCCAGCGCTCGCGCAGGTCCTTGAACGGCATCGACAGGTCGACCGCGAGCGGGTTCTGTGAGGCCGGCTTCGCGGGCTCCTTCGTCGCTTCGGTGCCCTTGAGCATCGACACCGCGCGCTCGACGCCCAGCGCTGCGACGCGTTCAGCGAAGCCCTTCAGTTGGCGCACGTTGCCCGGCCAGCGCTGGTTCTTGAGCAGCGCCTTCGTGTCGGCGTCGACGCTCCCGCCGTCACGGCCCGCGAGGAAGTGCGTGAGCAGCAGCTCGAGGTCATCGGGGCGCGCCCGCAATGGCGGCACGTGCAGCGGCAACACGGCGAGGCGGAAGAAGAGGTCTTCACGAAACTGCCCCTGCGCCACCATGGCCTCGAGGTCACGATGCGTCGCGCACACGAAGCGCACGTTCACCGGCCGGCCGTCGTTCTCACCCACGCGCCGCACCGTCTTCGACTCGAGCACACGCAGCAGCTTCGGCTGCATCGACAACGGCAGCTCACCCACCTCGTCGAGAAAGACGGTGCCGCCATCGGCCGCTTCGATGGAGCCCGTGCGCGTCGTCACCGCTCCCGTGAACGCACCACGCGCGTGACCGAACAGCTCGGCCTCGAGCAGGTTCTCTGGCAGCGACGCGCAGTCGACGACGACGAACGGTTTGCTGGAGCGCTTCGACGCCGCGTGGAGTTCCTGCGCGACGAGCTCCTTGCCGGTGCCGGTCTCGCCGTGAATCAGCACCGACGCGTCGCTGGCGGACACCTTCGTCAGCTGCATGAAGAGCTCGCGCATCGCGTCGGAGCGGCCGAGCAACGAGCCAAGCCGGTCTTGCGGCCACAACGCGACGCGCGCCGGAGCGTCGAAACGCACCGACACCTCGAGCGACCCGACGGTGAACGTCCCGTCCTGCTCGAGGCGCACCCGGTCGACCCGCACGTCCTTCACCCAGGTGCCGTTGGTGCTGCCGAGGTCGCGAACCCAGACGCCGCCGTCGTCGAGCATGAGCTCGGCATGCAGCCGTGAGACCCTGCCATCGGCGACCCGCAGCGGAACGCCCTCGGCCGTGCCCATCACCATGGTGCCCGTGAGCGGGAGGCGGTGCGGACCGGTGGTGTCGCTCCATTCGACCGCAGCGGGGCGGCGAAGGCGGGTCAGCTGCAGGGGAAGCTTCGGATCCGTCTCGGTGTGCGTGCCGGTCGACATCGGGCGCGCAGCCTAAACCGCAAGCGCCGCCCCGGGTGTTCCCTCGAGTTCACACACGATTCTCACGCGACGAGTCGCACGCACGGGCGGCACTCCGGTACGGTGGCTTCGTGCTTCGGTCCCCGCTCCGATGCGTGCTGCTCGCGCTCTTCGTCTCTGCCTGTGAAGGCACCATCTTCTCGTCTGGCGCTGGTCCTTTCGGGGCCGGTGGTGGCTCGCCGACGATGACGCGCGACGCGGGCCCGGTCGCCTGCACGCCGGGCACGGCGCAGATTCCCAAGCTCTTGCGGTTGTCGAATCACGAGTACCGCACCGTCGCCTCCGACGTGCTGGGCGTGCCGCTGCCCGAGTCGCTCTTCACGCGGTGGACGCCGGTGGCGCAGGTCTACGGCTTCGACACGATGAGCGAGACGCGCATCGACGCGCAGGGCCTCGAAGAGCAGCTCGCCACCGCCGAGTCGCTCGCCTCGCTCGTGCTCGCCACGCCCGCGCTCACGGCCCACTGCCCCGCCGTGCTCGCGGCGCAGACGCCCGCCTGTCCACTCAAGGCCGTCTACTCACCGATGGACGACTTCTCCGACACGCAGGGCCGCGACTGCTGGTCGTACCTCGACTCGAGCGGCGCGCAGATGGTGTTCGACAACGCGAACGCGCGCTGGCGCAAGCAGGTCGACCAGGGCGTCTACCTCTGGCGCTCGGGCGGGCACCCCGGCGGCACCGTCGATGCCGTGCGCCGCTGGGTGAGCCCGGTCGATGGAGCGCTCTCGCTCTCGGGCGCCTTCACCGACGGAGACCCGACGGGCGGCGATGGCGTGACGGTGTCGATTCTCAAGAACGGCACGCCCGTCTTCACGCAAGACGTCGCCAAACGTGGCCAGGCGCCGTTCTCGCTCACGCTTAACGTCACTCGCGGCGAGCAGCTCGACTTCGTGGTGAACCGCAAAGGCACCACTGCGTACGACAGCACGGGCTTCACCGCGTCGATGAATTTTCGCCAGACACCGCGCAAGCAGGCGTGGACCTGGGCGTCGTGTGTACAGCCTTTGGTGACAAGACTGGCGAGCCGCTCGTTCCGGCGGCCGATTCGCGCCGTCGAGCTCGCCGACTACGAGGCGCTCTTCACGACGTCATTGCAGGGCGCGACCACCGCCGGCTTCGCAGAGCCCGTCGACGAAGCGCTGCAGACGGTGTTGCAGGCGTTGTTCCTCTCGCCGAACGTCGTCTTCAAGCCCGAGTTCGTTCCCGGCGGCCTCGACCCCTCGGAGCGCGGCTTCGGCATCGCGTCACGGTTGAGCCTCACGCTGCGCAGCTCCATCGCCGACGAGCCGTTGTGGACGCTGGCGGGCTCGGGCGGGCTGTCGTCGTCCGAGGTGATTCGCGCGCAGGCGACGCGGCTGCTGCGGGACAACCGCGACCGATTCACACACTCGTTCGGTGGGCAGTGGCTCGACTTCAGAGAGCCCGCGCCCGGCATGCTGGGGCCGTCGATGCAGCAGGAGTCGCACGACGTCTTCGCGGCCGTACTCGAGTCGAACCTGCCGGCCGAGCGGCTGCTGCGCCCGGGCTTCACCCTCGTCGACGGGCAGCTTGGCCGTCACTACGGGTTGCCGCTCAGCGGCCTCGGCCCCACCTATCGCGTCACCACCACCGAGCGCGGCGGGTTGCTGTCACAGGGAGGGTTCCTCACGCGCACCGCGAATGGCTCCGAGTTCCGCCGGCCGATTCATCGCGGCATCTGGGTGCTCCAGCGCCTGCTGTGCCGGCCGCTCCCAAAGCTCGACCCGGCGACGCTGGAAGAGATTGGCAATTCCTTCAACACCATCGACCGCACGCTGCCGCTGCCCGAGCAGATGAAGGCGCACCGCGACACGACGACGCGGTGTGGTGGCTGTCACAACTCCATCGACCCGGTGGGGCTCTCGCTCGAGCAGTACGACCCGCAGGGCCTCTGGCGCACGACGTACTCGAACGGAGCGCCCATCGTGACGAACCTCGAGCTCGATGGCCGCGTGGTGCGAAACCCGACCGACCTCTCACAGGCCGTCGAGGCGCTGCCCGACTACCGCCGCTGCGTTGCCGACAAGCTGCTGACGTTCAGCCTGAACCGCGGCCCACGAGAAGAAGAGCAGTGCGTGATGGAAGAGCTCGCGCGCCCGAAGAGCGGGGCGACGCCGGGGCTCGAGACGATGACGGTCGACGCGCTGATGAAGGCGCTCGAGCTGACCGAGGTGACGCCATGAGTTCCCGGCGCGAGGTGTTGAAGTGGTTGAGCGTGGGCGTCGCGCTGCCGCTGGTGCCCGAGCTCGCGTTCGCGCAGGGCGCTCCGATGCGCAAGCGCTTCATCGGCGTCTACGTGCCCAACGGTGCGTACATGCCGAACGGCGCCGACGGCAGCTGGACCTGGGCCGAGGCGCTGCAGCCGCTCGACACGGCGGGTTTCCGCAACAACACGATGGTGGTGCGAAAGCTGTTCAACGGCTTCCCCGGCCACGACCCGCACTGGCAGAACTGTGCAGGGTTTCTCTCGTGCGAGCCGATGGTGCTGGGCGACCCGGGCGTCGCGCGCTGTGGCATCACCTTCGACCAGCGCGTCGCGGAGTTACGCCCGACGTCGATTCGGTCGCTCGAGATTGGTGGCATTTATTACCACGTGCACCCGCTGAACGATCACCCCGGGTATTCGAACGACTACCTGAACCGAATCAGCTGGCAGGCGCCCGACAAGTTCCGCTCGCCGATTCCGAACCCGGCGCAGCTGTTCGCCAAGCTCTTCGGTGGGCAAGAGGGCAGCGCAGCGCAGATTGCATACCTGCACGACCGCAAACGCTCCGTACTCGACCAGCTGCACAAAGACGCCACGCGCATGTCGGCCAGGCTGCCGCAGAGCTACCGGCCGGTGCTCACCTCGTACCTCGAGACCGTTCGCGAGGTGGAGACCGGCCTCGCACAGGGTGGCTTCACCTGCAGCCCGACGCTGACGCAGCCCACCCAGGACTTCTCGGACCCGAACACGAACTACGTGCTGCGCTTTCAGCTGATGCACCAGATGGTGGTGCTGGCGATGCAGTGCGGGCTCACGAACGTGGCGACGCTCATGTACGGGCCCGGCGTGTCTGAATCGCTCACCTTCCCCGAGTCGCTCGGCGCGGGCGGCAATCACCACGCGTCGGCGCACCACGGCGGTTCGGCTGGCGCCATCGCGCGGCTCAAGTCGGTCAACCGTGTGCAGACGGGGCTGCTGGCCGACCTGCTGACGAAGCTGCGCACGGCGAACCTGCTGAACGAGACCCTGGTCGTCTACGGCTCGGACATGTCGGACGGCAACATTCACCTGAGCGAGAACATCCCCATGCTGGTGTGCGGGGCCGGGGCCGACCTTCGCTTCGGGCAAGACATCGTACCCACCGCGCGTCGCCCGCTGTCAGATTTGTACATGGAGCTGTTCCCGCTGCTCGGCGTCACGTCGATGACGAGCTTTGGCAGCGGCGTGTGCCGCAACACCGGTCAGGCGCTCGGCATTCGGGTGTAGCGCGCAGCCGTCAGGCGCCACAGCGTCCACGCGCTCGTCGCGAGCACGACGGCACCGACTCCGACGAAGAGCGGCTCGACCTCGTCGGGCTGCGTCGAGAGAAACCGGTGCGCGACGAACGACCAGGCGTTGTTGAGAATGTGCGCGAACGCGCCGGTGACGGTGGTGCCCGTGCGAACCGCGGCGAGGCCGAGCCAGACGCCGACGACGAAGGCGTAGAGGCTCTGCTCCACGTCGAAGTGCCACAGCGCGAAGATGAACGACGTCACCCCCACGCCCACGCCGACGCCCCAGCGCTCGATGAGCCGCCGCTGGGTGAAGCCACGAAAGAGCAGCTCCTCGAGCAGCCCCGCGCAGACCGCCCCCACCAGCACGAGCATCGCGAACTGCAACGGGCTCGTCTCGGCCGAGGTCTTCGCGAAGGTGGCCAATGCGCCCGTCGATGGCCCTCGGAGGAAACGCAGCGGCACGATGACGAGCGCGCCGCAGGCCCACGTGCCCGCGAGCACGACGAGCACCTCGAGCCAGCGAATGGGTTCATCGCTCCAGCCGAGTCGTGGCGCGAGGCCGCCGGGTGGAATGGTCTCGAACGCGCGAGGCCCCTTCCACAACGCGAGCGCCATCGCGACCTGCGTGCCGAGGAGCGCCATGATGAGGAACTGCGGGTCGGCCATCATTCTCGCGGTGAGGACCTCACGCGTGACGCCTGGCTCCGGAGAGCCCGCCACGTAGAAGAGGCCGACGACGCACCCGCTCGCGAGAATGAGGAGCTGCGCGATGATGAGCACGCCGAACACCCCGCTCACCTGAGGACGCGAAGGTGGTGGCGCTGCGACGGGCTCGGCCGGTGGAACGGACTCAGGCTCGACCGCGGGCGGCTCGATGCTCATGCCTCATGGTAGCCCGAGTGCTCAGCTCAAGACGCCAGCAAGTGGGCCCGAGTTGCCCTGTCCCCAACCTTGCACAGGCGCGCCCATCGACTGCGCGAGCGCCGCGAGCAGGCCTCCGTGTCTGGCGTTCTGACGCTGAATCAGTCGGCCCGGGTTGATGCGCCCGCCCGCGCGACCGGCGACGATGAACGGCATGTCGTCGTGCAGGTGCGTGTTGCCGTCGCAGACCTCGGTGCAGAGCAGAATGACCGAACTGTCGAGCATGGAGCCGTCACCATCGGGCCGCTTCTTCAACTCGTTCAACAGATACGCGAACTGTTCGACGAACCATTTCCGCTGCTGAAAGTACGCCCGCACCTCGCGCTTCATGAAGTCGTGGGAGTCGCCGTAGTGCGAGGCCTGATGGCTGCGCATGTCGAAGCCCGGCTCGTACATCTCGGTGCCGGGCATGCGGCTCAAGATGAGCTCGCTCGTGTGCATCGACGCCTGCAGCGTGCCCACCTTCGTGAGGCCACAGGCCATCGCGGTCACCATCAGGTCGATCTGCGCGCGCAGAATGTGGCCGAACTTCGAGGCGTCGTAGAGCTGCCCGTCGGTGAATCCAGAGAGGTCGATGACGGGGCTCGCGCACGACGAAGGGCCCGGCGTGTTTGCCATGGGCTTCACGCGGCGCTCCACTTCACGCAGGGCCTCGAGGTGCAGGTCGAGCTTCTTCGCCTCGGAGCCGCCCAACTTCGACTTGAGTGAGTCGAGCTCGGACTTCGCGTTGTCGATGATGGAGAGACGCGGGTCGGCGACTGCCGGGTTCGGCGTGCCCGCGTCGACGGAGGCGTTGGCGAAGAGCTGCTGAAACACCTGCCGCGGGTTGTCGTTCGGCGCGATGGTCTGGCCCGCCGTCGGGTACACGATGAACTTGTCGCCCGAGGCGTTGTTCTGCGTGGCCATCGCGCCGAGGTACAGGTGCCGCCACGGGGCCGACGCTCCGACGGTGCGCGAGAGGAAGTGGTCGACGCTCTCGCCATCGCCACCATCGACGCCGGTGAGCAGCTTCTTCGCTCCGCCTGGGTGACTGCCCGAGTCGGTGCCGCCCATCGTCACGCCGCGAAAGAAGAGACACTCGTTCTTCCACGCGGTCAGCGGAGCGAGCTGGTCGGGCATCGTGAAGTTCGTCTCCGAGCCCGTGCAGTGCCAGCGGCTCGCCTGCCCCTGCGCGCTGGCGCCGAGCACGCCGTCGGGGAAGTAGAAGACGATGAGCCGCTTCGCCTGGCGTGCGGCCTGTGCGTTCGCGCGAGATGACGAGAGCAGTTCATAGAACGGCAAGGCGAGCGCGGTGTGGCCGAGGGCTCGAAGTGCGGACCGTCTCGAGAACGTCATGGCTTCACCTCGGCGCTGCGGTGCAGGAATTGGTCTGACGCGAGCGTCTGCACGAAGGCCTCTTTCACGTCGCCGTTGGAGCGGATGAAGGCCTCGGCGATCGGCTCCACCGCGCAGGCGTCGGCTTCGAGGCGGCCGTGGGTGGCGCGACACACCATCGTCGCGAAACAGGCCTTCGCGCGGCGGCTCGCGGCGAGCTGGGCTCCCAGCTGCGGCAGCGTCGTGAAGGTCGACTTCGTGCCCGCGCCGAATGCCTCGACGTCTCTGAGCTCCCCCGTCGTGTCGATGGGCTTGCCGTTCTCGACGGAGCGCGCCGAGCCAATGGCGTCGAAGCCCTCGAACCCGAACCCGACCTCGTCCATGTACTGATGGCACGCGCGGCACGACGGGTCGGCGGAGTGCTGTCGAAAGCGCTCACGCGTGGTGGCGTTCGGGTCGATGCGCGGCACCCCACCGGCGTTCGCTGGCGGCGTCGGACACTCCTGACAGAGCAGGTGTTCACGCACGAAGACGCCGCGCTTCACCGGTGAAGACTGATCCGAGTGCGCGTAGCTCGTGAGCACGCTCGAGTGACCGAGCAGTCCGGCTGCGCGAATGGCGGGAACCTCGACGCGGCCCGTGCCAGTGCCCAGATGCCGAGCGAGCGTCGCATCGACGAAGGAGTAGTTCGCCGTGAGCAGCTCGTCGAAGCGGCCGGTGCCCTCGAACACCACGTGCTCGAAGAGCGCCGGCGTCTCGGCGGCCATCGACGCGCGCAGCTCGGGCGTGAACGAGGGGAACACGGTCGGCGCCTTGTCGACGGTCACGAGCCGCTCGATGCCGAGCCACTGCGTCGCGAAGGCCTTCAGCGAGTCGCGGGCGCGGGAGTCCGCCACCATGCGGCGGGCCTCACGCTCGACGTCAGCGCGCGACTCGAGCTTTCCCTGCGCCGCGGTGTCGAGGAGCGTGTCGTCGGGCGTGGTGCTCCACAACGAATACGAGAGCGCCGTCGCCACCTCGAAGCCCGTGAGCCGGTAGGTGCCGTCGGGCTGCGCGACGCCGAGCTCGCTTCGATAGAGAAAGTGCGGAGACGCCAGCAGCGTACGCGTCGCGAGCTTCACGCCGGTCGCGAAGTCGGGCGCGCTGGTGATGACGTTCGCGTAGCGGCTTTGCTCCTCGGTGCTCAGTGGGCGACGAAAGAGCTTTCGCCCGAGCGTGCCCACGAAATGCTCCGCACACGCGCGCGACGCCGACCATGGAGCGACGACCTGGTCCGCGACCCGCGCCGAGTGTTCGAAGAAGCCCTCGACGTGCGCCGAGGTGACGAGCCCCGCTTCGGCGTTGTTGTCGAACGCGTAGCCCTTCGGCCTCGTCTCGGGCGGCAGCGTGACGGCCGGCATGCTCGCGCCGCACTGCACGGTCACCACCGAGTTGAAGCCGCTGAAGCCGTCGGAGACACGCTCGGGGTTCGACTCGTCCGTCACCCACTGGCCGTCGATGACGAACTTGTACTGATGCACGCCGTTCGGCAGCGCGCGCGTGAGCGAGTACGAGTCACCCGACGACGCCATCGGCCAGCCGCCCGCAGCGACCGTGGAGGCCCAGCCGTTGAACGAGCCCGCGACGTGTATCGACGACGGCCGCCTGCCATTCGCGCGCCAGATGAACGTGTGCTCGCCACACGAGGGCCCACCACCGAAGACGTCGCGAATCGTGTTCGTGTACTCGCGCCGGGTGAGCAAGCGCAGCTGACGCGTCGCGAGCGGAGCGCCGGTGCACGCCTTCTCGCCTGGCAACGACTGCAGGAACTCGACGATGGCGCGGCCGCACGCGTCGTCGCACGAGCCGATGTTGCCTGGCGGCATCGTGGTGACGATTCGGGCGCGCAGCTCGCTGGCCGACTGCTTCAGCGGGACGAGCGCGGGTGCGATGGAGCCCTTCGCGGTCGGGCCGTGACAGGTGGCGCAGCGCTCGGCGTAGAGGCTGGCGCCGGTCGCGATGCCCGCGTCATCGGTCGAGCCCGGGGTGCTCGTCGCTTCGTCACAGGCGCTGATCAACGACAGCAGGAGCAACCACCGAATCGGCATGCGGCGCGCTGAGCACGCGGCGCGCCACCTTCAACCGGGCGAATCGACACCGACCCACTGCCCTCCGAGGACGACAGTCCTCCCTGTCAGCGCGGCTCAACTCTGGCGCCCATAGCGGCGGCGAAACTCCACTGGCGTCAGCCCCAGCTCGCTCCGGAACGTTCGCGAGAAGCTGCTCTCGCTCGAGTAGCCCACGGCGTCCGCGACCTCCTTGATGGAGCGCGCGCTGTGCGTCAGCGCGTTGGCGGCCTGCTTGAGCTTGATGCGGCGAATCCACTCGGCGGCGCGCAGCTCGGTGTGCGCTTCGATGAGCCGCCGCAGCGTGCGTGACGAGACGTGCCGTTCGTTCGCGAGCGTCTCGAGCGAGAGCGCGCTGGCCGGCGTTCTCAACACACGTGCGACGAGCGGCCGAAGTGCGTCGTCGACCTCCATCACACCGGCCTCACGAAACATCGGCAGCGCGTTGCGCGGGAGCGGCAGCAGGAGCAGCTCGCGAACGTCGTCGAACGCATCGGCGTCGAGGTGCTTCAACAGCTGCGCGGTGACCAGCGGCAGGTAGCCGTGCGGCCCCGAGGCCGTCGAGACCCCACGACTGTCGACCAGCGGCTCGTCGAACCGCCACTGCACGGTCGGGAAACGAGTCTCGAGGAGCGGCCGCAGCCACCACGTCGCGGTCGCCCGCCGATGTCGGAGCCAGCCCGAAGTCGCCAGCCACGCAACGCCCGTGCACCAGGCCCACAGCTTCGTGGTGGGTGGCAACGCCGCGAGCCGACGCACGAGCGACGAACCCCCGAGCGCCTCCTCCACCGCCGCGGGCCGCGCCGTCCACATGCCGGGAATCGCGTACACGTCGTGCTCGCCGATGAGCGAGTCGGGCCGCAGCGCCTGGCCTCCTTCGACCTCGACTGGCCGCCGGTCACCCGCAGCCCAGCTCACCTCGAAGAGCGCTCTCCCACTTCGGCCGTTGGCCGCCTCGAGCAGGTCTCTCGTGGCGAACAGCGCCGCCGGCATGCACCGCGGAAACAGCACCAACCCGACCCGGAGCGGGCGTGTCTTGTTTTGCACGGCCTTTGTCATGACGTGCCATGGTGCCTCCGAGCGTCGAGCCGCACAATGCCCGCATGAACGTCACCCAACTTCGCAACGCGACCATCGTCGTCGAGCTTCGAACCCCTGAAGGCCCGGCCGTGGTGCTGGTCGACCCGATGCTCTCTGCGCCGGGCGCGCTCCCGTCGCTGAAGTACTTCACCCGCGAGCGGCGGCGGAACCCGTTGGTGGCATTGCCCGCCGTCGCCGACGAGGTGCTCGGGCGAGTGACGCACGCGCTCATCACGCACTGTCAGAAGGGCCACTTCGACCACCTCGATTCGACCGGGTTTCGGTGGCTGCGCGAGCGGCAGACGCCGGTGTTGTGCACGGCGCACGACGCCGACCATCTCGCGAAGCGTGGCCTGCGCACCGTCGTGCTCGACTCGACCCTTCTCGGCGGGAAGCTCACCCGGGTTCCCTGTGTGCACGGCGAGGGGCTGATTGGCCGCTTCATGGAGCACGGCACGGGCTACTTCATCGAGCAGCCGGGCGAGCCGTCGCTCTACCTCGCGGGCGACACGGTGCTGACGCCGCAGGTGCGGGCCTTCGTCGAGAAGCACCAACCCGACGTGCTCGTCCTGCCTGCCGGCGGCGCGCGGCTCGATGTCGGCGGCCACATCATCATGGACGAAGACGAGGTGCTCGAGGTCGCGCGGAGCTGCCGCGGCATCGTGGTCGCGAACCACCTCGAGGCGCTCGACCACTGCGGAGGCTCTCGCAGCTCGCTCCGGACGAAGGCCGACGCTGCCGGGCTCGCCGAACGCCTCCACGTGCCGATGGATGGGCAGACGCTCTCGTTCTCGCGAGCGGCATGACTCACGCAGTGGGGCGCGGCATGTGCTCCCAACCGGGCGATTCGTCGCGACGCCCTCGCCCTTCGAGGACGACTGTCCTCCCTGACGTCGCTACAACGCCGGCCGTGCTGCTCGCTCTGCTCCCTGCCCTCGCGCTCGCGCAACCCACGCCGACGCGCACCTTCTTCACGTTGTCGTCGTCGAATGGTCACGGCGCGGTGATGGTCGACGCGCGCACCTCGAAGGTCGTGCACTTTCGAGAGCACCTGCCCGCCACCGAGGAGCCGCAGCTCGACGCGATGGGCATGGAGGTCTGGGTCGGCAACCAACCGCAGATGGTGAAGACGCGCGACGTGCTCTTCGACGCGTACTTCGGCGTGCGCGCCGGTGGGCAGCAGCGCTGGCTTGGTGGAATGCCGACGTCGAGCGGCTACGTCACGGCAGCTCCGAGCACGAGTGGTGGCTCGGGCATCGTCACCTGGCAGCACGCGTCGGTGCTCGGGCTCGAAGCGACGACGTACGTGTTCGCGCCGCGCTCGTTGCCGATGGCGTCGTTCGTCATGGCACTCAAGCTTCGCAACACCGGCACCAGCCCCATTTCCGGCGTGAGCGCGTTCTCCCTGCAGAATTTCCATCTCGGCTACGGCAGGCCCGGCGTGATGCAGGAGCTGCAGACGAACGGAGAGACCGTCACCATCGCGAGCGGCCGTGACATACTCGAGCGTGGCTTCGCGGGTGTCGTCGTCGCGCGGCCCCTCGGCGCAGCGAAGGCCAGCGCGTGGAACACGTCGTCGACCGCGGCAGACAACGGCTTTCGTGTGGTGGAGCAGACGACGAACGACCTGAGCGACCGCTCCGGAGACCTCGGCGTCGCAGACGACTGGGCGAGCGCGTTTCAGTCAGACACGGCCGACCTCGCCGCGGGCCAGGAGCGCTGGTTCGCCGTCGTCGTCGCGCATCACGGAGACCCCTTCGGTGGCGCGCAGACGCAAGCCACGTTGGACACGTACGTCGCCGGTCGCACGGCGCAGCAGCTCGTCGAGGCCGAGCGCACCTCGTGGGAGACGTTTCAGCGCGCGCTCACGGTGCCGATGGGCCTGTCGATGAAGGAGGAGCAGGTGCTGCGGCAGTCGGCCGTCGTGCTCGTGATGGCACAGGTGAAGGCCGGCTCGGCGTTTCTGCGCGAGCACCTCACGCGTGATGGAGAGCTTCGCCGCTCGCGGTTTCGCACGGCCGATGGTGGCACGACGTTGCCGGCGACCATCGTTCATCGCGGTGCGGGCGCGGTGCTGGCGAGCCTGCCGCCGGGCGAGTGGACCTATTCGTGGATTCGCGATGGCGCCTACGCCGCCTCCGCCATGTCGACGCTCGGGCTCACCGCAGAGTCACGCGACGCGCTCCGCTTCTATCTCGACGCCGAGGGCGGCCGTTTCAAGGACTGGAACGAGCTGCGCCCGTACTCGATGCCGCCGTACGTCGTCTCGCTCACGCGCTACGTCGGCTTCGGCGTCGAAGAGACCGACTTCAACGACCACGGGCCGAACCTCGAGTTCGACGGCTTCGGCCTCTTCCTCTGGGCGCTGCGACAACACGAGCTGCACACGAGCGACACCACGCTCACCGACGCGCGCTGGAACGACGTCGCGACGAAGGTGGCTGATCCACTGGTCGCGTTGATCGATCCATCGACGGGGTTGATCAGAAAGGACTCCTCCATCTGGGAGACGCACTGGAACGGGCGCGAGCGAGCGTGGGCGTACACGAGCCTGACGGCCGCGCGGGGGCTCTGCGACGCAGCCGCCCTGGCCGAACGCAAACAGGACCCGATGCGTGCGATGCAGTACCGAACGGCGGCGCAGTCACTTCGCCGCAGCATCGCCACGGGGCTCACCGACTCGAACGGGGCGATCGCCTCCAATCGGGAAGAGCTGCTCGCGGGGCTCGACTTCTTCGACGCGGCCACCTTCGACGCGATGGCGCTCGGGCTGTTTGCGCCGGGCGGGCGCATCGGGCGCGCGACGACGACAGGGCTCGAGCGGCTGCGCGTCGCGTCGGGTCCCGGCTGGGCGCGCAACGACGACCGGAGAGACCACGCTGGCCGCACCGACCTCTCTCCCTGGGGCAGCGAATACGACTCGGCCGAATGGGTCATCACCGACTTGCGCGGCTCGATGGTGCTGCGCGCCCAGGGCAACACGACGCGCGCCGACGCGGTGCTCGACTGGGTGACGAACAACGCCGCCGCCAACGCCGGCATCATTCCAGAGACGTTCGACGAGACGACCGGCGCGTGGAAATTCAACGCGCCGATGGTTGGCTTTGGCGCGGGTGCCTACGTGCTCGCGCTCGCCCAGCGTGCGGCTGGGTCCATCGACCCTGCGTGTGGAGCGTTCTTCGATGAAGGCGGCCTCGATGCTGGTGTGCCACCCGTTCCCGATGCGGGGGTGAGCGTCGACGCGGGCGTGGCGGCCGATGCAGGGGCGCTCCCCGTCGATGCAGGCACAACCGCTGACGCCGGCGTTCGTCCCACGCCACAACCGCAGCCCTGTGGCTGCACCTTCGCGCCGTCGTCGATGCTCACTGCGCTCGCGCTCGTCCTCGCGCTTCGCCGTCGCACGAACTGATCAGCGCCACGCGTAGCCGATGCCCACGCTGCCGACGATGGCGAACCACGGCGCGGGTGGACAGGGCCCGCGGGTGAAGCCGCACGACTGCGCCAGGGTGAAGCCCGGCATCACCTCGAACCACGCCAGCCACCCACGGCGACGTTCCGACAGCGCGCCGTGCTGGCCGAGCGCGTAGTCGAGCCGAAGCGGCACGAGCAGCGCGGTACTGGCGGGCAGGTCGGAGGCCAGACTCGCGAACAGCCCGAAAGAGACGCCTCCCGCGACAGACCACTTCTCGTCGATGGCTCGTTCGAGCCCGAGCCCCGCGTTCGACAGGTTGAAGATGACGACGCCCGAGACGCCGACGCCACCGACGACACTCCACGCGTCATCGAGCACCACACCGAGGTCACCGACGAGACCCGGCCCGTACGTTCCGGTGGTGCCACCGAGGCCGACGCGACCGGCGAGGCTGACACCTGCACGAACTCCTGGAGCGGCCTGCGCGTACCCACCAAGAAGAAGCAGCAGCAGTGCGGTGCGGGTCATGTCCTCATGAGTGGCCGCAACCCGTCAGAATCGTTGCGAGCAGATGAGTCCGCGGCTGAAATGGTGGCGTTCGCTTCATCGGGGGCACGCCATGGCTTCACTCGAGCAGGTCTGGAGCACCATCGACGCGACGCTGAAAAAGGTCTCTCCGCGCGCTGCCGCGACGCTGCGAAGACCAGCGACAGACAAGGCGCTGATTGCGCTCGAGCAGGCGCTGAAGGTGAAGCTGCCCGCCGACCTCCGAACGCTGCTCAGCCTTCACGACGGGCAGGACGAAAAGAAGCGGTTGCCGGTGCTCTTCGCAAAGACGACATGGTTCCTGCTGCCTGCCGCGTCCATCGTGTCGACGTACGAGTCGCTCAACGAACTGCACGCCGACGGCGAGTTCGACGACCTCGAGGGCTCCAATCAAGACGGCCTGGTGAAACCGCTTTGGTGGAGCGACGCGTGGATTCCCTTCGCGACGAACGCCGCGGGCGATTCGCTCTGCGTCGACGCGGGGCCCACGAAGAAGGGCAAGGTCGGCCAGTTGCTGTGGTGGTACCACGACGAAGACTTCCGTGAGCGCGAGGCCGAGCACCTGACGGCCTTCTTCTCGGAGTACGCCCGCGCGCTCAGCGGAGGAACGCTCACCGTCCGCGCCGATGGCGGCATCGTCGGCGACCTGTAGTCACTTCGCGACGACCGAACCCTCGAACTGAATGCGTTTGTCTTCCACGTTCACGAGCTCGTCCAATTCATAGACATTGCGATACCCGTAGCCATACAGATTGATGTACGTGGGAATGTTGAGCGCCAGCATGAGCGGCTTCTGATTGCCCAGAATCTGTGACTCGGGCGGAGCGCGCGGCACGAACATCTTCGTCGCGAAGTCGACCTGGTCTCCCGAGAAGTTGTTGTTGCAATAGATGAGAATCGTCGTGTTCGGGTCGGGGATGAGCTTCTTCAGGTTCTCTTGAGTGAAGTCCGTGAAGTCGAGGTGAATGGCACCCTTGAGGTGCTTTCGCCCGAAGCGGAAGTCGGAGCGCGAATCGAAGATGACCGTCTTCGGCGCCTTGCTCATCTTGAGAAACGTCTCGAGGTTGATGAGCCGCTTCGCGCGGTGCACCTCGACCTCCGAAACGAGCTGCTTGAACGCGTCGAAATCGACGAGCGACTTCTCGTACGTCATGGCGGTGGCCTTTGGCTGGGTGGGCGCGGGCTGTGCGAACCCGAGCGCAGGAAGGAGTAGAAATGCGCCGGTGAGTTTCACGGGCGTCACAGTACCGCATCAGCGTGGCTGGCGACGCCGACGCAGTTGAACGCGTGCGCTGGGACCAGCTCGAAGTGATTCATCGCGCCTGACGCGAATGGTCGCCGAACTCGTCGACGAGTCGCGCTGCCGCTCTCCGGGCGCGGGGCGGGTGGGTCTGAACTGTGAGGTCGTGCAGCACTCGAAGCGCCTGAACTCGGCGCGTGCGGGAGACGGCGGGCAGGTGCGACAGGTACTCGAGCCCGTCGAGCAGCTTCCAGCGCACGCCACCCTCGGGCAGACGCGCGAGCTCGAACGACGGCCCGGGAGCACGACAGACGCGGGTGGGCTGCACGACGGCCTGACGGCCACTCCCTGCTTCGACGACACCGATGACCACCGCATCGGTCTGCGCCAGCACCGCATCGAAGAGCTCGGCGTCGTTCTCTCTCCAGAGACGCAGCGGAAATGGAGACTCGATGGCGAGCTCGACGGCTCCGGCTCTGACCCCGAGCATCGAGCCGCACGTGTTTCGCTCGGAGCGCGCGACAGCGTCGTCGAGTTCGCGCAGCGAGAGCACCGCGTTCGCGTCGGGCAACCAGCGCCCACGAAGCACCAGCTCGTTGAACAGGCCACTGCAGTCGAGCTCGAGCAGGGCGAGCCGACCGCGAACGCTCACGGTGTCACCCGGCACGAAGGATGGTGCCTCGCGCGGTGCGGCCTCCAACTCCTGCGGCAGACAGAGGGGCAACGCCTCGACACGTGCCGCCCACTGCGCCCAGCGAGGCGCGCGCTCATCGACCGGCGCCGTGACGGGCGGCTGATGCGCGCAGGCCGTCGTCAGCAGGAGTGCGCACACGACGAGCCGGCTCATGAGCGATGAACGATAGCGCCACCACACGTTGCACGCTCGCAGCCCGGGTCACCGCTCCAGCGAATGACGAAGGGCCTGCACGTCGCCAAGCCGTGGGTCGTCGGCACAGACACGCTCGAACTCCCGCGCGACCGACAGCGCCTCGGTGAACCGGCGCTCCTTCGTCAGCTCGACCAGCAGCGCCAGCCGCACCTCGGGGTGCAGCACGCCAGCCGGAAACCGCGACACCGACGTGGTCCACGCGGCGAGGGCGTCGGCGCGATTGCCCTGCTTCAATTCGAGTACACCCAATTCATACAACGCCGCCTGCGCGAGCAATCCATCACCTTTCGCTTCCAATCGCAGACACTCGAGCCTGTCTCCCACCACGGCATCACAAACCGGCGTCGTCGCGGCCACCTGCGACAGCGGCTCGGGAATGCTCGGCGTCGGCGGCCACACCAGCGTCTCGCCCGCCTTCACCACGCGCGTGACGTCCTTCGCGCGCAGCAGCACCTCACCCTCCTGCACCACCAGCGTCGTTCCGCCCGCCGTCACCTCGGCGAGGAAGCGCGACCGTGACGCCTCGAGCGTCGCGTGCGGCGTCTCGAGCACCACCCGGCCTGCGGTCGCGCGCTGCACCGACAACCGCCCGGCCTCGAGGCGCACGACGCCCGACGGCTGCTGCGCCCAGCTGGCGTTCGCCGACGCCACCAGCACCGGCGCTTCGGGAGCCGCCACCTCGACCGTCTTCGTCACCGGCTTGAGCCACAGCACCAGCAACACGCCCGACAGCACGGCGGCTGCGAACGCGGGCACCAGCCGCCAGTCGCGGGTGCGGCGAGACGCGCTCACCACCCGCTCCCACGAGGCGAGGTCGACGGGCGCGGGCGCAATCTCGGCCGTCAGCGCCACCAGCCGCGCCGCCTTCACGTCACGCTCGTCACTCGACGAACTCCAGGCGCCAGGCTCAGTCATGGCGACGCTCCTCGGTCACGCCGCTGGTGCGCTGCTCGATGACCTCGAGGCGCGCGAGCTCGGCGGCGAACTCCTTGCGGGCGTGGAACAGCCGCGTCCACACCGTCTTCAGCGGAATCTGGAGCGCCGCCGCAATCTCTTCACCGGGCAGCCCCTGCAGCTCGAACAACACCAGCACCTCTCGCTTCTTGTCCGACAACTTCGAGAGCACCTGCTCGACACGTTTGCTCGCATCGCGCTGCTCCATCGTGCGCGTCGGAGACTCGGGCGACGCCACCTCGGCCACGTCATCGAGCCCGAAGAAGCGCCGCACCTTTGCCGTGCGCCGCCGCGACGCCGCCACCTTCACTGCCACGCCGTACAGCCACGCCTTCGGAGAATCGGCCGTCAGCACGTCGGCAGGTTTGCGCAACGCGACCATGAAGACCTCCTGCAGCAGGTCGTCGGGGTCGAGGTCACGGCCGGCCAGGCGCGCAGCGCCGAGACGCAGCTCGGCCGCGTGGGCGACGTACAACCGCCGCACCGCCTCTGCCGGGCTGAGCTCCGACTCCATCGCCATCAGGAAGGGTTGTACCGACATCACGCCAGCACAGGTGCCGCGAACCGCGCGCAGCTTCACCCGAACTTCATGAGTGATTCCAACGGCCTTCAGCGCCCGCCGGGAGCGTAGACTGCGGCGATGCTGCGGCTCCTGCCTCTGAGCGCACTCGTCGCGTCGGCCTGCACGCCGGCTGTCTGTGGCGAGCTCTCGCTCGACTTCGTTCACCCCAACCCCGACATCGAGAAGTACCGCCGCGCCGACGGGCGACTCGGGCTCGTCGAGTACTGTGGCACCGAGCACGGCGCCTTCTCGTACGCGCGCGCCGACCTCGGTCTCACCACGCTGCAGCTCGACTCGAACGTGATGGAGGACGTCACGTACACCAGCGAGGCGTCGCCGATTCCGCGGGTGGTGCTGCCCGCCGCGTCAGTCGTGTTCTGGAACGCGAACCTCGTCGTGGGCAAGACGCTCACGCTCGCGCAGCTGGCCGGCAGCGGTCTGCACAAGAAGAGTCAGTCGGCCATCTACGACAGCTATGCGCTGACCGCCGCGACCCTGACGGTGCTCGAGGGGCCCATCGACCATCGCGAAGAGAAGATCATCGACACCGTGACGTGGAGCGAGTCGTGGCGGCTGCGCTGGTCGTTCGAGTTCGGCAACGGCGCGCAGAAGTGGTCAGGCGAAGACGTCGTGTCACGAAAGAACGGCACCGAGGTCGGCACGCCCGCGTTCTTTCCGCCCGACCCGAAGCCCTGAGTCAGCGACGAACGGCGTAGCCGAGGTTGCCCCACGAGGTGGCGGGCTGCGGGAAGCTGATGTGCACGGCCGAGCTCGAGTCGACGACGATGCTGGTGCACCCGAGAACGTCGTCTGCGGTAGCGACGGTGGTCGTCTGAAACGAGCCGGTCTCTGCGTTGCTCGCGTAGCGAAGAACGTTGCCGCGGGTGAAGTCGAGCCACGCCGCGTGCGTGGTGCCAAGCGGGCTCTGCGCGATGGAGAGCCCGCTGAAGCCGCTCGAGCCGGCTGGCGTGGTGGCCGCAGTGTCCACGATGTCCTGCTGGGTTCGCGTCAGGCCCGAGTACGACTCGAGGATGATTCGGTGCCCGGCGTCGGGTGAGTAGTAGACGAGAAACGCCGTGCCGCTCGCGTCGACGACTAGGTCCCAATCGAAGACACGGCTCGTCGTCACGGTGGTGGTCGACCAGCTCGAGCCACCATTGCTGCTGCGCGCGAGCGTGAGGCCGTCGGGGCTGCGGCCGAAGAGCGCGACCACCATGGAGCCGCTCGCGGAGATCTTCGGGCCGGAGCCGCTCGAGCCGGTGCCCAGCAGCGTGGGGGTGCTCCAGGTGCTGCCGCCCTGCAGCCGAGACGAGTAGCCGACGTTGCCCCAGGTGCCGCTGCGGGTGACGCCGATGAGGTGCTCGCGCCCTCCACCGACCGCGACGTCGGGCCGGTCGTAGACGGCGATGGTGTTCTCGGGCGACCACGACGCGATGCTCGCCGACCGCCGCCACGTCGCGATGCTGGTGTTGATGCTGCTGCCGACGACGGTGGTGATGCCGTTGGCCACGACGAAGGTGTTCGAAGCGACGAGGCTCGGCTCCATGGCGTTGGTCGAGGCGTCGACGACCTCGGCCGCGCTCCACGAGGTCGTGCGACGCCGCAGGTACACGCCGCGAGGGCTGTCGGAGGTGTAGGCAATGGCAGGCTGGCCGGCCGAGTCGAGCGCGATGGACGAGCTGCTGCCGGCGCTGAAGGCGACGGTCTCGATGGCCCACGTGGGCGCGCTCGAGGTGCAGGTGAAGCCGTCACCCGTGAAGCCCTGGCGGCAACTGCACACGCGCGAGCCGACGGTGTTGGTGCAGGTCGCGTTCACGCTGCAGCCGCCGTTGTTGGTGAGGCACTCGTTCACGTCGGAGCAGGTGACGCCGTTGCCCGTCGAACCCGAGGGACAGGTGCAGGTGCGTGACCCAGGCGTGTTGGTGCAGGTCGCGGTGACATCGCAGCCTCCGTTGCTTGCGAGGCATTCATTGACGTCAGTGCAGGAAATACCGGTGCCTGTATAGCCATTGAAGCAGGCACACGTGCGAGCGCCCGGCGTGTTGGTACACAGCGCGTTCGCGTCGCAGCCGCCGTTGCTCGTGAGGCACTCGTCGACGTCAGAGCAGGTGAACCCGTTGCCAGAGAAGCCGGAGCGACACGTGCACTGCGCAGCACCGAGTACGACCGCGCAGGTCGCGTTCGCGTCACAGGTCGTCGTGGCGCATGGGTTGCTCGTGAACCCACCACCGGATGCGGTCCCACCGCCGACGTTTGCCGCTCCGCCACCGACGTTTGCCGCTCCGCCACCGACGTTTGCCGCTCCGCCACCGACGCTCGCCGCTCCGCCACCGAAACTGCCGGGCCCGTTGCCGATGGGGCCGACGAGCGACTGGCAGCTGCCCACCGAGCACACGAGGTTCGACTGGGTGCAGTCACGGCACGTCGCTCCGAGCGAACCGCACGCGGTCGACGAGCTGCCGCTCACGCACTCGCCAGACGCCGAGCAACAGCCCGAACACGTCCTCGCGTTGCACTCCCGCGGTGCCTGTCCACAGCCCGCAACCACCAGCATCGTCATCACTAGCCACGCTCGAACCATGTGCCTGCTGCCTCCGCGAAGGGCAGACACCGGCAGTTCGGCGATGATGCATTCGTCGGTTGCGTTCATGGCTCGCCCAGCCCTGACGCGGTGAAGCCCTGCGGTTTTGCGCGCTTGCAGTCGGCTGGTCAGCGGAAGCCGAGCAGCGGTCCTTCACTGCCGCAGTTCCAGGGGTCGCCACCTGCCTGCGTCCACCCAGACCAAGAACTCCGAAGGAGCACGCCGTCAGCGACGAGGCTGATCACGCTGTCGCGGGTCGGAAGAAGAACACTGCCGTTGAGCGTCTCAGAGGGTGCAAAGCCCATCGGCGCGGCGAGCTCGAGACCGCCGTCTGGAGACCACCCCCAGCTCTCCGAAAGCGTGTCGGTGGAGAGCGCCATCAAGCGCTGGTTCGTGCCGACTGCATAGAGCATTCCTTCCAGTCGGTTGGAGACGCTCCGGCGTTGGGCTCTGAAGATGGGAGGAGAGAGCACCCGCCATGGCACCGCGCTCACGCGCGTCGACCAGACGCCACCGGGAAGCGTCGGAGCGATGAGGCTGACGAGCGCTGGCTCACTGGTGAAGAAGTACCAATCACCTCCCGCCTGCACGAGCGTGTCGACGACACCTGCGTCGAAGACCGTCGACCGCGGCGTGAGACGAACGAAGCGCCCGTCAGTCGTCACTGCGTGTGGATTTGGTCCTCCGGCGATCGCCAGCGGAAACACCAGGTCTGAAGCGAGGAGCGTCGTGCCCGCATCGAACGGCAGAAACTCTGGAGCGATGCAGAGTTCGCCCGACGAACTCGTGATGGCCGCATTGAATCGCGCCGTGCCCAGGGACTGCGGCGTGCCAGCGTCGAAACGACAACGCCCCGACCGCAACGGAGGACGTGTCTCGGTGAAGACGTCAGACGTGTCGGGGACACCAACGACACCGGCCTGATCAGTGACGGCGACTGAAGTGACATCGGTGCCGCCGAGCAGCACATAGCGCTCGCCGACCGAGTCACCGCCGAACAAGCGGCTCTGCCCCGACCAGAGAAAGCCTGCGTCACCATCGAAACCAGCGACGACTTGATGACAGCCATCGATGGGCGCGGTGACGGCGAAGGTCCAGGTTTGAGGAAGCCAGAAGTTCGTCATTGGCGTTCCTTCTTCGCTGAGCACCGCGAGGCGTCCCGTCGAGCGGCTGTCCTCCGTTCCCACGACGATGCAGACGGCTGATGGAAAGAAGCTGCAGTGAGTCAGCACCGGCGTCTGAACCTTGATGGGGTTCGGCACGCCGGAGACGACCCGGCGCCAGCGCCAGCGCGTCACCTTGAGACGATCGCCTCGAGCCTCCCAACCTGCGTCGCTGACGACCTGCAGCTCGACGTCGCCGCGAAAGGCGTTGAACTCGACGTCCTGCAGACGCAGCGCAGAGCAGCCTCCGTCGCACGCTTCACCTGCGTCGATGAGCGCTGCGCTCGCATCGGGCTGAACGTGGCGAGCGATGAGCTGGGCCCCGGGCCACACGCGCAGCGGCACTACGTCGTCGCGGCGCCACGCGTTTCCTGCGGGGTCGTTCGGCTCGAAGTCGGCGGTATTGACGCCATGACTCGGAGGATTGGCTCCGACCATCTCGACCGCCCTCACCGGAAGAACGTTCACGGTCGTTGTCGCGAGCGGGCCGCCGCTCCAGCCCGCCGTGAGGAACAACTGGCCAGCATCGAGGGTGGTGAACGACAGGCTTCCAATCGCGAGACCTGCGTCGCTTCGAATCGCGACGGTCGCGCTCTGACCTGCCCCGCTCGAGCTCACCGGAATCGAGGTCTCAGCGGCGCCCGTCACCTCGACCGCAATGGCGAGTCGAATCGTGTCGAGCGGAATCGCGGCATCGAGCACGGGAACGACCCAGCGCAGAGCCACCACCGTGGGACTGCAAGCGGCTCCCGCATCTTCGACGCACGTCGTCCACGGCGCGCACAGCACCGTCGTGCAGCTGAGCGGCCGGCCAGCGTCGATAACGCCAGCGTCGATAACGCCAGCGTCGATAACGCCAGCGTCGATAACGCCAGCGTCGATAACGCCAGCGTCGAT
>JAACJQ010000435.1 GCA_016879935.1 Archangiaceae bacterium | reverse complement strand
GGAAACGCAGGCGGCACGGCCGGTGGAAGCGCAGGCGGTACGGCCGGTGGAAGCGCAGGCGGTACGGCCGGTGGGAGCGCAGGCGGCACGGCCGGTGGAAGCGCAGGCGGTACGGCCGGTGGAAGCGCAGGCGGTACGGCCGGTGGAAGCGCAGGCGGCGCAGCGGGCGGCAGTGCAGGCGGTACAACAGCTGGTGGAATCGCAGGTGGCGGCAGCGCGGGGGGCTCCGTGGTCGATGCTGGGGCGCCTCCAGAAGACGCCGGGCTCGTCTTCCCGCAGAGTCGATTCGTCGCGGTCACCGCGTACACGACGCCAGGCATGCAGGGTGACCCGGCGATCGCCACCATTCGCGAAGCAGGTGACGGTGGCTCCTCGATTCTCGAGACCTGGAGCCCCACGCTGGACCGCGTCGGAGAGCGTCGGATCGCCTGGTCGACGATGCGCGTCCAGCACCTCGCCAGCAATCGTGACGCGGTCACTGCCATCGCGGGCACCACCACGACAGGCTTCGCCGTGCACACCCTCACCATGGCGGCGCAGCCCTACCCGACCGCCGGTCAGAGCAGCTTCGTCTCGCCCGGCCTTCGCCTCGCGCGGCTGCGCGTGCTCAACCCTGCACCCGGGCTCGTCGACCCTGTCGTGCTGCTCACGGACGGTGCGCCGGCGACCGAGGTCGGCGTGCGCCGAATGAGCATGACGTCGACCACCCCAGCGGTGATCAGCTCGTCGACCCAGGCGCTGGCTGACGACGTCGTCGAGTTCCCCGGCAACACGCTGAGCGTCAGTGCCCGATGCGGGGACACCTGCCTGTTCAACGGCATGCCTGCCGGCTCCGGAATCGCAGGGCCGCTGCTTCGCAACGGCGTCGTGGGCTTCACGCCGACGACGAACGTGATTGGAGGCGTCTCTCGATTCACCTCGGTGATCACCAACATGGGCATGCCGATCTTCGCCGACACCTCGGCCACGCGAATCGCTACGGACGGCAACCAGCGCTACCTGCTCGCGGGACAGATCGGGCAGTCGCTGCGCATCGAGCGACGTCTTCTCGTTGGCCACTCGACCGACGCCCAGTGGACGTCGACCGGCCCGCTGATGCTCCACGACGTCATGCGCTCACCGAGAGGCGACACGATGCTGGTGCTCGCCTCGGTGGCGACCGCGGGCGTGATGCTCAATGGTGTGCCCATTCCGTGGACGCTGGGCACCGGTCGCAACGTCGTGCTGATCACCGTCGAGAACTCGGCCACGCCCATCGGCATCACGACCTGGCCGCTGAGGGGCGATCAAGAACCCGTCGCGTTCGCCCACACGGTGAACCCCGGAATCATCGTCGAGAATCGGGTGATCATCGTGGGCAACCAGGGCAGCGATGGCTTCCTCTGGAGCGTGCTGCACCCCTGAGTTTCGAGCGTCACGGCATGCCGACGGTGAGCTCGGTGATCACGCAGAGCATCGCGACGGTGAGCGCGGCCGAGAGCGCGATGCGCACGACGTCGAGCTGGTGGGCGAACCCCGCCATCGGCACGTTCAACAGAATCAGCGCGAGCAGCCCTCCGAACTGCACGAGCGCTCCGACGATCGACACCCAGCGAATCGCGCGGGGCCACCAGAAGCGGCCCACCGCGAGAAGAAAAGCCCAGGCGCCCCACGCCGAACCTGCGAGCACCGAGGGCCAGACCTCCATGACTCCGGAGCATCGACGCAGGCCGTGTCACCCCGCAAGTCAACGGAAGTAGCTGCCTCGAATGTCGACGGAATAGCCGAGCGAGATCTCAGGGGCGCTCGCGGTGATGAGGTGCTGCGTGAAGAACAGGGCCTTGCCAGGCACCTCACCGCGCGCTTCGGCTTCGGTGCCCAGCTGCTCCATCGACCCGCCGTGGCGCACCCACGTGAACACCTTCGGCAGCACCGCCTCGGTCGTCCACCGAGCGACCGGCCACGAGACGAGAGGAGACTCGAGCTCGAGCTTCCCCGAGAGGTGAAAGACGCCGAAGTCCTGCGCGAGGGCGAGCTCGACGACGGCTTCTGCGGCACCGAGTGAGGCCGGCGCGACCTCGAGCGTGAGCCGCTGTGACGAAGGGTCGAGCGGAATCGGAAGACCGTTCACCCGCGCCCGCAAGAACCGTTGCCCCTCAGGTGCCGTCACCACGAGGCTGCCGGCGCGATCGAGCTGCAACGTGAGCTTCACCTCGTGCGTGGCCCGACCCTCGAGCGTCGTCACCCAGCGACTCGTCGCGTCCTTCACGAGGGGATCGACCGGGGCGCGCTGTGCGACCTGCGGCTTGTTCTGCACCTCCTGCTTCGACGCCCATGCCACCTGATACACGCGCTTCTGAGGGAAGACGACGTAGCCACCCCACTCGCGCACCACCGTCGCGCCTGGCACGTCGAAGAGGCCGTCATCGACGTCGAGCTTCAGTGGCGTGGGTGGCGCGAGGTTTGTCGTCTCGAAGCGCGCGGTCGAGCGTTTGCCGTCGCGGGCGGCGCGCACGAGCAGCTTGAACGAGAGGCGATGAGCGCCCGGGCCTGCGCAGATCGCCGTGACCGCCCCGTCGTCGAGCACCACGACCGCGTCGGCCGAGTCGGGGAGTGACTCCACGACCGTGTCGGCGCTCACCTCGAGCAACGGCACCGCGACCGACGTACCACTCACCACGCGCAGGCTCGCCTCGACCTCGACCCACAAGCCGGCTTCTCCCGGCCGACCGACCAGCGACAGCGACGTCACTGCTGCGACCGGCTTCGACGCCTCCATCGCCTTCGGGCCGAGCAGCTCGACGAGCTCGTTCAGCGGCACCGTCGCCGTTCCCGAAGGAGCCGCCGCCAACAACATCACGACGAGCGCGTTCATGAGGTCACCCCCGCCTGACGCGCCGAGGAGTCATCGAGCCAGCCGCGCACCGACTTTCGCGTCGACAACGCCAGCGCGCCGATGAGGCCCGCGAGCAGCTCGACCGTGTAGATGAGCCCTGTGTAGCCCTGCGCCACCACCGCGAGTGTCGGCACCGCCATCGTCGCGACCCACAACGCGATGAACGTCTTCTTCGGCTCCTCGGGCATCAGGCGCGAGAGCCACGTCACGAAGATGGCGCCCAGGCCGATCACCGACAGCGGCCACGCGGCCTCGAAGGTGAGAAACGCCGACAGGTACGCGATCAACACGAACGTCATGCCGAAGAGCCCGGCGACGAGCGGCGTCTCGTAGAACGCGAGCGGCCGTCTGTGCTTCACGCCGAGGGCCATCAGCAACGCGACGAGCCCCAGGAAGGGAAACCACGCGCGCCGCGACATGGTGGAGATGATCGTGTCCCACGTCTTGAGCGACGGTAGCTGCACGCCCAGGTTCACGCCCGACTCGAGCGTCGAGAAGTTCCAGTCGAGCCCGATGCCGTCCTTCGATTGGCTCACCGCCGAGGCCGAGAGCACGCCAGCGGGGTAGTCGAAGTTGTCTCCGCCGACGACGCCGACGTGCAGCTTCACGTCGTTCGCGGGCAGCGACGGATCGAGCCGGTACATGAACGAGTCGAGCCCGCGCGCGCGGTACCGAATGGTGAACTGCCGCGTCTCGCCCTTCGCGATGCGGCCCGTCCACACGAGGCGGTTGCGCTCGTCTCCCATCTCGAGCGGCGAGGGCTGGCCATCGATGAGGAACTGCAGGTCGCTCATCAGCACCTGCGCCTTGTTCATCTCGATCGGGAAGACGAAGGCCACGTCGATGTCGTGCGGGTGCGGGTTCGCCACCGCGTACTGGCCGGTGAAGTCGAAGTCGAAGCCCGAGAAGTAGCGGAGCCCGCGCTTGCGGTAGTTCATCTTCGCATCGACGGTGACGTGCTGCCGCGACAGCGGCATCGCCTCGAGCGAGGTGAAGACGGTGCCGCTGGGCACGGCGCGAACGGAAGGCGCGGGTTGATCGACTGGTGCGCCCCAGCGTTCTTCGACTCCAGACGCGAGCTCGGAGTTCGCGAAGTCGTCGCGAGACTCGACCTGCTCCGAGATGATGAGCGTGAGGGTGAGCACGATGAAGAAGCCCGCCACGATGGGCAGCACGCGTGCCCTCTTGCGGGGGCGTGGCGGTGGTGGGGCTTTCGGCGGTTCAGGCGGGGTCGGCGACGGAGCAGGTTGGTCCATGCCGTCATCAACACCGCCACCGACGCAGAGCCCGCGTCTACGCGAAGGAGAGCCGCCTGAGCTTTCGTGCAGATTCGGTGCAGTCAGCGCGTCGCGAGCGCCTCGAACGGGCCGATGAAGCGCCGCTCCGGACTGGAATCGAGAATCGCGAACGAGAGTTCGGCGAAGCAGCCCTGCCAGCGGTCGAGCGCGTCGGCGAAGAGCGAGGCCACCTTCGAGGCGTCGTTGCCGAAAGCGCCGCAGCCCCAGGCGCCGAGCACCAGCGCGTCGTGTCTCGCCTGCGCCGCGACCGTGAAGACAGCGTCGATGCGCTCACGCATGGCCTCCTCGACTTCGTGCTGACGCTCCGGGCTGCGGCCCAGAACCACCTTCGCGTTCGGCGCGGGCGACGAGAGAAACGAGACCAGCCAAGGCTCGGCCAGCAGGTCGGCGCCATCTCGGAAGACGGGCACGTTCGGGCTGTGCACCACCCACGTGGAGTACAGCGGGTCGTGACGCCGACGATGATGTTCGTACATCGGGCTGGGTTCGAGGCAGACGTAGAGGCCGCTCGCCCGGCAGATGGACTCTTCCTGCGCCCGTGCTCCCGAGAGAAAGCCGCCCCCCGGGTTCTTCGCAGACGCGAAGTTCAACACGGCGACGTCGAGGCCCCGATCGACCATGCCTCGCGCGACCTTCAGGCAGTCGGTGTTCTCGACGAACACCCTCGTTTGCGCCTCGCGTCGTTCGGGGACGATGGTTCGAACGCCGGGACCGATGGTGCGAGTTGCAGCGACTGCGGCGCTCAGGGCGCCTCGCAGATCGACGGCCCCGACCTCGGACCGGTACTCGCCAGCGCGCATGATCGTCAGCGCTTCCTGGCCCATTCGCGCGGCGTCAGACCGTGATGGATACATGAGAGTCATGCAGACTCTTACGAGCCAGGCGGGGCGGTCTGACGACCTCAGCGACCGCCGTCGAGCGACACGCCTGCGTCAGCCAGGGTCGTGAGCTGCTTCAGCAGCGCGCGCGCATCGGCGTTCGTGGGGTCGACCTTCAGCGCGTCTTCGACGAACCGCACGGCCTCGGCGGCAGCACCCTGCTCGGCCCACAGCTTCGCCCGCGTCATCGGCCCGCTCACGTAGCGCTCGAAGATCGGCTTCGTGAGCTTGCCCTGGTCCTTCGGCGAGATGCGGCGATCGAGGGCGATCACCTGCTTCGCCTCGTCGAGCGTCAGCTCTTCGAACTTCGACATCAGAAACTTGTACTCGGCGAGATCCTTCAGCAGCGGCTTGCAGGCCTTCGCTTCACGCTTGAGTCCGCGCTCGCACCACTCCCGCGAGGTCGTCAGATCGCCAGCGAGAAAGTAGAGCCGCGCGGTCTCGATGGCCGTGGGCGCGATCATCTGCTTGCCACCGGGTGGCAGCGGTGGAGCCTGCGTGACGAGCACGGCGAGGGCGAGCGAGAGCATCAGTACGCGTTCTTCGAGAGGAACCCGCCGAACGCCGTGCGGAGCAGGATCTTGAGGTCGAACAGCAGCGACCAGTTCTCGATGTAATAGAGGTCGTAGTCGATGCGTTCCTTGATCGACGTGTTGCCGCGCAGCCCGTTGATCTGCGCCCAGCCCGTGACACCCGACTTCACCATGTGCCGCAGGTGATAGCGGGGGATCTGCTTCTTGAACTCCTCGATGAAGACGGGCCGCTCGGGCCGGGGTCCGACCAGGCTCATGTCGCCCACGAGGACGTTGAAGAACTGCGGCAATTCATCGAGCGAGTATTTGCGAAGGAAGGTACCGATCGGCGTGCGGCGCGGGTCGTCGGCGGTGGCGAACTGTGCTCCCTGCGCCTCGGCGTCGATGCGCATCGTGCGGAACTTGAGCATTCCGAACAGGTGCCCATCCATGCCCATGCGTTCCTGCCGGTAGAAGATCGGCCCCCGGCTCGTCAGCTTCACCAGCACCGCCAGCACCAGCATCACGGGGCCGGTCAGCAGAATGAGCAGCAACGAGCAGAGCGTGTCGAACACCCGCTTCGCGATCAGGTTCCAGCCCTCGAGCGGAGCGCCCTGCAGGCTGATGATCGGCAGCCCGCCGAACTCCTCGAGCCCGCCTCGCAGGGTCACGTAGTTGAAGAGATCGGGCACCATCTTCACGTCGACGGTGCGCAGGGCGAGCTGCTCCATCAGCTCTTTGAGAATCGGCTGATCCTCCAGCGGCAGCGCCAGAATCACCTGATCGACCTGCTCGCGATCGAGCACCTCGCCGAGCTCGAGCATCATGCCCAGCACGCGCTTGCCCTTGATCGTCGTGCCGACCTTCTCTGACTTTCGCGTGAGCAGGCCCATCACCGTGAAGCCGAGCTCTTTGTGCTCGTCGATGGTCTCGACCACGCGCTGCCCGAGCGACCCGGCGCCCACCACCAGAATGCGCTTCTCGTTGAACCCGCGACGCCGGAGCTCGTTGAACACGGCGCGGAAGACGAGGCGCACACCACTGACGCCGAAGAAGGCGAACGCGGTGAAGAGCGCGATGGTGGCGCGCGAGTACCGCTCGTAGAAGAAGAACGTCAGCGCGACGAGCAGCGTGGTGGCGAGAATCGTCGACTTGAAGACCTCGAAGATCTCGCTCATGTGACTGCGAGCGCGGTTGGTCGTGTAGAGGCTCGCCTGCCGGAACGTCAGCGGGAACACCACCAGCACCACCGCGAGAATCACCAGGGTGTCTTCGATCGGCGGCTTCGACTCGTAGGCCATCACGCCCGAGAAGCGCGTGAAGTAGGCGAGCCCGAACGCCGCGGCCAGGGCCAGCAGGTCCGCCAGCAGCTTGATCGAGTTGTAGAAGCGCTGAAACCGGGTGAACACGACGCCTCGGCCATAGCACAGCCTGCGCGGCCCGCCTCAATCCCCCCCGGGGAGCAACGCCGCGATCTCGCTGCGCAGCCCTGCCTGGAACGCGTGCTTCGTGAACCGCTCGGCCTGCGCTCGTGCGGCGGCCGGCTCGAAGGTGGCCTCGAACGAACCGAAGCGATGGAGCGCAGAGAGCAACGCGTGCACGGTCTGCTGTTCGAAAAACACTCCTGTTTCCGGGGTGACGGTCTCGAGCGCTCCGCCGGCGCCGAAGGCGATCACCGGCCGGCCGCTGGCCTGCGCCTCGAGCGGCGTGATGCCGAAGTCTTCGAGCCCGGGGAAGATCAGCGCGCGCGCATTTCGGTACAGCGCTGGCAACTCTGCGTCACTCACCTGCCCGAGCACCTTCACGTTCGGCGGCAGCGATCGCAGCCACGCCTCTGACTGGCCCGACCCGCCGATCCACAGCGGCCAGCCGAGCTGCCGAAACGCCTCGATGGCGAGATCGATGCGCTTGTACGGCGCGAGCGCGCCCAGACAGAGAAAGTACCCCCCCTGCCCCGTGCCTTCGAGGGAGCTGCTGCTGAAGCGCTCGAGCTCGACGGGAGGGTGAAGCACGCGCGCGAAGCGCTGGTACCGCTCGGCGATCTGCGCGGCGACGTGCGTGCTGTTCGCCACGAACCGATCGACGCCCGCTGCCGTCGCCACGTCCCACGCCTGCAACCCCGGCCGGAGCACCTTCGCCGCGAGCCGAACCGGCAGCGACGCCTTGCCCGGCCCGAAGTAGTCGTCGAAGCGATCCCACATGTAGCGCAGCGGCGCGTGCACGTAGCTGAGGTGCCGGGCCCCGGGGGGAATACGCACACCCTTGGCGACGCAGTGGCTCGACGAGATGACGAGATCGACCGGCGCCAGCTCGAGCGCCCGCATCGCCGTCGGCATCAGCGGCAGAAACTGGCGGTGACGCGTACGCGCGCCGGGCAGGCGATCGAGAAACGAGGAGACGATCGGGTGCGACTCCACGGCCTCTGGCATCGCCTCGGCGTCGTGGAACAACGTGTAGATCGGCGCCTCGGGGAACAGCTCGGCCATGGCCGCGAGCACCTTCTCGCCGCCCCGCCACGTCACCAGCCAGTCGTGAACGAGCGCCACCCGCACCCGAACAGCGATAGCGCACCGACGCAGGTCAAGCGATCGCGAATGTGGCTGCGCGGCCTGCCGTGGGAGGTAGTCTGCTCTCCGTGGTCAAAGTCGTCATCGACCTGCGCATGGTGCGGGGTCCGCTGCATGGAATCGCCCGCTACGCGCTCGAGCTCGCGCGGCGCATTCCGCCTCTCGAGCCGGGCTGGCAGTTCGTCGGCCTGGTTGGCCCAGACGGAGTGCCCGAAGAGCTCGGCGATCTCGCGCCCCGAATTCCGCTCGTGAAGACGGGCGCCGAGTTCCTCTCGCCGCTGGAGCAGCCCACGCTCGCCGCGTCGCTGCTGAAGCTCGCGCCCGATCTCTTTCACGCGACCTCGTTCTCGTTGCCGGCGCTCTGGCCCGGCCCCCTCGTCGCGACCATTCACGACGCGAACCACGTCGCGCTGACCGAGAGCCAGTCGAGAACCCGCACCGCCTACTACCGCTTCGTCGTCGGCCCCCGCGCGAAACGGGCGAAGGCGCTGGTGACGGTCTCGGAGTTCTCGCGAAACGAGATCGCCAGACACCTCGCGCTGGCGCCCGAGCGGCTGCAGGTGATCGCGAACGGCGTCGACACCTCGTTCCGCGTGCCGCCCGCCTCCGAGCTCGAAGACTTCCGCGCGCGCCGTGGCCTGCCCGAGCACTACTTCGCGGCCATCGGCAGCACCAAGCCCCACAAGAACCTGCGGGTGCTGCGAACGATCGCGTCGTCGCTCCCTGCGCCCCTGGTGCTGCTCGCCGGCCGTGGCGCCCGCCGTGCGCTCGGCTTCGAGGAGTCGGTGATCGAGCTCTCGCCGCTCCCCGACGCCGATCTCGTGCGCTTCTACGCCGCGGCGCTCGGCGTGCTGGTGCCGTCGCACTACGAGGGGTTCGGTCTTCCTGCGCTCGAAGCGATGGCATGTGGGGCCCCTGTGATCGCTGCAGATGCTGGAGCGCACCGCGAGGTGGTGGGCTCGGCTGGCTTGCTCGTCGATCCGCATGACCCTGCGGCCTGGCGTGACGCCGCTCAGCGCGTCTTTCGCGACGAAGAACTGCGTCGCAGCCTCTCGCAAGCCGGGGTCGCCCGCGCCGCCCGCTTCTCGTGGGACGACTGCGCCCAACGAACCCTGCAGGTCTATCGGCGCGCGCTCGGCCTCAGCTGACCCTCGGCCCAGCCCCACAACCCGAAGCCGAGCAGCAACAGCCCGACGATCGGCGCCCACGCGGCGACACCGGGCGCGATGTGCTCGCCCAACACCAGCGCCTTGCCCATCAGCATGAAGGCGAAGAGCGCGAGCGAGACCAGCAGCCCCTCGATCAACGCGAGCGTGAGGTGGCCGCGCCGGTTGGGCCGAAGCGCGAGTGACATCGCCAGCAACGCCGCCGCGACGCCCAGCAGCGGGTACGCAAAGCGGTTGTGCATCGCCAGCCAGAAGCGCTCCACCGGCAGCCCCACCTTCGCGCGAATCACCTGCTGCGCGCGCAGATCGGCCAGCGGCATCTGCTCGGGTCGGCCCTGCCGAATGCTGAACGTGCGCGGGTCGCTGCCCTGCAACGTGATGCGCAGCTCTGCGGCCCGAACGAGCGTCGAGGAGCCATCGGCGTCGAACCTGCGCTCCACCGCGTCGAACAGCGCCCACGTGGAGCCGCCCCGCGACTCCAGCGCGTCGGCATCGATGCGTGAGTCGAGCGTGAAGTTCGAGCGCAACCGGTAGACCGTGATCTCGCGCAGGCGCCCGGAGTCTTCCGTGGCGCCACGCACATGAACGATCGCATCGCCCACCCGGAACCACTGCTTGGGGAAATAGAAGAAGCCGTAGTCGCCCCAGCGACCGAAGCGGTTCACCATCAACCCGTCGACGCGCTCGCCTGCTTTGGTGACGACGAGCTCGTCGAAGAGCATCAGGCCCACGGCGACGATCGACGCGCTCACCAGCACGGGCGTCACCACGGTCCACCGCGAGGCGCCCAGCGCCTGCATCGCCGTCCACTCCGCGCGCTTGCGCAGCACCGAGACCGTCGCGCCCGCCGCCAGCAACATCGCCGCCGGCGACAGTTGGTGCAGCGTCATCAGCGACTTGTACCAATACAGCTCGGCGACGTGCGCGACCGGGTGATTGAGGAAGACGTTCAGCCGATCGCCGAAGTCGGCCACCAGGTAGACGAGCGTCACGCCGACCAGCGCGAGACCGAAGAGGCCCAGGTACAGCTTCGCGATCAATCGAAAGAGCGTGCCGCTCATGCCGCGCCCTTTCGCTCGACTCGCAGCATCAACAGCAGGCCAGCGACCACGAAGAGCAGGTTCGGCGCCTGGCCCGCGAGCGCTGGAGCCAGCTCGCCCTTCTCGGCCACCTGCACCGCCGCGCGCGCCAGCAGGTAGTAGCCGACGTAGCTGAACAGCGAGAACAACACGCTGAACGCGCGCCCACCACCACGCCTCGAGAGCGCCAGGGGCGTTCCCAGAAACGCGAAGGCCAGCGGCATCAAGGCCTGACCGAAGCGCCAGTGCAGCGTCACGTCGATCGGCAGCGTCGGCTCGCCCTTCTCGAACGCGGCCCTGCGCGCGTCGATCAACTCGAGCGGTGAGTACTCCTCACGCACCGAGCGGAAGTTGTTCTTCTGGAAGAAGGCGCCCCCGACGTCGGCCTTGAACTCGGCCCGAGAGAACTCCACCGTCGAGTAGTCCTCGTTGTACCCCTGCGCGCGGTGAACGCTGCCGTTCTCGAGCACGAAGACGACGTTCTCGAGCAGCTCGTCGGGCTGAACCGCTCCACGAGCGCCGAGGGCGAGCAGCGGTGTCGCTTTGTCGCGCCCGTCGAAGAGCAGCACGTTGGTCCACTTGTTCCCGGGCTCGACCTTCTCTGCGTAGAGGGTGAAGTCGGGCACCTCTTCGTGGAACACCCCGGAGCGGATGTCGGAGACGAGGTTGCGCCGAATGATCTCGTGGGCGATGCGACGCAGCGAGCGCATACCCCACGGCTGCAGGGTGAACGACAACCCCGCCAGCACGAGGGTGAGCACGAACCCGAGCGCCAGTGGGCCGCGAAAGAAGACCCGTGGCTGAACCCCCAGCGCCTGCATGGCGACGAGCTCGCGATCGTCGGCCAGCCGCCCCAGCCCCAGCAGCGTCGCCAGCAAGAGCGCGATCGGAATCGCCTGCACGATGAACTGCGGCATCAGCGCGGCGGTGAACCGAACGAAGTCCCACGCCGTCACCGCGCTGCCGAGCAGGAAGTCCATGCCCCGCAGGAAGGCCATCACGAAGAACAGCACGCAGAGAAAAGCGGTCCAGGCTCCGAAGGGCGCGACGACCTCCTTGAGCAGGTACCGTCGCAGCATGTCAGGCGGCCGGCGCGCCGTGGCCGATGTCACGTCGCAGCTGCCGGCCCTCGAAGGTGATCGCCGACGCCGCTTCGAGCGCCTTCGCCTGGGCGAGCTTCACCGTCGCGCCTCGCGCGCACACCGTCAGCACCCGGCCTCCCGAGACGATCACCGAGCCCCGCGCGTCACGCTTCGTGCCGGCGTGAAAGACGAGCGCGTCGCCCGTGGCTTCGAGGCCGCTGATGATCGCGCCGCTCTTCGGGGCGTCGGGGTAGCCCTGCGCGGCGAGCACGATGCCGACCGAATAGCCGTCGTGCACCTTCAGCGGTCGTTCGGGCAGCGCGCCCAGCGCCGCACCGTGCAGGAGCGGGAGCAGATCGTCGGCCGTCTGCATCATCAACACCTGCGTCTCCGGGTCGCCCAGGCGCGCGTTGAACTCGAGCACCTTCGGGCCGCTCGGCGTCAGCATGAGGCCCGCGTACAGCGCGCCACGAAACGGCGTTCCGCGGCGGGCGAGCTCCTTCAGCGTTGGCAGCATCACCTCGCGACGAATCTGCTCGAGCTGCGCGTCGGTCAACAGCCGCGCCGGAGCGTACGCACCCATGCCGCCAGTGTTCGGGCCGCGATCGCCGTCGAGCAGCCGCTTGTGGTCCTGCGAGGGCGGCAGGAGCACCGCACGCTCGCCGTCACACAGCGCCATCACCGAGAGCTCCGGACCCGACAGACGTTCTTCCAGCAGTACGGTCTGCCCAGCCGGGAGCTTGCCGAGCGCACGCACCGCCTCTGCGGCTTCTGCGCCCGAATCAGCGACGACGACGCCCTTGCCCGCAGCGAGGCCATCGGCCTTCACCACGATCGGCCCACCAGCGGCGGCATGCCTCGCGGCAGCTTCGAGATCAGTGAAGACGTGCGCGCCAGCCGTCGGCACGCCGGCGGCCAGCATGATCTCCTTCGCGAACGCCTTCGAGCCCTCGATGCGCGCTGCGGCGGCGTCTGGCCCGAACACCGGAATGCCAGCGGCTCGCAGCGCATCGCCGACGCCCGCCACCAGCGGTGCTTCGGGCCCGACGACGACCAGCTCGATGTGATGGAGCTTCGCGAGCGCGACCACGTCAGCAGGCTTCGTCGGCTCGACGGCAAGTGATGGCGCGATCGCCTCGGTGCCCGGGTTTCCCGGAGCCACGAACAACGCGGTCAACGAGGGGCTCTGCGACAGCTTCCACGCGAGCGCGTGCTCCCGGCCGCCGCTGCCCAGCACCAGCACTCTCACGCGGCGCCTCCCGACATGACGATCAGAGCGACTGCTTGAAGAGGGCCTTCTTGGCCTCGCGGAACATCGGGTCGGCGAGCAACACGCCCGTCAACAGCCGCCGAGCCTGATCGGGGTTCTTCTGCCGCGCTTCCGCGTCGCCCATGACGACGCGTGGGCCGAGCAGCGCAGGAGAGATCTTGTTCGCTTCGACGGCTTCGATCTTCGCGGCATCGATCTTGTTCGCGGTCATCAGCGCGAAGGCGAGCGCGTAGCGAGCAAGCCCGTGCGCCTTGTTCGCGCCCACCGCTTTGCCCCCCTGCGTGACCGCCGTGCCCACGTCGCGCCGCTTGATCCCCACGAAAGCCCGCATGGCGAACCCATCGGCGCTGCGCGGGTCGATGCTGGTGACGCGCGCGAAGTTCTTGTCTGCCGACGCGAGATCCTCGGAGTACCAGGCCACCAGCCCCTCGCAGAGGAACGGGTTGGGGTCTTCGTCACCGCCGCCCGCCCCCAGGCTCGACCACGCCCCGACCGCGGGCTTCAACACGTCAGCCTGACGAACGTAGAGGTGCGTCATCGCGGGCAGCGGGTTCGACAGCGGCTCCGACTTGAGCCCGCGCTTGAGGCACAGCTCCCACGACTTGCCCGCCATGCGCGCCTTCGCAGCGGCCGCACCTGCGAGCAGCAGGGCTCCGGTCTGCGAAGGGTCCTTGTCGACCAGCGCGGTGAGGCCCGTGACGACCTCGGGGAAGCGGTTCTCGAGGAACAACACGCGCCCTTCGAGCACCGCCTCGAGCGCCGGCGTCAGCTTGCCCTTCAGCGAGTCCAGCGTGAGCCGCGCCTGCGAAGCGACGCCTTTGTCGGTCAGCACCAGCACCTGCTGCACCCGCGCGGGGAGATGATCTGGCTGCGCATCGATCGCGAGATCGAGCGTGTCTTTCGACTTGTCGAGGTCGCCCTGCAGCCGCTGCACGATGCCCAGGTGAACGAGCGCGTCGGCCTTGTCCTTCTTCGAGACGTCTCCATCGGCGACGATGGCCGTGAGCAGGTCGTGGGCGCCCGTGAGGTTGTCCTGATGCTGATACGCGAGCATGGCCAGTGAGATGCGGGCTCGAACGTTGCGGGGCGCCGCGGCCTTCGCCTCCTCGAGCACCTTCTTCGCCTTCGTCACGTCGCCGATCTCGACGTCGAGGCGGGCCAGCGACTCCGAGGCTTCCCACTGATCGGGGTCGAGCGAGAGGCGCTTCTCGAGCGCGTCGGAGGCCTCCCGGTACTTGCCGAGCGACATCGCCAGGTGCGCCTGGAACAGGTAGGCGCGCTTGAGCTTCGGGTCGAGCGCGAGCGCGTCTTTGAAGTGCTGCTCCGAGATCTGCGCGTTCTTGAGCAACTGCGCCTGCCCCAGCGCCAGCATGGCCAGCGCCTTGTTGCGCGGCTCGGTCGCGTTCTTTCCGATCTCGGCGCGGTGCTGCACGTCGTTCACGTTCACGCCGCGCGCGATGTCGAGGTGGGCGTGCGCGACGTAGAGCATGGGCGCGCCGCTGCGCTGCTCGGCAGCGGTGAGCATCGAGTCGGCGGCCTTCGAGGTGAGCTCGTCGATGTCGCCGCCACGACCGAAGGCAACGGCCAGCACCCAACCGGCGATCGCGCGATCGCTCGAGCTGTCGAGCACCAACGCCTTCTCGAACTCCTCTTCGGCCTCGCGGTAGCCGACGGTGGTGTCACGCGCGAGGTGGCCTTCGCCGTTGTCGATGTGCACGCGCGCCTGATCGGAGTCTTCGTCGGCGAGCTCGGGGTAGTTCAGCTTCCACCGCTGCACGATGTCTTCGATGGGCTTCGACGACGCAGGGCCCGTCACCGTCGTCACCTTCGGCGGCCGACGCACCCACGGCTTCTTCCAGTAGAGCAGCCCGCCCACGGCGCCGATCACCGTCAGCACGAGCAGCAGACCAACGATCGTCTTGGTGCGGTTGGCCGACGTCGTCTCGCGCATCGCCGAACGCACGGCGTTGGTCTGCGCGACCGTCATCGGAGGAGGCTGGTTGCTGGCCAACGACGGTGCAGGCGCAGGTGCCGGCGCGGCTGCCGGCTTGGGGGCCATGCTGGCGGCGATGGCGCCGACGTCGACCCGCTCCGAACGGCCGGGGTTGGTGTCAGGCGTCGGGCCGTCGACGCGGTCTTGCTGTTTCGAGCGGCAGTCGTCGCAGGTGCCCAGGGCGATGTCGAACGGGTCGCTGATGGCCTTGCCGCAGCTCTTGCACTTCGCGCCGGCCGTCGCGGTGCCGCCGCCCGTGAGGGCGTCGAAGTCGGAGCTGGCCGAAGGCGCCCCGGGCGGCGGCGAACCGAACTCGAAGTCGGGAGCAGGAAAGGCGCCCGGCGCAGGTGGAGGCGCGAGCGGGAAGTCGGGCAGCGCAGCCATCGCAGGCGCCGCCGTCGGAAACGCGGGCAGCTTCGCCGCGGGAGCGGGCGGTGGCGGTGGAGGAGCCGCCGCCGGAGGTGGCGCGGGGGCGACGAGATCGAAGTCGAACGGGCTCCGCGTCGCGGGCGCGGTGAGGGGCGCCGCGGCCGCAGCCGGCGCAGGCGGTGGTGGAGCCTTCGCAGCCGGCGGCGGCGGCGCAAAGTTGAAGTCGAAGGGCGAGCCAGAGGCTGGAGGCGGCGCAGCAGCGGGCGCTGCGGGCGGGGCTCCGGGCAGGTCGAAGAGAAACGGAGAAGGGCCGGCCGCAGGCGCTGGCGGCGCCGCTGGAGCCGGGGCCGCAGCCTCGGGCGGCGAATCGCCCTTCTTCACCATCTGCAGATGACGGCAGCGCGGGCACTGTGCGCGCACGCCCTTCTCGGTGACGAACTTGTCATCGATGGCGTAGGCCGCTGAGCACTTCTGACAGACGATGCGCATGAGATGGGTTGCCGGTGATGGGCTTAGTGGCGGAAGTGGCGAACGCTGGTGAAGACCATGGCGAGGCCGTGCTCATCGGCGGCTGCGATGATCTCGGCGTCCTTCACGGAACCGCCGGGCTGCACCACGCACCGTGCACCGGCCGCGGCCAGCGCGTCGACGCCATCTCTGAACGGGAAGAATGCGTCTGACGCCACAGCGCTTCCTTTCAGCAGGTTTCCGCCCCGACCGGCCGCAATCTTCACTGAATCAACGCGGCTTGTCTGCCCTCCTCCGACGGCGAGCAGGTGCGTGCTGTCCGAAAAGACGATCGCGTTGCTCTTGACGTGCTTGCAGACCCGCCACGCGAACTTGAGCGCGATCAGCTCGTCAGGCGTCGGCGCGCGGCGCGAGACGACCTTCCACTCGGTCTGGGGCTCGATGGCGTCGCGATCCATCAGGAGCAGGCCACCCGAGATGCTGCGGGCGTCGAGCTGGGCGGCCGGGCGGGCGCTGGGGAGCGCGAGCGTCGAGCCGGCATCGAGCAGCCGCAGGTTCTTCTTCGCGGCGAGAACGGCGCGGGCCTTCTCGTCGTAACCCGGAGCAATCACGGCCTCGAGGAAGGTCTCTGCGAGCGCCGTCGCAGTGGCTTCGTCGACCTGGCGGTTGAGCGCGACGATTCCACCGAAGGCCGAGACCTCGTCGATGGCCCGCGCACGGCGGTAGGCGGTCACGAGGGCGTCGTCGCACGCCACGCCGCACGGGGTGTTGTGTTTGATGATCACCGCGGTCGGCTGCTCGGGGAACTCGAGGACGAGCCCCAGCGCGGCGTCGAGATCGAGCAGGTTGTTGTACGAGAGCTCTTTGCCTTGCAGCACGCTCGAGTACCCGACGGTGGGCGCTGAGGGCATGCGCGGCGAACGGTAGAAGGCGCCCCGCTGGTGCGGGTTCTCGCCGTAGCGCAGCTCTTGAACCTTCTCGTAGGGCAGCGTCAGCGCGTCTGGGAACGTCACCGACTCTTGCTCGGCGAGCCAGGCGGCGATGGCGGCGTCGTACGACGCGGTGTGGGCGAAGGCCTTGCGCTGGAGCTTGCGCCGCGTCGCCGACGACACGGCCTTGTCGCGCTCGAGCTCGGCGAGCACTGCGGCGTAGTCGTCAGGGTCGACGACGATCGACACGTGATCGGCGTTCTTCGCCGACGCGCGCACCATCGCAGGGCCCCCGATGTCGATCTGCTCGATCGCCTCGTCACGGCTCGCGCCCTTCGCGACGGTTTCCCGAAATGGGTAGAGGTTCACGGCCACCACGGAGATCGGCGAGATGCCGTTGGCCTCGAGCTCTGCGCGATCGGAGGGCAACGACGGCCGCCCGAGCAGCCCGCCGTGAATCTTCGGGTGCAACGTCTTCACGCGCCCGCCCAGAATCTCGGGAGAGCCCGTGTGTTGACTCACCTTGATCGCAGGAACATTCGCCGCCTCGAGGGCCGCCAACGTTCCGCCGGTGGAGAGAATGGTGAAGCCCTGACGAACCAGGCCCTGCGCGAAGGGCACCAGCCCGCGCTTGTCCGACACGCTGAGGAGTGCGAGCACGATTGGCACCTAGCAACCGCCCCGTGAGGGGTCAACGAGTCGGTCGCTGGCGTACGAGTGGCGGAGAGGCGAGGGCCGAGCCGGTCACGGGCGCGGGCGCTTGGGCTCTGCTTCGGTCGCGTGACGAACCTTCTCGAGGCCACGCGTCTCGACCTGTCGAATGCGCTCACGGGTGAGGTTCATGATCTCGCCCACCTCTTCGAGCGTGATGCCACCCTTCTCCGCCACGTCCAGCGCGCAGGTGTACTCGAGCTCCCAGATCTCTTTGTCGGGGAAGTTGAGCTTGATGGAGCCCGTCTCGGGGTTCACGTCGAGGTACAGGTTGTACTTGCACGAGACGTAGACGCAGGGGCGTGCGCTGTTGACGCAATCGGCGCGCGTGCGCGGCCTCGTCTGGTTGAGCTCGCTGAGGAGCTCGGCCTCTTCGGGGTCGATCAACCCGAGCTGCCGACGGCGCCGCAGATCGCGTGCCATCTCCTTGCGCGACATCGTCTTGGAGCGCTTGCGCTCGTCGACGTCGTCCTCCGACTTCAGAATCGGTACCTGCTCTTCGTTCACCGCTGCTGACATGTCCCCTCCTTCGAATGGCGAAGACGAGCTCGCCGGTCTGCACTACCAGAAATCTCTGACTGCCTCGGGTGGAGGCTTCGACGTCACCACACTGCCGAACCGCGCCACGTCACGAACGAGGGCCTTGGCCCGCGCCCGAAGCTGATCGAGCTGCTCGCTGAGCGCACCAGCGGTCGTCGCTGCTGGCTTCGCGGTCGCCAGCTCGGTGGTCAAACCGTCGAACACCGCGCCCAGCTCGCGCTCCACCACATCCATGTGGTTGCGCACGAACACGTAGGAGCGCCGAATGTCTTCGAGCGTGTGGCCCTCGGCCATCATCTTCTTGATCGCGTTGATGCGACGCACGGACTCGACCGGGTAGAGCCCCTGACTGCCCTGGTGCTTGCCCTTGCGGCCCACCCGACGGCTGCGAGGCAGAAGCCCAGCCTGCACGTACTTGCGGAACGTCGCCTCCGAGAGGGCCACCCCGCGAGGCTTGAAGAGCTCGACGATGAAACGCGCAGGCACCCCGTGCGGGTACTCGCGCTCGATCCGATCGATCTCGTCGGGACGCAGGAGTTCCGGAGTCATGAGGGCCTCCACTCAATGCATACTATTGAGTGGCGGCGCATGAATAGCAGGTATTGAAAAGAGGTGTCAATGCCGATCAGCGACTTTTTGATCGCACCCCTGTCCTGAGGGGCGACGGAGGGTGATCGGTCGTCCGATTCCGCTGCGATCGAAGTCGCGGAACGTCCTGGAATCGGACGAGACGCGAGTCAGCTGGGGCGGTCGGCCGCGATCGAACGATCAGTCGGACGCGAGGCCGCGTGATCCGAAGATCATGTGATCCACTCGATGATCGCGATCAGGGAGCTCAGACGCTCCTTCGATCGCTGCTCGTACGCGACGAGACGGGGCTCGGGGTGAGACCGGCGGCTCGACGTGCAGCACAGGGAGAAACGAACGAGACGCGCGAGCGGCGCAGCCCGTTGGGAGCAGGTCGCGCTGCTTCAGCCGCTCTGAAAGTGATCCACCCGCCGGCGTGAAACTGATCCACCCCAGGTTGGACTTCCAGCCTACTTGGACTTCGTCT
>JAACJQ010000434.1 GCA_016879935.1 Archangiaceae bacterium | reverse complement strand
TTCCGCCGCCCACGCCGCTCGTTCCTCCACCGACGCCGCTCGCGCCTCCGCCGGGGCTGCTCAGTCCGCCGCCGCCGCCGCGCACGCCTCCGCCGACCGTGCCGCCCCCGACGCCGCTCGTTCCGCCACCGACGCCACCGACGCCACCGACGGATCCGCCAGCAGTTCCTCCACCGCTCGCAACTCCGCCACCGACGTCACCACCACTCTGGCCGCCCGGAGTTCCCAACATCACGCACTGGCCCCCGAAACAGGACGAGGGCGAACACACGCGGAGCCTCTCGAGCCGCACGCCCGGTCTTCGTTGCCTTGAACGCACACCTCTCCATCGCAACAGCCCGAGCACGTGCTCGCGCACTCCATCAGGGGCGCTCCGCACGAGAGCGAGAACAGCACCAGCGACAACACGAACGAGGTCTTCATCATTCGCGCGCCGGTACCGCTCGCGCGCGACGCCGACAAGCCGTTGTCCGAAAAGAACCGCGCGAATCACCGCATCAAATCGGCCACGCGGCGACGACGAAGAACGAGGAGCGAGAGCAGCCACAACGTCCCAGCGCCGCTCGAGCAGGAGCAGCCACCCATGTCACCCGTTCCGCCACCGCCGGAGCCGCCCGCTGTCGCGCTACCACCAGCGCTCGCAGTTCCTCCCGCAGTCGCAACGCCTCCCGCCGAAGCACTTCCGCCCGCGCTCGCAGTTCCTCCAGCTGTCGCGACGCCTCCTGCTGAAGCACTTCCGCCTGCGCTCGCAGTTCCTCCTGCAGTCGCGACGCCTCCTGCCGAAGCACTCCCGCCTGCGCTCGCAGTGCCTCCTGCTGTCGCGATGCCTCCGCCAGCGCTCGCTGAACCTCCCGCTGAAGCAGTTCCACCCGCGCTCGCTGCGCCTCCCGCTGTTCCACCACCAGCGGCGCCACCACCTGCTCCGCCATCAACTCCGGCATCAGGCACACCGCCATCGCAGGTGGGAACGAACTCACACGCGCCCGTGGCGGGATTGCAGAGGTCCATCGTGCACGCCACGAAGTCGTTGCACTCCAGCGCCGTACCGACGCAGTGCCCATCGATGCACTGATCGCTCGTCGTGCAGGCTGAGTTGTCGTTGCACACGGTGCCCATGGCCGCAGCGGTGAAGACGCAGCCGATGATGGGGCTGCAGGTATCGACGGTGCACACGTTGTTGTCGTTGCAGCCGAGGCTCCCGCTGCCTGAGCACGTTCCACCCGCGCAGGTATCTCCCGTCGTGCATGCGTTGCCGTCGTCGCAGGTCGCTGTGTTGTTCGTGGCGACGCAGGCGCCGGTGATCGGCGAACAGCTATCGTTCGTGCAGACGTTGTTGTCGTTACACGCCTTCGGCGTTCCAGGTCGACAGGTGCCGCCGCCACAGACGTCGTTCAGCGTGCAGGGATTTCCATCGTCGCACGCGGCGGTGTTGTTCACGAAGCCGCAGCCCGTCGTCGTGGAGCAGAACGGCGACGTGCACGGGTTGTTGTCGTCAGGGCACGTGATGGCCGAGCCGGCGCAGACGCCGTTGGCGCAGACATCTCCACTCGTACAGGGCGAGTTGTCGTTGCACGTGGTGCCGGACGGCGCGGGTGCATAGGTGCAACCCGTCACCGGAGAGCAACTGTCGGTGGTGCACGCGTTGTTGTCGCTGCACGAAAGCGTCCCGGTTCCCGAGCAAGTGCCTCCCGAGCACGTGTCGCCGGTCGTACACGGATTTCCGTCGCTGCAGCTGGCGGTGTTGTTGGCGAAGCCGCACTGACCGGTGAGCGGCGAGCAAGTGTCTGTCGTGCAGACATTGTTGTCGTTACACGTCTTCGGCGTTCCGGCCTGGCACGTTCCGCCACCGCACACGTCGTTGAGCGTGCATGGATTCCCGTCGTCGCACGCCGCCGTGTTGTTGACGAACCCGCAGCCCGTCGTGGCCGAGCAGAACGGTGACGTGCACGGGTTGTTGTCGTCAGGGCAGGTGATGGCAGAGCCCGCGCAGACGCCGTTCGTACAGACGTCTCCGCTCGTGCAGGGCGAGTTGTCGTTGCACGTGGTGCCCGATGGCGCGGGTGAATAGGTGCAACCCGTCACCGGAGAGCAGCTGTCGGTGGTGCACGCGTTGTTGTCGTTGCACGAGAGCGTTCCTGTGCCTGCGCACGTGCCGCCGCTGCACCTGTCACCCGTGGTGCAGACGTTTCCGTCGCTGCAGCTCGCGGTGTTGTTCACGAAGGTGCACTGCCCCGTCGCCGGCTCGCAGCTGTCGTTCGTGTACACGTTGTTGTCGCTGCACGTCTTCGGCGTTCCGGCGTGACAGGTTCCCCCGCCGCAGACGTCGTTCAACGTGCAGGGATTTCCGTCGTCGCACGCCGCGGTGTTGTTCACGAACCCGCACCCCGTCGTGGCCGAGCAGAACGGCGACGTGCACGGATTGTTGTCGTCAGGACACGTGATGGCCGAGCCGGCACAGATGCCGTTCGTGCAGACATCTCCACTCGTGCATGGCGAGTTGTCGTTGCACGCGGTGCCCGATGGCGCGGGTGAATAGGTGCAGCCCGTCACCGGAGAGCAACTGTCGGTGGTGCACGCATTGTTGTCGCTGCAAGAGAGCGTTCCTGTGCCTGCGCACGTGCCGCCGCTGCAGGTGTCGCCGGTGGTGCAGACGTTGCCGTCGTTGCACGACGCGGTGTTGTTCACGAAGCCACACTGGCCCGTCGCCGGCGAGCAGACGTCCGTCGTGCACACGTTGTTGTCGTTGCACGTCTTCGGCGTTCCCGGCTGACACGAACCTCCTCCGCACACGTCGTTGAGCGTGCAGGGATTCCCGTCGTCGCACGCGGCCGTGTTGTTCACGAAGCCGCAGCCCGTCGTGGCCGAGCAGAACGGAGACGTGCACGGGTTGTTGTCGTCAGGGCACGTGATGGCCGAGCCGGCACAGACGCCGTTCGTGCAGACATCTCCACTCGTGCAGGGCGAGTTGTCGTTGCACGTCGTGCCCGATGGCGCGGGCGAATAGGTGCAGCCCGTCACCGGAGAGCAGCTGTCGGTAGTGCACGCATTGTTGTCGCTGCACGACAGTGTCCCTGTTCCCGAGCAGCTTCCTCCCGAGCACGTGTCGCCGGTCGTACACGGATTTCCATCGCTGCAGCTCGCGGTGTTGTTCACGAACGTGCACTGCCCCGTCGTCGGCTCGCAGCTGTCGTTCGTGCAGACGTTATTGTCGCTGCACGTCTTCGGCGTTCCCGGTCGGCAGGTGCCGCCACCGCAGACGTCGTTGAGCGTGCAGGGATTTCCGTCGTCGCATGCGGCCGTGTTGTTCACGAACCCGCAGCCCGTCGTGGCCGAGCAGAACGGAGACGTGCACGGATTGTTGTCGTCAGGGCACGTGATGGCCGAGCCGATGCAGGTACCGTTCGAACAGGTATCGCCACTGGTGCACGCAGAGTTGTCGTTGCAGGTCGTTCCAGGCGGGACTGGAGAGAACGTGCAGCCAATGCCCGTCGCACAGGCGTCTCGGGTGCACGCGTTGTTGTCGTTGCACGTCAACGTGCCTGTGCCGAGACAGACGCCGCCGCTGCAGGTGTCGCCGGTCGTACACGGGTCCGCGTCGTTGCATGAGGCCGTGTTGTTCGTGACGACACACGCACCTGTCGCGGGAACACAGGAGTCCGTCGTGCACACGTTGTTGTCGTTGCAGTTCTTCGGTGCGCCCGGCTGACACGCTCCGGCCGAGCAGACGTCGTTGAGCGTGCAGCCGTTGCCGTCGTCGCACGCCGCCGTGTTGTTCGCGAAACCACAGCCTCGGGCGATGTTGCACACCGCCGTCGTGCACGGGTTCGAGTCTTCGGGGCAGATGACGGCCCGCCCGACGCACACGCCGTTCGCGCAGACGTCGCCCGTCGTGCAGGCCGAGTTGTCGTCGCAGAGCGCTCCGTCGTTGGAGCCGTTGCACGCCGCCTGCGCCTCGACCTCCAATGACAGCAACGACACCACCAACACGGTGACCAGCGACGTTCGCGTGACCATGGACTCCCCCGGGAGACTCTGGGGTTTGCCACGTCACCCACCGCACACGGAAGCGGCCTGTCGGGCGTCAGCGGGAAGGCCGAGATGTTACCGCCGGCGACATGAAAGTGACCAGCGGAAACATGCCATGTAACCAGCGGTCACATGACAGCACATGTCGGTGACGCGAGGGGCCGACGCTTTCACGAGAAATTCACAGGAAGCACGCGCAGACTTCACTGCCGAGGCCGAGAAATCGGCTCCGCAGCGATTCGACAGGAGGAAGCAATGCACGACGACGTGACGCTTCGCCAGCTGGGTATGCGTGTGGAGCAGTTCTTCGATTGGTATCGCCGCCAGGAGCCCGAGGCCGTGCCCGACGCCGCAGCCGAAGTGGTGGCTTCGTTCACCTATCTCTCGACGCACCCGACTCGCGAACAGGCCCGCAAGCTCCTGCCCGCGACGGAGTCGTTCAGCTTCGGCGCGTTGTGGGAAGAGATGCGGCTGGCGATCGCCGAGCTCGCCCGCGCCTGAGCGTTCTCAGATGCCCAGCGTCAACCCGGCGGTGCCACCGAAGACGATGGCGCTGCCGTAGCTGAACACGCGCCCACCGAGCCGCAGATGGAGCAGCTCGAAGACGGGCGCGATGAACGCGGCTTCGAGCGCCGCGTCGATGCCTGCCGGCCCGAACTGGAGCGAGGGCCGAAGCTCGAGGCCGAGCATTCTCAAGTCGTCGCGCCAGAAGGCGTAGCGATGCGGCAGCCCCACGTCGAAGCCGTCACGCACCTGCCCGCCGACCACCATGCGGCGATAGCCGGCCGAGAGCGCGCCTTCGACGTGCTGCCTGGGGAAGATGCGCAGCAGCGCGTGTGCGGCGAAGGTGCTCACCGCCGCAGGGCTGAAGTCTCCCTGAACGTCGGTGCCGAAGTAGCCGAACGCCATCGTGAAGCGGCCCTGGCCGAAGGGCCTCGCTCCCGGGAAGGCCACGCCCGTGTCGGCACCGCCCTGCAGGTCGAGGTGGAAGCTCGGGCACCCGAAGCGCTGCTGCACGATGGGCGCGGCCTCGTCGTCGAACGCGTAGATGACGACCGGCAGCGCGATGGCCACCAGGACCGCGATGACGAGGAGCGCCTTTCCATCGCCGCCGCCACTTGCGCTTCCACTGCTCCCGCTCGAGCTCGACCCGTTGCCGCCGTTGCCGGAGCGGGAGGTCGAGCCGCTCACCGCCAGGCCGGTCGACACGCGCGGCAACGGCAGCAGGTACATGCCCGACGGGTAACCGAAACACTGCTGCGCGTAGGTCGGTGGAGGCTGCTGCACCGGTTGCGAGACAGGTGCGTACGAGGGCTGCTGCTGCACGGGCTCGACGGGCGCGGAGGAGGGTTGGTCCTGCAGGGGCTCCATCGTGGGGAGCGGCGGTGGCGTCGGCTCCTGCGCGCGCGCGACGGCAGCCAGAACGAGCAGGGTCACCGGAAGCAGCCGGGTGCGACGAGCCATGGGCAGACGTTGAAGGCCCGTGGAGCCGCACGCAAGCCCCTCGAGGAGTCGGCCGAACGTGACGAAGCGCGACTCGCCGTTCACCCCCGCCCGGAGTTCACCATGCCCGTCAGTGCCTTCGAATCCGACTGCGTCAGCGTTCAGTTCGACGCCGAGATCAACACCATTCACCTCAGCTGGAAGCGCTTCGCGAAAGGCGCCGAGTTCAAGGAAGCCCTCGAGCAGGGGCTCACCGCGGCGAAGAAGTTCAAGGCGACGGGGTGGATCGGCGACGTGCAGTACCTGGGCGTCGTCGACGAAGCCGACACGCAGTGGGTGAACGGCGATTGGTTTCCGCGGCTGCTGTCACAGAGTGCGCTCACGCACATGGCGGTGATCGTCGGCGCGCGCCATCACGAAGATGAGCGTCGGGGCGATCATGTCGAAGGTCGCCGGCAAGCTCGTGAACAAGTACGTCGCGACCGTCGGTGAAGCGCGCGGGTGGATCGCCGGTGAGCAGCGCCTGAAGAAGAGCGCCTGACGGGCGTTGTCAGCGCGCCGTCGACAGGGCACAAGGCGGTGCATGCGACTGGTCTGTCTGTGCCTCGTGGTGCTCGCCGCAGCGTGTGGCCCGAACTCGATGACGATGGACGCGGGCATGACCTGCAGCGTGCCCACGCTCAACCCGCCGAACCTCGCGCGGAACGGCCTCTTCGAGTGCGGAGACCCCACGCTGGAGTTCAAGGCGCTCGACCCCAACAGCAAGGTCGAGGTCTCGACCGGCCGCACGGGCAAGGCCCTGAAGTTCACGACGGCCAACGGCATCTACGGCAACCGCTTCGGCTCGGAGTGGAAGGTCATCGCGCCCGCCGCCGCGAGCTACTGCCTGCGCGTGTGGATCAAGAGCACCTCGACGGCGACGACCGTGCGCTTCTATGGGCTGACGCCGAACTCGGGCGTCGCGAGCGGCAACCAGTTCGACATGCCCGGCCCGGTCACCACGTGGAGCCAGGTGCCTCCGAACGTGAAGCTCGACGTGGCGGTGAAGGCCGGTGACGAGCTGAGCGTCGGCATCGAGGACAAGACGAACAAGGCCGGCACCGTCATCGAGCTCGACGACGTCGACCTCTGGGTGAGCGCCGATGGCCGCTGCCAGGAATCGCGCACGCCATGACGACGCTGCAGGTGAAGGGCTTCGCGTGGCTCAACGTGCTCACGTGCGTGCGTGAGCAGTTCGGCGCCGAGACGGTCACCGCGCTCAAGGCTGCCTTTCCGCAGCACGCGATGTTCTTCGACGAGTCGGCCGTGTTGCCGGTCGGCTGGGTGCCGGGCGAGCTGCACTGCGGCGCCATCGAGTGGGTGACGCGCGAGAAGTACTCGGGCTCGCTCGACGGAGCCCAGACCATCGGCACCCTGCTCGCCTCGCGAAACCTCTCGAGCACGTTCCGCTCGTTGAGCCGGCTCGAAGACCTGCGCACCGCGCTCGCTTCGACCCAACGCGCGTTCAGTCAGTTCTACTCGCGTGGCGTGATGGCCTTCACCGTGAAGGACGTGGTGCTCGAGGCGCGGCTCACCGATTTTCCGGCGGCGTCTCCCATCATGGGCAATTGCCTCGGGGCTGGGCTCGTCGCGTTCCTGCGCGCGGGTCACCTCGACGCGAAGCTGCTGAAGGTCGACGTGGGGCCAGACTCCATCGCGTACGACGTGAAGCTGCGCTGAGCGGTCGTCGTCGAAGTCGACCCGCGCGCTGGGTACGCGAGCACGAGTTCAACCACCTGGGCGGTCGTCAGACCCGCGGTCGCGAGGAAACCCGCGTCGCCATGCGGAATCCTCCGCGGCGCGAGAACGAGTTCAACCACCTGGGCGGTGGCCAGACCCGCGGTCGCGAGGAAACCCGCGTCGCCGTGCGGAGTCCTCCGCGTGGCGAGAACGAGTTCAACCACCTGGGCGGTGGCCAGACTCGGGTTCGCAGCGACGACCTGCAACGCCCTCGGCACGGCGCCGACACATCGCCGTCACGTGAGGCTCGCAGACTCGGCGCATGGACCTGAACGCACCGTTGGTCGTGGCGCTGCTGGTCGGTGGCTTCTCCAGCATCTGGCTGGTCGTCGTGATCGCAGTCCAGCTTCTTCGCTGGGCTCGCCAGAACCGCGCAGAGGCCGCGGCGATGATGACGGGCACCTACCTGCAGGACGTCACGCAGGGGGTCATCGCTCCGCCCGAGTTCGGCTTCTCCGATTGGCTGGGCGACCTGCTCGACTCGGTCGCCGAGGGGAGCGCTGGCGATGCTGGCGTGAGCAGCCTGGGAGCCGACGACACCCTGCAGAGTTCGAGCGACGGTGGCAGCTCGCCCGAGGGCTACAGCGCCCAGTGACGGGCAGGCGTATATGCGTGGCATGGGCCACGTCCTCACCGAGCACAGCAACCGCATCGGCACCCTCACCCTGAACCACCACGAGCGGCGCAACGCGCTCTCGGCGGCGCTGGTCGGCGACCTGCTCGACGGCCTCCACATGATGGAGCAGGCGAAGACGCGCGTGGTGATTCTGCGCGCAGCTCCGGGAGCCAAGGTCTGGTCGGCGGGTCACGACATCAACGAACTCCCAGAGGGAGGACGAGATCCCCTCGGGTTCGCCGACCCGCTGCGCACCGTCATTCGTCGCATCGAAGACTTCCCCGCGCCCGTCATCGCGATGGTGGAAGGCACGGTCTGGGGCGGTGCGTGCGAGCTGGCGATGAGCTGCGACCTGGTCTTCACCACTCCCGAGACGACGTTCGCCATCACGCCCGCCAAGCTCTCGGTGCCGTACAACGTCTCTGGCCTCCTCACGTTCTTGAACCGCATGCCGCTGAGCCTCCTCAACGAGATGGCGTTCTCGGGCGAGCCGATTCCCGCGACCCGCGCCCACGCGCTCGGCGCCATCAACCACCTGGTGCCCGCCGCCGAGCTCAGCGCCTTCACCATGGCGTTCGCGCTCAAGGTCGCTCGCAACGCGCCGCTCTCGGTGACGGCGATGAAGCGCTCGGTGCACATCCTCACCGCGGCCAAGGCCCTGCCACCCATCACGTTCGAGCAGATCCAGGGAGAGCGTCGAAAGGTCTGGGACAGCCGCGACTACAAAGAGGGCATCGCAGCCTTCAAACAGCGGCGCGAACCCGACTACCGCGGCGAGTGAGATGCATCGCGCAGCCAGTGGCGGTGTCCTTTCGGCATGGCCTCCAAACGACGCAAACGTCTGGTTTTCTTGATCGTCGTCCCTGGCGCAAAGTGTCCACCACGATGTCGCCCCTTGTCCCACCTCGTGACGACAACTGGTCATCTGCACGCTGTCGGAGCCCGGTGACATGCCCACGAACGAACTCCAGCTGCTTCTGAAGAAGACGCGTCGCACGCTGACGCCAGAAGCCACGCCCATCGCTCGCTCGCTCGAGCTGTACCAGCGCTTCGGGCCGATTCTCTTCTCGCACTTCTACCGGGCGACGGGCGACGAGCAGAAGGCGATGACGGCGACGCGCGAGGCGTTCGAGCGGCTGCTCATGACGGGCCTCACCGAAGACCGCGACGTCGTCTCGTGGGTGCGCTCGCTCGGCACCGAGTCAGTGCACTGAGAGCGTCATCGCGCCCAGGAGCGCGAGCTGGAACAGCACCTGCGGCGTGTTGCAGGCGAACGTGATGCGGTTGATGCGCTTGAAGCGCTCCGACTCGGCGTCGGCGAACCAGATGCCGTCGTCGCCCGTCGTCTTGCCCTCGACCGCCTTGAAGAACAGGGCGGCGTAGAGCAGCTCGACCACCAGGCTGAACACGAGCATCAGCACGAGCGCGGGCGCCCACCAGCTCCACGCGCCGACCGTCGTGAGCTCGGGCCCCGACCAGACCGCGAGCCCGATGATGGTCGCGATGCACAGCGCGTCGTGCCCGATGCCGATGGGTGGCCGCCAGTTCTTGGTGACGTGCAGCATGAACATCTCGGCGGCGCCACGCAGCCACATCGAGAGCGCGTGAACCCCGACGATGAGGCGGCAGCTCGACGGCAGCGACGGCTCGAACGCCAGCACCGCACACTCGACGAACCAGAACCAGATGGCGAAGAACAGCCACAGCACCTTGGGGTTGGAGATCTTCCCGCCCCGCGCGCCATGGCCGGCGTTCTGCTTCGCGCGAAACCGCAGGCCCATCACGATGGCGACGAGCACGCCCGCCCAGAGCAGGCCCACCGTGCGCAGCGAGGCCATCACTTCGTCGGAGCGTCGGGCTTGGCCGCAGGAGCCGCCGGCGTCTTCGCAGGCGCCTTCTTCGAGTTGTACGTGCGAATGAGCTCGTTGGTGAGGTCGAGGTACGGCGGTGCCCACGCGAGGCCCGAGCTCGAGCGGTCGAACACCATCGACAGACCTTCACGCTGCGCGATGTCGGCCAGAATGAGCTCGAACTTGGGGAGGATGGTGGACATCTCCTTGCGCTCGGCGTCGGCGATTTCGTACTGCGCCTTCTGCACCTTCTCGGCGAGCTCGTTCTGCTTCTTCATGATGCCGTCGAAGCGCTCGCGCCGGGCCTTGTCGTCCATCGTCGCTTCCTGCTTCTTGAAGACCTCGGCTTCCTTCTCGAGCAGCACCTTGTCGTTCTCGAGCTCCTTCTTCTTCGCGTCGGCCTTGGCCTGCAGGCGCTGCTTGGCGGCGCGACCTTCATCGACCTCGACGAGGGCCCGCTGGAAGTCGACGAAGGCGGCCTTGAACTCGGCGTGAGCGACGGTGGCGACGAGGAGCGAGGCGAGGACGATGCGGTTCATGTGAGGTCCTTCACGAGGAAAGTGACGACGGCCGCCTGTATCACGGCCGGCCCCTGCGTCACTTGCATCGCGCGGCGCCCCGGTCAGTCGGTCACGATGGTGACGAGCTCTCTCGCCGAGGGCGGCACCAGGTCGGTCTCGTAGGCGTTTGGCGACGCCGTGAATGGCACCTGCGTGCAGCTCTGGGTGGCGGGGTCCTTCACGAAGGCCATCGCGCCAGTGAAGCGCCGCACGGCGCGGCGAAGGGTCGCACCTGCACAGCGGTCGATGTTGCCGGTCGCGTCGGTGGGCGCGACGAAGACGTCGAACGGCACCGTGCGCGTGCCACACATGGGTGGTGGGCCGTCGTAGATGGGGTTGGTGCACGCAGCGTCGGAGAAGAGCGCGAAGCCCGACATGCCGTTGCGCTTGTCGACGCAGTGCACCTTCGCGTCGGTCAGCAGCTCGGGCGTACAGGTGACGCCCGCGACCGTGTCGAACCACGAGGCTTGTCCCGAGGTGGCCCTGCCCTGCTCGTCTACTTGCGCCTGAACGCGCAGCGCTCCCGTGCCCAACCAGAGCAGCCGCGCAGGCGGAAACGCGGTGAGGGGAATGGTCGGCCCGAGTGCAAAGCGCCGTTTGTTCGGAGTGGCGTCAGCCATGCACGTCGCGCCGACCTTCGTGAAGCCGCTACCAGTGGTGAGCTCCGCGCCACGCGCGCGAATCGACGAGCGCACACCACAGGCGGTCACCTCGTCGAAGACGGTGACGTAGGGGGTCAGCTGCGAGCAGGTGCCAAACGAGTACGCCACCTCGGTCGTACACGAGGAGTCCGCGTAGTCCTTGCCGGTGTCCGCCACGTAGACATTCGCGAAGGGCGCGAAGACCCCTGCGTCGCCCGTCATCATCACCAGCGCCTCGACGCCACTGTCCCGAAGCGTCAGGCGGGCGAGCTGGCGGGCCTTGTCGTCACTGACGAGGAAGTGAGCGACCAGCGGCCCACGCTCGGCCTGCTCTTCGTGGAGCGCGACGAGCGAGGTGAGGGGCACCTCCATGGTGGCGACGATGGCCCTCGAGCCGGGCGGCTGGGGCAGCGGAACACACCCGCCGTCGGCGCGTTCATAGATGGCGTTGACGCTCATCGAGGCCGCGGCCGCGCTGTAGAGGCGCGGTGCCGACGGGCTCGGGCACATCACCACGGGCTCCACGGGAGGCACCAGCAGGTAGCCCGGCCGCTCACAGGCGGGAATGCCCTGGTCCACCAGCGTCGGGGTCGAACACGCCGGGTCGCTGAAGGTCGTCGTGTACACCGTGTTGGGGGGCAGGCATCGCCACTGCGTCGGGCTCACCTGTTGCGGCGAGCAGGGCTCCTGGCGCTGGGAATCGTAGAAGCTCAGGAAGAGACGCGCCCCGCCATCGGCGACCTGATGGCGAGTCCTCAAGCGCGTTCCGCTCGCGACGGGCGACCCATCGTCCATGAACGAAGGGCCTCCGGCTGACGCCCCCCCGCCCGTCCCGCTCGTGCCGCCGCCAGTCGAAGCCGTTCCACCGCCAGCGCCCGCGTCAGCACCGCCGCTTCCGCCGCAGGCTGCCGCGAGACACACGAACACCAACGCAGATCGCTTCATCAGGCCCCCCCAGGGTTTGAAGGAGGTCTCTTAGCAGGCTCAGGGGTGGTGGCGCCGCAACCTCAGCGGCGCTTGCGGGGGAACGACATGGTGGTGTCGAGCCGCGACGCCAGCAGGTCCACGAACGCTCGCACGCGCGGCGCCAGGTGCGGCCCCGGAGGAAACACGGCGTGCAGCGGAGAGAGCGGCGGCTCGAACTCCGTCAGCACGCGCACCAGCGAGCCATCGGCCTCGAGGTCTGCCGAGAAGCCTCCGGGCATGCGCGCGATGCCGAGGCCCGCGACGGCGAAGTCACGCGCGAGCATGAAGCTGTTCACCGCGACCCGCGGCCTCACTGGCATCGCCGTCACCTTGCGTTTGACGAGCAGCGGCCACTTCGCGCTGCGCTCGTGGTTCGCGTACACGATGCAGTCGTGGTCGAGCAGGTCGGCCGGCGTCTGTGGCGTGCCGTGCTTCGCGAGGTACTTCGGGCTCGCCACCATGACGATGGGGTTGGTGCCCAGCAACCGCGCCTTGAGCGACGAGTCGGCCAGCGGCCCGGCGCGCAACGCGAGGTCGTAGCCCTCGGCGACGAGGTCGACGTAGCGATCGGTGAGGTCGAGCGTCACGCGCACGTCGGGGTTCGCCGTCATGAACTCGGTGAGAATGTCTCCGAGGAAGTGCTCGGCGAAGGTGACGGGCGCCGTCATGCGCAGCACGCCACGGGGCGACGCGTCGCTCTGCTGCACCTCGCGCGCGGCGTCGGTGATGGTGCCGAGCGCCTGGCTGCACCGCTGATGAAACGCCTCACCGATGTCGGTCAGCGTGACCGTGCGCGTGGTGCGCTGGAGCAGCTGCACGCCGAGCTGTTCTTCGAGCAACGCCACGCGGCGGCTCACCGTCGACTTCGGCACGTTGAGGCTGCGGGCGGCGGCACGGAAGGAGCGGTGCTCCACGACCGCCACGAAGGCCGTCACCGCGTTCAGGTCGAGTTGGCTGATGTCCATGAGGTGGGCCAGTTTGTTTCAGGAACGCCGATTGTCCAAGTGCATCTTCAGGGGCACAACGGCAGTCGGCAGCACCACCCCCGCGAGGCACACCATGACGACGATGACGAACACCGCAGCGAATGATCAGACGGCTCCTTCAGTTTCAGCTGGCGCGCTCTTTGGCGCGGGCCTGCTCGGAGGCGTCGCCTCAGCCGTGGCCAACCTGGCCCTCTTCTTCGGCTCGGGCGCGGCCGGCATCTCGCTCGAGGGCATGTTCCAGCCCGGGCAGCCCGTCGCGTCACTGAGTCCGGTGCCGGTGCTCATCTCGTCCATCGTGCCGGCGATTCCCGGAGCGCTGCTCGCGCTGCTGCTGGTGAAGTTCGCGCGGCAACGGGCGGCGCTGGTCTTCGCCGTCATCTCGGCCGTCTTCACGGTGTTGTCGTTCGGCGGCCCGGCCAACGTCCAGGGCCTCTCCACGGGCGGTCTCGTGGTGATGGAGCTGATGCACGTCGTCGCGGCGGTCGGCATCGGCGGCGCCCTCTGGCGCAAGCTCGCCGGCAAGTGAGCCGTCAGCGAAAGACGCCCTCGTTGCGGTAGTCGACGTGGGCGTCGAAGTCGGCCCAGCCCTCGCCCTGCTTCAGCTTCGTCGGCACGCGGCCGTCGAGGGCGACGAGCGCTCCGTCAGCCGAGTACGTGACGAAGAGCGGGTCGACGACGAGCGCCACCAGCGCGCTCTTCGCGGCCATGCGAATACGCGGCTGACCGTTCGCACCATCGACGCGCGAGAGCTCGAACGGAATCGTCTCGAGCCGGCTGGTCACGGCGAAGCGGATGGTGAGCGTCTCTCCTCTCATCAACTGCTCACGGTGCCGCGCGATGAAGCCGAACAGCGTGGGTCCCACGACGACGCTCTCGCGCAGCGGCTCTTCCGCGAAACGCTCCACGCCGCCCGACGACTGGCTGAGCCGAACGATGCCGTTGTCGATGGTGACGCGGCCGACCTCACGCGTCTGCAGCTGCCACTGCGCGGAGGAGGAGAGCTGGTAGTCGGCGTCGTGGGTCGCCTGCTCGATGAGCACCGCCTCGGCGCCCTGCTTCGTGAAGCTCGTCGAGCTGCCGTCCTTCACGCGCCGCTCGTACTCGAAGACGGGCTTCGTCGGCGCCTTCAGGGGCGCGACGGTGCCGACGTAGACGAGGTCTCCGAAGGTGCTGCTGTCGCGCGAGACGGCCGAGAGCTGGTCCTCCACGGTCGCTCCAGGCGCGAGCGACCTCGTGGAAGCACAGGCAGGCAGCAACGAGATCAGCAGGAGCAGGCGCATGGACGGCGTCAGTTGCCGCCCGCTCCCAAACCGATCACGACACGCTTCGCGCCGGAATGTCGGTGAAGACCTTGTTGGCGTCGTCCATCGTCACCTTGCCGTCGGCCACCTGCTGCATGCGCGCCATGTTCAGCTCGGAGCGCTTGAACGAGCCATCGGGCTGGCGGTCGTAGCGCGCGATGAAGAGCGGTGGGTCGTCGGTCACCGCCCACGTCCTGCCGGCCGACGTCGGCGTGTCTTTCGTGGTGATGCTGTAGACGTTGCGCATCACCATGTTGTCGTCGAGGTAGAGCTTCTCGCGGTTGGTCCACTTCACGCCGTCGCTCGCGCCATCGGCGAGACCGCTCGGGCCGCTGATGATGCTCGCCTGGCCCTTCTTGTCCGGCCACGGGTTGTACTGCTTGCCGTTGACGCCCACGCGCCAGTGGCCGAGGCCGCCGTCGGCGCTGCCGAACTGCTGCAGCTCCATGCGCGGCACCGAGACGCCGAGTGAGGTGATGGCAGAGCGCAGCGCGATGAGGTCGTTCGCGTTGGTGCCGCCCGACGGAGAGCCCGTCGACGCATAGAGCCCTTCGGCCATGAAGGTGACGTCGGCGGCCGAGAACTTTCCGTCGCGAATGCGCTTCACGCACTCCTTGAGCAGCCCGGAGTTCGCGTCGGGGCCGAAGAGCTTCTGGCCCGCCGGCGTGACGTTGCCGTTCGCGTCGACCAGCTTGGAGGCGAGCTCCTGAATCGACTCCGGGCGCCCGGCGATCATGCCCATCAGCATCGAGGTCGGCCCGCACGAGGTCGCGTCGTTCGAGGTCTTCGCGAGCCCGTCGACCTGCACCACGGTCTTCAAAAACGCGTCGGGGTCTCTCTTGATCTCCTCCATCGTGAACTGCGTGTTGCGCGCCGTATTCTTCCGCACCGCCGCTTCGGCCTGCGCGACGTTGAAGTCGGTCTTGCCGCCGCTCGAGCTCGAGGGGCCCGACGACGGAGCCGGCGCTCCACCCGCCATGTTCGGGAAGCGCTTCTGGTAGTACTCGCGGAACTCGCCAGCGGTGATTTGCCCGTCCTTGTTCAGGTCGAACGCCGGGTTCGCCTTCGCGACTTCGGCGCCGCCAATCTTGTAGTCGTCACCCTTGCCCACCGCGGCCGGCCAGAACGTCGCCAGGTACATGTCGGAGCCCGACTTCATGCGGCCCTTGAAGCTCGAATAGAACTTCTCGACGTAGGTGAGCTGCTCGGTGGCGCTCATCTTCGCGAGCGCGTCAGTGGTGGTGCCGAGCGCCTTCGCGGTGGCGGGCATGAACTGAATGAGGCCGGTCGCGCCGCCGTTCGGGTTCTTGCGCCACGGGTCCATACCGCTCTCGTTCTGCATGACGGCCAGCATCCACTCGGGGCGAACACCGAGCCGCGCCGACATCTCCTTCACCTTCTGCACGAACTCAGGGCCGTGCTTCTTGAGCGCGACGGCCTCGAGGCCCGACGCGGCGGCACCCGACGGACCGCCCGGCGCGACGGGACCCGATGGACCCGACGGACCGCTCGGCGCTTCACCACCCGAGGGCGTGGGCTTCGGAGGCAGCGGCTCTCCGAGCAACGCGGCGCGCGTCTCGGGGCCGACGATTCCGTCGACGCCGATGCCCTTCGACTGCTGGAACTTCAGCAGCGCCTCTCGCGTCTTCGCGCCGAACTTGCCGTCGATGGGGCCGGGGTCGAAGCCCGCGTCTTTGAGCTTTTGCTGCAGGTCGCTCACCGTCGCGCCGCTCGCGCCTTCACGAACCCACGTCGTGCGGTCGCTGGTGATGGTGCCGACGCCCGTGGCGGCAGGCGTCGCGGTGGGCAGCAAGCGCGCGGGTGCGGCAGGCCCGAACGCGTCGGCCGGGGCCTTCACGTCGATGGGCGGTGGCGGCGCGGCGGGCGTCGTGGGCTGCGTGACGGGCAACGAGGGGCGGGGCTGGGTGACCTTCATGGGAGGAACCTCGGAGTGAGTGAACTCACATCGACGCGGAAGACCTCGAATCCTCGCCGAGGTGCAGGCCGAGTTGCGAGGGCCTTTCGGTCACGATTTCTGTTCCGAGTGCCTTCAGCCGGTTGGCCCCATCGGTCGATGATCCGATGCCACGGAAAACCAGCTCGCGAGTCATGACTGCGCAGCGTCGTCGCCTGAGCCGAACCACGAGAAGAAACGCCCCAGCAACGAGCGCTGCTCCTCGGCGACCTCGGGCTCCGTGGCGTTGGCCTTCGTCGCGCACGCGGCGCAGATGAGACCCGTCACCGTGCTCTGCGCTTCGCCGAACGGCCGACGCTCGCCACACGCTTCACACTCGAACCCGCCACCGCCGGACGACGAGCTGCGCGGCTTCGCCTTCTTCTGGCCCAGCACCGCGACGTCGTGGCCATCGAGGAAGACGCCCTGGCACCGGCCACAGCGCTCGACGTCGACCCTGCCTTCGAGCACCGCCGCTTCGAGCTTCACGCGACACGTCGGGCAGCTGCGCGTGGTGCTGCCCTGCCGCCTGCGAATGGAGCGCCCGAGCGCGGCTTCGACCTCGCCGGCGTTGAACCACAACGAGCTGCACTGGCCGCAACGATCGAGCTCGACCTCTCCCGAACCACTGCGCGCGGGAACGAAGAAGGCCTGCATGCGCTGCCGGCAATCGGGGCAGATGACCATCAGGCTCTCCCCACGTCGGCGTGGGCGGCGAGGCGGGCAATGACGGCGTCGGCTCCGGTGACGAGCGTGGTGCCGTCCCACAGCGCAGGGGTCGCGGCACCACCACGCGCGGTCAGGTCTGCCACCACCTCGGGGTAGGTGACGTTGCGAAAGCGCACGTGCTCGGCGAGCTCGTGGTCGACGACGTACTTGCGCACCTTCGCGCTGCCCGGGTCGGTGATGGCGTGAAACAACTCGAGAGTGGGCTCCGGCATGACGCGGGAGTGTACGTCACATTCCCGCGCCGAACGGCCACGACACCACCTGACCCGCGACGTGGCCAGACACCACGCCGCCATCGACCGAGCTCGCGCTGGTGAACTCCACCGTGCCGGGCCCGAGCAGCCCAATCGGCTTCACCACGCCGCCGACGAACTCGACGACGATGCCCACGCGCTGCACGAGGTCGAGCGGCATCACACCGGCGTCGCTCGCGGGTGGGTAGAGCTGAGGGAGCATACGCAAGCCCACCAGCATGGCCGTGCCGTCGGCGCGCGCAGCGATGAGGTTCACACCAGCCTTTGGCCCGTCGTTGCCGCCCGTGTCGATGCCCGCGGTCGACGCCGTTCGGGCGAACGGAAGGGTGCCGCCGTCGAGGGTCAGGTCGAACGTGGCGGTGCCGACGCCGAACGGGTTTTCGGAGGTGATGCTGCCCCACGTGGTGCTGAAGGTGCTGTCGAAGCGACCCAGTGGGTACAGGCACGGCGACGCGCGCTCACCCGACGGAGCCAGCGCGGGCGCCGCCGTCAGCTCACGCGTCAGGTTGGTTCTTCGGGTGTCGATGAAGCGGCGCACGTCGGCCAGCCCGTTCGAGAACTGCGCGGCCTGAATCGGGTGCACGTGTGGGCGCACGAGGTTCTCCATGCGCACCACCTCGCGACGCAGCTCACTCTCGAAGAAGACGCTGCTGAGCAACGAGCGCACGCGGGCGAGGTAGCGCTGCCGCAGGGAGGGCACGTTGTAGAGCCTCCGCGCGAGCACGCCCCGCAGCATCGGGCCTTCGGGGTTGTCGGCCGACGAAGGCTCGGCACCGAACACCGCATCAGCGCCCCAGGGAAGGAAGGTGAACCGGCCCGTCTCGGGGTCGTCGTAGATGAAGAAGTTGTTCGTGTTGCCCGCGTAGCCGTCCCAATGGCGCAGCAGCGTCTCCATCGCCCAGAAGTCGATGAACTGGTTGAGGTCGATGACGGCCGCGAGCTTCACCTCGAGCTCGGCATCGGTGGCCCTGAGCGCAGCGGCGACGCGCTCGAGGTCGCTGCGGTCTCCGGAGTTCTTCAGGTCGAAGGTGCCGACGAACGTCGTCGTGAAGTCGCTGAGCGTGCCCTCATAGAGCGAGCCTGACTTCTTCGTGAAGTGGCGCTCGAGGAAGTCGTTGTCGATGGCTTCGACGTGCGCGTACACGCCGAGATCGGCGCCGTTCACGACGACGTGCGCGAAGTTGCAGCGCGGCGCGCGCAGGCCGGCCTTGCGGAAGAGCGCGTAGCCCAGGCACTGCCGCACGATGGAGGGGTCTTGCTGCGCGTTGTTGAGCGTCATCGCGTCGAGGCCCGAGACCTTCTGCTTCGGCACGTTCGCGTCGAACTTGAGCTTGAGCGACGGCCGGTTCACCGAGAGCGAGCCGAGGAAGCCCTTCTTCTTCACGGTGCTGCGTGGAAGGCGCGTGCCGTCGACGGTGACGGTCGCGTCGAAGGTGGTGAACGGTGACGGGAATGGCTGGCTCGTGCAGTTGCCCGAGAGCAGCGTGAAGAGGTCGCGGGTCTGGTTGCGCAGGACTTCCCAGTCGGCGGGCGCGACGTCGATGCCGACTTCGACGAGGTGGTCGGGATCGAAGAGCGGCGCAGTCGGGTCTCCGGCGTCGACGACCTGCATGGCGCTTCCACCTCCGGCCGAGCCTCCGCCGCTCCCGCCGTCGACGGTGGGCGCCACGGGGCTGCAGGCCGTCAGACAGACGAGGAGAAGGAGTGGGCGCACGGTTGGTGGGCATCAGACACCGCAGCGCTGAAAAACAGAAAGCGCCGCGTGGAGGTTTCGGCTCTGGTCTCGTCATGGCGCAGCGGCGCAGGGAGCGAACCGACCTGTTCGGCACACACACGCCGCGCGACCGCCGCCTCGTCGATGTCGGCGAGAAGGGCGAAGCGCTGCTCGCCGCGGTGATGGCGAACCCCGAGGATGATGGGCCGCGGCTCGTCTACGCCGACTGGTTGCTCGAGCGTGGTGATGTTCGCGGAGAGTTCATCGTGCTGCAGGTGCAGGCAGCGCGGTTGCCGGCTGGCCCTGAGCGCTCCGACCTCGAAGCGCGGGCGCAGGGGCTGCTCGAGAAACATCAACGCGAGTGGGTGCGGCCGTTCATGGGCGATCAGCGCACGATGGAGGCGTTCGGGCGCAAGTACACGAGCGCCAGCCCGACGAAGTGGACGTTCGAGCGGGGCTTCGTGCACACGGCGACGGTTTCGGCGCAGAGCTTTCCCGATGTGGCTGCGGGTCTGTTCGCGCGGGAGCCGGTGGTTCGAGTGCACCTGACGAATCGTGGACTCGATGACGTGCTCCGAGCGCCGGGGCTCGAGCGGCTGCGCGAGTTCGATCTCGCGAACTTTCGGCTGAGAGATTCGTCTGCAGCGCTGTTCGCGAGTCGGCGGTTCACGTCGCTCCGCGAGCTCGATTTGATGAAGGCGGGCGTCGGCGTGAAAGGCGCAGCGGCGATGGCCAAGGCGCGGGCGGGCGCGTTTCCGGCGCTGGAGAAGCTGCAGCTGGCGAACAATGGACTGAGCGATACCGCGCTCGAGCACCTGGCGAAGGCTCCGATGCTCGCGACGGTTCGTCACCTCGACCTCGCGCAGAATACCTTCGGCAGTCGTGGCTTCGTGGCGCTGTGCAGCAGTCCCTTTCTCGCGCGGCTCGAGACGCTTCGCCTCAGCGGTTCTCCGGTGGGCTCAGAGGGAGCGAAAGCGCTGGCGCGATTTCGAGAAACGATGGTGTCGCTCACCCTGCACGGCGCGGAGCTCGGTGATGCCGGCTTCGAGACGCTCGTCGAGGACCCGTGGCGGAAGCTGCGCCACCTGAACATCTCGTCGAACAACCTCAGCAAAGCGGCGCTCACCAATTTCCCCGGCTGGCTCCACTCGCTCGAGACGCTCGAGCTCTGAACGGGCATCATGAGCGCATGACGGCCTTCGGACTGATGACGTGCCTCGTACTCGCGCAGTCGTCGGTGAAGTTCTTTCCCATCGACGACAAGCGCGGCATCTCGAGCTTCGAAGAGGCCTGGTACGGCAAGGCGCTGCGCGCGATGGAGGAGCAGCCGCTCCACACCGTTGCAGGCACCACGAAGGGCACGGTCTATCGCCTGACGATTCTGCCGACGTGGGGCAACCCCGTGGCCGTGCGACTCACGGTGCTCGACGGGAAGGCCACCATCGAGGGAAGGCGACTCGACGGTCAGGGCGGCTATGAGCCGGGAAGGCTCGTCGAGAGGGGCGTCACTCCACTGAAGGAGGAAGCGCTCACTTCGTTCGAGCAGCTGTTCGCGAAGCTGAACTTCGAGAAGCAACCCACGCGCGACCCGACCCGCGGCACAGACGGTTCGGAGTACATCCTCGAGCGCGTCATGGAGGGGAAGTACCAGGTCGTCGTGCGATGGAGCCCCGACTCCGACACCTCGAAGCGTGGGCTGTCAGAGTTCGTGGCGGTGACGACCTGGCTGCATCGCGCGAGTCCGCTCAAGGGAGACGTGACGAACAAGGGCCGCGTCGAGCTTCGCAAGAAGGAGTGACTACAGCTTCCGGCAATCGCTCCACGTCACCGAGTTCGAGAGCGCGTTCACGACAGGCGGCACCACCTTCCGCGCGACCGGGTGCACGTCGTGAAACAGCACCACGCCGCGCCGCCACAGCAGCATCAGCGTGAGCACGCGCCCTTCGACCTGCGCGGTGTTCTTCGGCGCCTGCCAGTCCTGCGAGTCCATGTTCCACAGCATCACGCCGATGCCCTGCTTCGAGAGCGCCTGCGTCTGCCGCAGCGTGCGTTGCCCATAGGGAGGCCGAAACCAGCGCACGGGCCCCATCGACGACGCGAGCTCGGCGTTCCACGAGTCGAGCTGTGCGGCGACCTTCTGAGACGTCACGTGACTCGCGTGCGAGCTGCCGTGCGAGCCGACACACTGCCCGTCGTAGAGCGCCTTCGCCGGCTTGCGCGCGTGCATCGCGTCTCCGACCACGAAGAACACCGCGTGTTGATCGAGCGACTTCAGCACTGGCAGCAGGGCGTCGGTCTCTCCCGCAGCGCCCGTCGGCCCGTCGTCGAACGTGAGCAGAAACTCGCGATCGCCGAACGTCTCTCCGGTCACCTCGGAGTCGTCGAGCCGCGCAATCTCACTCGACACGCTCGACGACAACATCGCGAGGCGGGCGAGCTCGCGCACGTGCGCCGCGTGAAACTGACGAGCTCCGGTTCGCCAGGTCGCGTACTCGGCCGGCAGCGACTCGAGCATCGGCGTCGCGAGGGTGACGAGCGCCTCGAACGACTCCGGCGCCTTCGCGGGGCAGAGCACGTCGTCAGCGGAGCAGCTCGCGAACCCACGCCGAAAGTTCTCGAGCAGCAACGCCTTGCGAGACTTCTTCCACGCCTCGAGCGCGCCCATGTCGCCGTGCTTCAGGCCGACTTCCTGCGCGAGGAAGTTGCCGCGAACTTCGAGCGGCAACGACGCGAGCGCCTCGACGAACATCAGCACCTCGGCCCGTGACGCGCGGTCGAAGTCCTTCACCGTCGACACCGGGTGCGGCCAGCCCGCGCGATCCGTCCACGCCACCGGCGCCACCGCCAGCACCACCACGAGGAGCCCGTGCATGGCGCGACCTTAGTTCTTCAGCTTCGCGAGCATGCGCTTGCGGGCGTCTTCGTAGACCTTCATCGGGCGCTCCCGGTTCGCGAGCTCGTACTGCGTGAGCGCGTCGGCGAACTGGCCCTCGGCTTCGTAGATGCGGGCGATGTTGTAGTAGCTGCTCGCGCGCACCACGTTGGCGTCGGCGCCGCTCGCCAGCGCGATGGACTTGCGGTTCGCCCACAGCGCCTCGCCATTGCGGTTCAGCTTGCGGAACGAGAGGCCCAGGTTCGAGTACGCCTGCCCGTAGTCGGGCGCGAGCTCGATGGCGCGCTGGTACAGGGCGACCGACTCCAGCACCCGGCCGTCGTGGTACGCGCGCTCGCCCTCGGCGTTCACCTGCGTCGCATCGGCAGTGATGGCAACGACGGGACTCTCGGCCACGCGCACGGTGGGCTCACCACTGTTCCGATTTCGCAGCTCGCTCTCGGGGTCGGCATCGGCCGGCGTCAGCGTGTTGATGTCGTGCAGCTCGCCCTGCCCGTCGATGGAGAACACCGTCCACAACGTGCCCTGCTTCGCCTTCGGCACCTCGTAGCGGCGAATGAGCGACTCGCCGATGTACACGAAGACCTTCGCGCCGCTCTCGGCCAGCGCCGCGCGATTGCGCTCGTCCTTGTTCGTGTAGTCGTGCACCGCGAACAGGTACGGCTGCCCGAACGCCTTCTTCTCGATGGTGATGGTCTCGGGCCCGAACGAGTCGGTGTCGTCGACGTCGAGGTTCGCGTTCTCGCCCTGCTTCTTGCTGAAGAAGACGTGGTTGCGCGGGAAGACGGCGTGCAGGTCGAGGTCCGACGGCGAGCGGCCCCAGCTCAACACCACGCGCAGGCCATCGAGGCTGTGCATCACCGGAGAGAGCGCGTACGTCATGCCCTGACACGGGCAGCGCGCGACGAGCGTCGAATAGCCGGGCTTCTTCACGATGAGCAGCACGCCGTCGTCCTTGTCCGAGAACGTGGGCGAGACGGTGGCGGTGCCTCCCGTCGACGTCGTCGAGGTGACCGAGGCCGCGCCATTCTTCTGCAGCGTCACCTCCGCGCCTTCGATGCGCTGGTCCTTCACGACGGCGCTCAAGACGTTGACTGAGACGGGTTCTGCAGCAGCGAGGACGACGACGAGGGCGGTGAGCGACATGGTGCCGGGCACGTTTCACGGCCAGTGCCAGCGGGTTCAGCCCACGGAATTCGCGGGTTCGCGCCCCGGAGTGGTTCTTCGGCCACACCCTGTGCGGCTGGCCTGCATCAAGAAACCCGGCTGGTTAGCAAGGGCGCCATCATGCCTGAAGGCCACACGCTCCACCGGCTCGCCATCGACCATCGCAAGCTCCTCGCAGGGCGACGCATTCGCTCCAGCTCGCCACAGGGCCGCTTCGCCGACGAAGCGAAAGAGCTCGACGGGCAACGCGTGGAGCAGGTCGAAGCGTGGGGCAAACACCTCTTCTACCGCTTCGAATCGGGCACCAACGTGCACGTGCACCTCGGGCTGTACGGCCGCTTTCGCCGCGCGCGCCAACCTGCACCGACGCCGCGTGGAGCGATTCGCTGGCGGCTCGAGACCGACGACGTGTGCCTCGACCTGAGCGGGCCGACCGCGTGCGAGCTGCTCGATTTCGAAGGTGTCGCTGAGATTCACGCGCGGCTGGGACCCGACCTGCTTCGCGTCGAAGCGAACGCGGCCGAGGTGTGGAAGCGCGTGTCATCGTCTCGTCGTTCACTCGGCGCGTTGCTGCTCGACCAGTCCATCGTGAGCGGCGTGGGCAACGTGTATCGCGCCGAAGGCCTGTTCGTGGCGGGCCTGCACCCAGAGATTCGCGGCGACGAGCTCGAGCGACGAGACTTCACGAGACTGTGGAAGACGCTGCGCCTGCAGCTCGAGCGCGGCGTGAAAGATCGGCGCATCGTCACGGTCGGCCACCCGCGTGGAGCGCGCGCTCCGAAGGGAGAACGCACCTGGGTGTACGGACAACGCCTGTGCCGTCGCTGTGGTGAAGCCGTTCGTCGCTGGGAGCTCGCGGCGCGAACGATGTACGCGTGCGAGTCGTGTCAGCGCCGGTGAGCTACGGTGTGCCGGCGTGAAGAACGCCATGCCCATCGTGCTCATCGTCGCGGGAGTGCTCGTCGCCGCCTGTCTCGTCGCGGGTGGAGTCGCCTTCTTCCTGCTCCGCATCGGAGACGCGACGGTCGCTCCAGTGCCCACGCGTGCGAGCGTTCAGAGCGGCTTCGACGGCACGCTCGAGGGCACCTGGCAGCAACGCACGGGCGGCTTCACGGGCGTCGAGGCGAGCTCTGATGGAACGCTCGGCGAGAAGTGGCCGCCTGGCAGCGTCGTGGAGCTGACGCTCGAGAAGGAAACGTATCGCCTCACCATGGTGGAGGCGTCGGGCAGCGGCATGAACGCGTCGAAGAAGCTCGTACGCGAAGAGGGCCGCTGGAGCCGCGAAGGTGACGGGCTCCTCCTCACGCCCGCGTCAGGCCTCCACGTCACACGTGAACACGCAGAACGACACGAACACCCGTTCACCGTCACGCCGCCGCGCCGCTACCGGCTCGAGACGCGCGTGCTCGAGGCTGATGGGCCGCCAGGCGCCTCGCCGGTGACGACCGAAAAGCTGCGGCTCGTGGGGCCGTGCATTCCCGAGGGCGGCGAGTGCGCGTGGGACTTCGACTGATCCGTCAGCACTCGAACCCGCGGGAGGTCTGAACTTCGTCTGATCAGTGCTGCACGACGGGCGGCAACTTCTTCGTCAGGTCTCGCACCTGCTGCCACGTGAGCTCGGTGCCCGCGGGATAACCGAACGCAGACGCCTTGAGCGTGATGCCCTTCGACGTGACGGTGACCGAACCGTTCGCGACCGGCACCTCGTTCGTGACCTGGCCACCGATGGTGACGCCCCCTCCCGTCCCCGCCGCCATCGGCTTCACCTGCAGCTCGCCCGAGACGTTGGTGATCGACGTGACGCCAATGGCCGCCGTGACCTGCCCCTTGTCGACCGCCTCACCGATCAACGCGCGCGCCTTCGCCGTGTCTCCGCGCGCGAGAGCGCCGAGCACGCGCTCCTGAATCGCGGGAGGCAGCTGATCGACACCAACCTCGAGCTTCACCTGGCCACCGCGCGTCGCGACGTCACCCTGCAGCGTGATGGTCGCCTTGTAGCCCTCTGACAACACCTTCGGCGGCTTGCCCGGCTGCAGCACGAGGCTGCGCTCGAACGCGACCTCGGCCTGTCCACCCGCGAGCCGAATCGCGCCCTGCACGCCACCACCGCCGACCGCGCCCTTCACTTCGCCTTCCACGCCGCCGGCGACGGTGCCCTTCAGCGTGAGCGTGCCGTTGTCGTTGAACTCGATGCGCCCGCCGCCCTTCAAGTACGGAGCGACCTGCCCTTCCACACCGGGCCCGAGCGTGCCGCCGAGAATGCCCGTGAGCTTTCCGCCGACGCCGACCTCGACGGCCGTGACGTGTTTGCGCACGAAGTCGATGGGCTCGCCGGGCAGGTTCACGCCGGGCAGCTCCTGAATGCCGGTGAGGAACGACGCCGCCGCAGGGCCGACGCCGGGGAGCGAGGCAATGCCCGCCATCGCGCCGGTCTGCAGGCCGAACGCCGCGAGCTCGGTCGCTGCGCCCTTCTTCGAGAGGTCGATGGTCAGCTCGACGCCGGCCGTGCCTTCGACCGACAACGCCGCGTTCGCCTCGGCGCCCGCCGTGTCACCCGTCACCTTGCCCGCGACCGACGCGCCGCCACCGATGCTCACCTTGAACTTGTTCGGGTCGTCCGTGCTGCGCTCGATGCTGACCTGCACCTTGGCGCCGACGTCGACTCCGAGCACCGCGGCGAGCTCGGCGTTCGCGCTGATCTGCACCGAGGTCTTCTGGCCCGGCGTCATCCGGTCCAGGCCCATCGCGTTGACGACGGCCTTGTCGAGACCGGTCAGGTTCGCGCGATTGATCGGCTTCTCGGCAGCGGCGCCCGGGTCCGAGAGGAGCGTGCGCAGCGTGTCGCGAACGCCCGAGCCCGCCTTCTCTGCGATGTTCGCAGCGCCGCTGATCAGATCTTTCGCGCCGCCGAGCAGACTGCGCGCGAGGCCAATCGCTTCCGTCGCGCGGTGATTCGCGACCGCGAGCGCGCCATCGAGCAACCCGTGAGCGACCGGTGCCGCCAGGGCGACGGGCGACTTCGCGGCAGCGGCAAACCCGCTTGCCGAAATGCCCGCGCGAACCGACCCACTCGCGCCAACGCTGGCGGCAACACTGGCTTTCGCCTTCACGGGTTTGGGCGGCGGAGGCGGCTTCGGCGTATCGAGGCGGCGAACGGTCATGACGGGTTCCTCAGTTCAATGGGCGACGAATGATGAGTCATCGGCCAGCGAAACCGTGCAGTTGTTCCATTGACCCTCCTCACCCGCATGTTTCTGCAGCCTGTTGGAATCGCGAGCGTGGGCAGATGTGGGCAACCGACGATCAGCGAGGTACACGGCCCGGCGAATGCCGAAAATCCGCTCTGCGCAGCTGCTGCTGTACGTGCCGCTCGCGCTCGGTCTGGTGCTCCGGCTCGGGCTCCTTGGCGACCACGGCATCTTCTGGCCCGACGAGATTTACCAGTCGTTCGAGCCCGCGCACGCGTTGGTCTTTGGCCACGGCCTCATTCCCTGGGAGTTCATCGACGGCGCTCGCAACTGGGCGCTGCCGGGGCTCGTCGCGTTGATCATGAAGCTCTGCGCCATCGTCGGGGCTGATCAACCGTCGCAGTACATCTCCGTGGTGAAGGTGGTGTTCATCGTCGTCTCCGTCGGCACGGCGCTGGGCACGTATCGGCTCTCGCGAGCGGTGGGCGCTGACGAACTTCCGGCGGCGGCGTGCGCCTCCATCTTCAGCCTGGCGGCTCCGGTGCTGTACTTCGCGCCGCGTGCGATGAGTGAGAACGCGACGGTGCTGCCCATCGTCTGGGGCCTCTCGCTCGTGCTCGATACGTCACTGGTCGAGCGGGCGTTCGGAGCGACGCCCTCGGTGCACGCGCGACGGTTGCTCTGGCTGGGCGCTTCGCTGCTCGGGCTCGCCGTGTTGTTCCGGCTGCAGTCGGCCGTCGTCTGCGTCGCCATCGTCGGAGTGCTCTCGGCGCGCCGGCAGTGGAAAGCGCTGCGCGACGTCGCCGCGGTGCTCGCGCTCTGGGCCTTCCTCTTCGGAGCGCTCGACGCCTTCACCTGGAGCCACGCGCCGAAAGTGATGGCGGGCGGCTGGTTTCACTCCGCGGTCGTGTACCTGCGCTTCAACCTCATCGAGGGCAAAGCGGCGGGCTGGGGAGTCGCGCCCTGGTACTTCTTCGCGCAGCGGCTGTGGACGTCGATGCCCTTCATCACGGTCGTGCTCGTGGGTGGGCTGGTGCTCTCGCTGCGTCGCGCGCCCGCGCTCATCGCCATCGCCCTGCTCTTCTTCGCGCTCCACTCGGCGTCACCGCACAAGGAGTACCGCTTCATTCTGCCGATGCTCCCGATGCTCGCGGCGCTCGTCGGCGTGGGGCTCAGCGGGCTCTCCATCGAGCGCGTGCGCCAGGTGGGCATGGGCGCGGCGGTGCTGGCGTCACTTCAATCGGCCGCGACGCACGGCTCGCTCACGTTCGGGCAGCTCGGCCAGTACCCGGGCCGCGACAACGACAGCGCGTGGGACGACAACGGGCCCATCAACCGGCTGATGCTGGTCGCTTCGCAGCAGAAAGACCTGTGCGGGCTCTTCACGCCAGTGCACCCCGCGTGGATGGGCGGCGCGACGTACCTGCACACGAAGGCCCCGCTCTTTTCTCCAGGCTGGCCCTACGACTGCTCGCAGGCGGGCACGTGCAACTACGCCATTCTGCCGAAGGGCAACTCGCTGCCGCCCATCGCCGAGGACAAGAACTTCGTGCTGGTGAAGATCCCCGACAGTCCCTGTCGTGCTGATCCGAACTACGCGTGGCGTCTGCCCTGATCAGGGCCGCGTCAAAACGTCCAGACGTAGACGGGGTCACCTGACCAGCTGCCGCCCACGAGCTGCGCGCTCGACTGGTAGACGTCGCGGTGGTCTCCGACGATGGGCAGGTTGTTGTACCAGAGCAGCCGCGCCTCGGGCCGAACCCCGCTGGCGTCGACGCCGTGCAGCGTCGCTTCGTCGGCCTCGTACGGCGGCACCTCGAGCGTCACCTTCGCAATCGTCGCCACGTGCAGCACGCCATCGCTCGAGAGCCTCACCGGCCTCCAGGAACCGGTGGGCATCTCGACCTGCGCCAGCGCGTCGTAGTCGATGGGAAACGTCGCGTCGGACGGTAGCCGGAACAGCTTCGCTTGCGACACGCCCGGCATCGCGGACGCGACCAGATAGGTGTCGTTTCGTCTCGGGTGCGTGAACACCGTCAGGCCTCGTTCGCAGATCTGATCGATGCGCAGCGTGGGGCACTTCACCAGACTGACGAGCTCGGTCGCGCCCGGGCTCCACACCATCGCGCCGACGAACACGGTGCCATCGAGCCTCGCCTTGAAGACCGCCGACTCGACGTTCGTGGCCAGGGCGAGGCGCTCCCACGCGCCGGCGGGAGGCTGCATGCGGTACAGCTCGAACACGTCGCTGCCGTCGCGCATGACCGCATAGACGAAGCCCGCGCCGCTGAAGGTGTGCACGGCGGGCGTCAACGGCATGCCAAGAGTCGGGCCCGGTCTGGTGCTCGTGGGCGGTGCCGTGAGGCTGGCCCACCGCGCGTCATTTGCTCCGCGGTACCAGCCCCCGGCCGCCAGGTTGCCCGCAGCGTCAGCGAAGACCTCGCCACGCGGCCAGTCGTTCGGCGGCAGCCCCTGCGAGAAGTCCTGGAACTCGAGCTTCGCGCGGTTCATTCGAACCATCGTCGGCGTGTTGAAGCCCGTCAGCACCAGGTTGCCCTCGTGGTCGAAGCTGCGGGTGTGCGTGGCGTAGGTGAACTCGAGCCGCTTCGCGGTGAGCCGATTGGCGGTCGGGTCACACGCCGCCGCAACGACGAGGAGCACGAAGAGTCCACGGCGACGAATGGTGGGCATCAGGGCCATGAGCGGAGCGAGAGCTTTCCTTCGACGAGGCACGGTTCAGGAGCGCCCTTGAGCGACTGGTCGGTCGGCGCGGGGCACGCGCGCAGCCAGGCCGTCTCGACCGAGGTGATGGCATCGACCAGGCCCAGACAGCTCTCGAGCGAGGCGAGGTCGCACGAGGGCAACGCTCCAAACGCAGGCCCGTTGCTGCGCAGGGTGAACACGCGCGTGCGCGGCGCTGCGGCTGAGAGGTAGTTGCGCAGCTCGGTGAGCTGGGCCGCGCTCTTCGTCTCGAAGAAGTGGCTGAACGCGAGCTGCCCCTCGGGTGCGAGCAGCCTGGTGAGGTTGCGCAGGTGGCAGGCGCCATCGCCGCCGAAGTCGAAGACCATCACCACGTCTGCGATGAGGAAGCGCGTGGCGCCCGAAATCAGCGTGTCACCCGCCGTCCATGGCCGAAGCTCGGTGGCCTGCCCGAGACCGTTGACGAGGTAGTCGACGCCGCTCGTGCCCACGCGCACGGCGAGCTGCGACGCAGGGTCGATTCGAATGGCCGCGCGATAGTCGGCCAGCGTCTGACCGGTGACGCTCTTCGCGAAGGCGAAGTTCGTCTCGAAGTCCGAGGCGACGCGCGGGTCGAGCAGCACCGCGAGGTCGTCGTTCGTTCTCGCCGCCGTGATGGGAGCGAGCGGCGCCGGCGTGAAGGGCTGACTCGCCGACGCGCGCGTGAAGACGTCGCTGAACGAGAGCACCGGCCCTCCTTCGACGAGGCGCGTCTCACCACCCATCACACGCAGCGCGCTGCCGGGTCGAACCCCCGAGGGCACGAGCTCGAAGTGGCGTGGCGGCTGCGCTTCGAGTGGCGTCGTCGAGCAACGCTCCAGCGAGGTGGTGCCTGCGTCAGCACCAGTGCCTCCGGGCCCGCACGCCGTGACGCAACAGAGCAACAGCAGACCGACCCGGCGACCTCGCATCGGCGCGAGTTTCGCGTGCACCCGGCGGGTTGCCCACTTCTTCCGCTGCCACGCGATCGGCGGGGTGTGGTTTGAATGGCGCGTGCCTTCTCTCGTTCGTGGCGCGTGGCTCTGCGCGCTCGTCACCGTCGCCTGCAGTCCAGCCGCTCCGCCCGTCGACGCTGGTACCCCGACCGAAGCCGACAGCCCGCTCGCCCAGCGCTTCCTTCGCGACGCGTTGCCCTGGGCCGTCTCTGCAGACGCCACCTCGGCGGGCCTGGTCGTCACCGCCGGCATCAACGCGCAGCCGCGCATTCGGGAGCCGCGCTATCGCCCCATCGCGGTGTCGGCCGACGTGCTCGCCGTGGTGTTCCCGCCAGGCGACCACCCGGGCTTCGACGTCGCCTTCGGTGGCTTCGAGAAGCCGTGGGAGCGCGTGCCGCTCACCTCGATTCGCGCGAATCAGGTCGCCTCGCTCGACGCGGTGGCCGATGGGCGTGGTGGCGCATGGGTGGCGATGCGGCTGCTCGACCGCAAAGAGAAGCTCGTGCTGCTGCACTGGGCGCCAGGTCAGTCGGTGACGACGGAGCGGCTCGATTTTCCCATCGGCATCAACCCGATTCCCCTGCCGTACCTCGAGGCCTGCAACGACGTGACGCTCGGTGTGTCGCCTGCGGGAGCGCTCGACCTCATCGTGCGCAGCGACCCGAACCCGCTCGAGACGCGGCTGTTCCATGGCCGGCGCAGCGCCGGCAGCTGGCTCTGGGACCAGGTGGTGAACGGGCGCAACGCGCGCGCGAGCGTTCCGCAGAACAGCGCGTGGGACTACGGCTGCAAGTCGGCGCTCGCCTACGACGGCCTCGGCCGCGCGGTGTTGGCGGTGCTGGTGCAGCAGACGAACCAGGCCGGGGCAGGGCTCGCGGGCCGTGGCGTCGCGGTCTTCACGGAAGGAAAGGACGGCCGCTTCTGGGCGAAAGAGACGGCCTTCATGACCATCAGCCAGCGCGAGCCGAGCGAGCTGCGCGGCCTCGTCGACGTCATCTCGCACCCGAGCGGCTTCGTCTTCGGAGGCCCGGCCGTCGCAGACCAGAAGGTGCCCAGCGAGGCGACCATCGAGAACCCCGACGGGCTGACCCCGTTCGTCTACCTCGACGCGTACCACCCGTACTTTCCACGAAGCACCAGCTTCGTCGGCAAACACACGCTGGCGAGCGACTTCCGCTTCGCGGCGATGTCAGGAGAACGGTTGATTGGCAGGCAGACGGGCGGGCAGCCGGTGCCTCGCCGCGGCGGGAAGATTCTGAGCGATGGCTGCGGCCAGTTCGCGCTTGCCGTCACCGACTGGGACGAGCCCGACCTCTGGTCGTTCAACACCCTCGGGAAGCGCTGCGACGACCCGCGCCCCGCCCCCGTCTTCCGCAGCACGTTCGCGGGCAAGACGAACGCGGCGTTCTCTCATGGGTTCGAAGCGCCCTACTCGGTGGGCGTGTGTCTCGATGAGGCGCGTCAGACACTCGGCGTCTGCTTCGGCGGCCACGTCGGGCTGGAGCAGGCTCCGGTGCCCGCCGCCAACCTCGTGGCCAATGCCCTGGTGGCGAGCTCGGTCGACGGTGGCCTCGAGCTCGAGTTCGAAGCACCGCTGCGTGACCCGGCACAGCCCGCCGAGGTGTACGACCTCGACGTCGCCGACCGCCTCTTCGGCACCTGGGCGCTGATGGCGGGCACCACGAGCCGCTACGCGTTCACGCCCCGCACGGCCTTCAAGGCCCAGAACCACTACCGCGTCGTCGTCGTCACCCAGAATCAGAACGAGGCGGGCGGCCCGGTGCGCCTCGCGCCGTGGCAGACGCCGAAGGGCCGGTTCGACGTCATCGACTTCACGACCGCGGGCATGGGCCCTGTCATCGACGACGTGTGGAGCCAGCCGTTCGCGCTCGAGGCCCGCTACGCCCGCAACGACGCAGGCCTTCCCGAGCTGCTCTTCGATGACCGCGGGCTCGTGCTGTTGGGGTCCGAGCCCGTTCGCCTGACGCTCACCGGTCAAATCGCCGACGACTTCGGCCGCACGAGCCTCGACGCCGGCGTCATTCGACGCAGTGACGGCGGCGCACTTCCCGACGGGAGCGTGCCCGTGCTGCTCGACTCACGGTGGGTCGATGTTCCAGCGCCTCGCGACGCCGGCGAGCAGGAGACCTTCGTCGTCGAGCTGCCGGCCTTCTTCGACCGCCACGGCCGCGCCTTCGAAGACCGCGTGGTGTTGCTGAAGACGGGCTACTTCCCGCTGACGATTCGCTCCACCGTGCCCGCCGACGGAGAGCTGGTGGCGACCCCGCCGGCCGACGTGCGCATTCGGGTGAACCGGCCCGACCCCGAGCGGCACGTCAACGGCACGGCGTTCTCTCTCGAGCAGGTCGCCTCACCCGACGGCGGGAGCGTGGTGGGCTCCATCACCTTCGGCTTCGCTGCGAGCCCCTTCGAGGTGCGACTGACGCCCACGACACCTCTGCGTGCGGGCGCGAGCTATCGCCTCGTCAGTCGCGTCGACCCCACTCCGGCGACCGTGGCCGTCTTCACGGTCGGCCCTTGAGGAGCAGCTGATCAGTCGAGCTGGCTGACCCACTCACGAACCAACGCGGTGAAGGGCAGCCGCTGGCTCGCGAGCTTCGACGGCGACAACGTCACCATCGCGCGGTCATCATCGAGCCACGTCACCAGCGCTTCGGCGCGCGCGCTCAGCGCCATCTTCGTCTTCTTCGCCTTCTTCTTCGCGCCGGTGTGGAAGACGAGCTGGATCTCGTCGTGCGAGCGCAGATGAAAGGTCGCGAAGAAGACGTCGGCGGCTTGAAAGCTCGGCGCGTTCCACTTGATGGCTTCACCGATGTCGGGCAGCACCGAGGTCACCAGCCGTCGCACGCGCACGATGTCGTCGCGCAGCGGGTGCTCGAGGGCTTCGAGAAAGGCATCGACTTCGTTTCCAGCGATGGGCGGCAGCTTGGCCGTGGAGCGCCCGGTCTTCGACGTCATGCGCGGGACTCTGGCTCAGCGGGGGAGGCTGACGCCAGCGTTCATGAACGACGGCGCCGGCGCAGCATCGCGACCAGCGCGAGTGCACCGAGGCCTGGAGCCGCCAGCGTGGACGAACAGCCAGCGGCCTCCGAAGCGACGAACGTCGAGAGCTTGTCAGACGACATGGCCATGTTGCCCGAGAGGTCGAAGGCCACGACGCGCAGGTCGACGCTGCCTTCGGCGACTCCGGCGGCGGTCAGCGCGCTCTCACTCGCCACCGCGAGCGCGGAGGCGGGAATGGTGGTGCCAGTGCTGGCCGCGGGCACGAGGAAGTTCACGTCGCCCGGCGACTCGACCGTGACGGTCACTCGCGAGTTGCACGACGCATTGAGCTGCTGCGCTTGAACGCTCGCCTTCGGCAGCACCGGCGGCTGCGTGTCGATGTCTTCCGAGGTCGAGAACCGGGTGATGACGACGCCGTTGAGCTCGACGCGGTACGCGGTATTCGCCTCGAGCAGCGACGTCGGCTTCAGCACGAAGAGGGTGGAGGGCTCGTCGCCAGACACGCGCACGCCGGTCGACATGAGGCCAATCGACTTGCCGCGCTCGTCGACCAGGCGCACGGCTCCCGGGTCCTTGATCTTCTCGCCGCTCGCCGCCACCGGGAGATCGGAGCGAAGCCAGAGCGCCGTCGAGCGGGGAACGCGAGAGCCTTCGGCTGGGAGCGCCTGAAACCCCTGAATGCCGCTGATGGCCTCGCAGGCGTGGGCAGGCACGCTCGCCAATGACACGGCGATCAGAGCGCCCACAACGACCGACTTCCAATACGCCGGCACGACCATGAGCGGCGATTGAGCGAACCCCGTGCCACGACAAACACCAATGATGACGGTGCCTTGGAAACGAGAGAACACCTACATCCCGGTGATCCATGACATGGGTGCCAGCCCCACCGAAAGCGTCCACCTTCACTGGAATGGTGCAGCCTCGCTCCAGCGCTGGGGGCGAAGACCCTCACCACCGAGAAGCCCCTCCGAACAGGCGCAGTCACATTCCAGCCACATCGACAGGTGGCACGAACCATGGAGAGATGCGGCCGAACATGTACCCCGAGCTCCGCAACGACCGCCGCTACACCTGCCAGGCCCGTTTCTTCGGTTCGGGAGGCACGTTCCTCTTTCGCGGCGCCGTCACCGACATCTCGCGCACGGGGCTCTGCCTCGCGGGCATCGGCGCGGCGATGGCGAAGGGGCAGTCGATTCACCTCAAGGTCGACCTGCCCACGGGCACGGTCGAGGCCGTCGCCGAGGTTCGCTGGGTGCGCACGCAAGACGACGGCACCGCCGAAGCAGGCCTGCGGTTCGTGCGCATCAACCAGTCGAGCCTCGAAGCCATCGACGAAGCCATGGCCGAGCGGCCCATCACCTCGACCTTCATGCGCCAGTACGTGTTTCGCTGAAGCGTGCGCCCGCTCGTCGTCTTGTCGGAGGCGACGGCCGATCTCGATCCGGCCCGCTCCGATGCTGACCTCACCGCCCAGACCCGAGAAGCGCTGAAGCACGGCTGTGCGGTGCACTTTCTTCCCTTCGAGGCCGCGTGCGAACCGGGCGAACCGGTGCTGCCGTCGCTGGAGAACGGCCCAGCCCGTGATGGCCTGTGGCTCGGTCGCATTCCGACGCCGGCCCACTACCAGCGGGTCTTCGACGAAGCCCTGAGCCACGGCGTCACGCTGCTCAACTCACCGACGCAGCACCTGAACGCGCTCGAGCTGTCACGGTCGGTCGAGCTGCTCGCCGAGCTGACGCCCGAGTCGGTGGTGCTGCACGACCGCGCGGGCCTCGACGCCGCGGTGAAGCGCCTCGGCTTTCCCCTCTTCGTGAAGGGCGGCGTGCTGTCGAGAAAGGCGTGGGGCTATCGCGCGTGCGTGCCCGAGACGAGAGCAGCGCTCGAGACCGTCGTGACGAGGCTGCTCGCGATGCACCACTTCGCGCGTGACACCGTCGTCCTGCGGCGCCTCGTTCCGCTTCGTCAGACTGGCCGCGAGCTCGAGGGTTTTCCCGTCGCGCGCGAGTACCGCGTGTTCGTGGCGAAGGGAGAGCCGCTCGCCATGGGCTTCTACTGGCCCTTCGGCGACCCGTTCGGCGAGCTGACGTTGGAAGAGGTCGCGCCGCTCGTGCGTGAAGCGGCGCGCCGCGTGGGGACGCCGATGATGACCATCGACCTCGGGCAGCTCGACGACGGCCGGTGGGTGGTCATCGAGCCGGGTGACTGGCAGTTCGCGGGCCTGGGCAGCATCGACGCGCAGACGCTCTGGCACGCGTTGCTCGTCGCAAAGTGAGCGCGGCTCGGCTCAACTCCCGCCCATGCTCGGTCTCGTGTTCGTCACGCTCCTGCTCGGCGGCCTGGGAGTGGGCATCGCCCGCGCACTCGTCGTTCAAGCAGTGGCGGCTGATGGTCGACACGCCCACCTCGAAGTGCGCCGGGGCGCAGGCCGGCCTCATCGAGCTCAAGGGCGTCGCCCGGCCCGACGGTGAGGCCCCATTCGAGCGTGGCTGGGTCGATGACGCATCGCGCGCCCCGTGTTCGTGCGCGTTGACGCCCACCTGTGCAGACGGTCACAGTGCCGCCCGTGCGGTGGCCGGCCCTCCTGACGCTCACGTTGCTCGGTTGTGCGACCTCGAACCCGGCGCCGGTGGCGAGCACCACGCCGAAGGCCGAAGAGTCCGAGCTGGCCGCGGCGTTCGAGCCCGAGCCCACGCCTGCGGCGCCGACCGTCACCGCGAAGCCCCCTCCCCCGTTGCCCGACGTGCGGGCTCCGTTTCGCGAGGCGTGTGAGTCGTCGCAGAAGGCGCTGTCGTCGAACGACCTCGAGAGCGCGAAGGCCGAGTCGGTGCGCGCGATGAAGGTGGCCACCAGCCTCGGCGTTCACGAGCGCATCAAGGCGGCAGAGCTGTCGTTCAAGGTCGCGCTCGCGTCGAACGCCGCGCCCGACGCGCAGAAGGCGGCCCGCGACTGGCTCGTCACCTGTGGCGGCGAAGGCGTCGAGGTGTGCCGCACGCAGGCGCTCAACGCGCTCGTCTCGACGGCCAGGCTCGACCCTTCGGCGACGAAGGCGCTGCGTGACGAGGTCTCCGACGTGCAGAAGGCCGACGCCTGCTTCAAGGCCTCGGAGCGCGCGAAGAAACCCGAGCGCTGTTTCGCCGACGCCGAGAAGACGGCGAAGAGCCGGCGTGACGAACTCCTCCTCGCACGCGCCACCTTCGTGCGGGCGCTGTCGGCTCCCGAGCCGAAGCAGGTGGCGCTGTTCAACGCGGTCGATCAGCAGTGTGACTCCGCGGCGTGCGTGACGGTGCGTCGCCGCGCGCTGGCCCAGTTGGTCGCGAGGGCGAAGGCCGAGAAGAAGCTCGATGACGCCGCGCGCTTCGCCATCAAAGACGCGCAGGCCTTCGCGAGCACGTTGCCCGAAGCCGAGCGTGCGTGGGGCCGGCCGCCCGAGACCGACGTGGTGTGTGCGGCCTTCGACGGCGCGAATGGACCCGGGGCGTGCCGCAAGCTCGAGAAGCAGCTCACCGGCCGGTGGACGTTCCGCGACTTCTCGAAAGAGAAACCGCGCGAAGGCCTCACCGCCGATCAGGTGCGCAAGGTGAACGAGCACTACGCGCCGCTGCTGCAGGAGTGCCTCTCGGCGCAGGCCCGCCGCCTCAAACCGCCCGACGCCGGTCGCTACGAAGTGCGGTGGATGGTGTTCAACGACGGCCGCGTCGGCGAGGTGCACTTCAAGAACGCGAACTTCGACGCCTCCGAGCTCGGGCAGTGTCTGCGCGCACAGTTCGAGACCTGGCGGTATCCCCGCTACGAGGGTGAGTGGCAGCACGTCGAGCAGGCCTTCACGGTGACGGCCGTCGAGCGACGCACCGAGCGGTGACGGAGGCTTCATGACGTGGGCCATGGTGTGCGCCGTGGTGCTCGCGCAGGGGCCGACGCCCGAGCGACACCTCGAGCAGGCGACGCAGAAGTTCGGCGCTCACGGCTTCCGGCAGGAATATGCGGCGCTGCTCGACGCCATTCGGGCGCTGCCTGCAGCCGACCCGCGCCGTCGAACCCTCATCTGTGAAGCGCTGCACCTGGGTGAACACAGCGGTGACTCGGCGAAGCTCGAGAAAGACCTGCGCGCGCTGGTGAACACGCTCGAGAGCCAACAGCCCTCCATCGCCACGCTCTCGCGCTTCGTCGTGAAGCTGCACGCGACGCGCACCTTCGACCGCTCGAAGTGGACGACGCAGCGGAGCACCGAGGTGCCGCAAGACCTGCCCTGCGAGGAGTGGGACGCCGGCGCCGCACGGCTCGCTCTCGCCATGAACCTCGGCAGCCGCGGCATGGACTTTCTGGCGACACCCGCGCAGCGAAGGGCCGCTGACAAACTCGCGACCGAGGCGTACCTCGAGCTGCATCGCCGGGTGAGCACCGACCCTTCAGTCGACGACGCCCTGCGCGCGAGCCTCTTCGACCTCTCGCTCGTCTTCTGTGCGTCACCGAAGGGCGGCGCCTGCCCGCCGGAGCAGGAGGCACTCACCCAGGCGCTCGCGTTGCGCACGAAGGCCTTCGGCCCCTCAGACGAACGGGCGCAGCAATCGGCGCTCAATCTCGCGGTGTGGTTCGAAGAGAAGGGCCGGCTGGCCGACGCCGAGAAGACGCTGCGCACCATCTTTCCCGGCGTGCAGGCGACGTCGTCGAGCGAGCTGACGCGTGAAGCCGCAATGGCCCTGTTCCTGGTGGCGCAGTCGAGCCGCGCGCCCGACGCGTGGGAGATTGGTGGATGGGCCGTGCGTGAGCTCGCGAAGGTGCCCGACGAAGCCTACGCACCGACGCTGTACTTCCTGCGTGACGGAGCCGAGCTCGCCACGCGCGCGCAACGAACGAAAGACGCCGTCGAGTGGTTGACGGTCTGCGTGCAGCTCGGTGAAGCCCAGGGTGGCCCGTTCGCGATGGCGGCCGCCGACGACCGGCTCAGGCTCGCCACCGCTCTCGAAGCAACCGGCGACCTCGAGGCGGCTGATGCGCAGTACGTGAAGGCCATCGCCAGCCTGAGCGAGAGCGCCGATGGCTTCGTCGAGACGCAACGCGCCGACCGCTGGAGAGAAGTCGCCGCCGCCGAGAAGAGCCGCGCCGGCCTGCTCGAGAAGCTGGGGAAGAAGGCCGAGGCCCGGGCGCTGCGCGACTCGGCCAGAGCCCACGAAGCCCCGAAAGGCAAACCACCGAAGGGCCGATGACGTAGACGGGCCCGATGCGTACCCGCCGCTGGCCATTCGTCATTGCAGCCCTCGTCGTCGTCGCCGTGCCTGCGTACTGGTGGTTCCTGCTCGAGTCGGGCGCGCCC
>JAACJQ010000433.1 GCA_016879935.1 Archangiaceae bacterium | reverse complement strand
GGCTCCTCCGGCTTCGGTGGCGGCTCCTCCGGCTTCGGTGGCGGCTCCTCCGGCTTCGGTGGCGGCTCCTCCGGCTTCGGTGGCGGCGCCTCCGGCTTCGGTGGCGGTCAGTCGAGTGGTGCTGCGCTGTCATGCGAGGTGCTCGCGTCGCTTCCGGCCGTCTCGCTCACTTCGCTCGCCATCGAGTCTCCCGGTGCGCTCGAGGCACGCGCAGGCGTGTTCACCAGTGGCTGGACAACGAGGAACTTCCGTCTCGACTTCGACGGTGGGTCGCTCGGCACGTTCGATGAGACGTGGAGCCACTCAGGGTCGGGCTTTGGCTCGCGAGCGACGCACGGTGGCCGCTCGCTCGTGTTGGGAGGCAACTTCTCCTTCGCGCAGTCCATGACGCTCTACTCGGGGCAGCAGGGGCAGGTGTTCACCGACGTGCCAGACACCATCGACTGGACGGTGCACGACGTCGCCTACAACCCCACCCGTGACGAGTTCGCCCTCTTTTGGTCCATCGGTGCTCCCAGCCGCATCATGATGCAGACGCGCTTCATGGATGGCGGCATCGGCTTCACCAGAACGCTCATGCCGAACGACTTCATGGGCAAACCAGACGCGGTCTCGTGGACGCCGGGTGGCTACTTCGTTCTGGGCACGAGCTCGTTGCATGGCTTCGCCGATGACGGCAGCCATGTCGGCACGGTTGCTCTGCCCGGCTCGCCGCGCTCCATCGCCTCCAACCGCGCAGGCCTCGCTGGTGCCAGCGTCGAGTCGTTCGACGGAGGCGCGCTCATGTTCGTGAAGTTCGACTCGCAGAACCTCCAGCTGTCGGGCCTGCCCCTTCGCAGCGGCATTCGCAGCTCGAGCTCGCGCATCGTGTGGGACCCCGTGCTCTCGCAGTGGCACATCGCCTATCAGGTCGGGTTTGCCGGCGGGCCATTCTCGGTCGCCAGCTTTCGCGAGTCGGGGCAGCTCGTTCGAGACCAGTTCGTGGGCTGCAACGTCAGCGGCACCATCGAGGGCCTCGCCATCGATGGCCCCTTCCTCTTCCTCGCGACCGTCGACCTCACGACGTCGCGGTCATCGGTGCTTCGCGTCAATCTGCAGTGAGGCGCCCTCACAGCGTGCGGCCGAGGAAGCGCTTCGCCGCCGCCATGATGGGCGCGAAGCCAGCGCCCTTCTCGTAGATCTCATGGTGGTGAATGCCCTCGAGCGGGAGCAGCTCCTTCTCGCCGCGGCACTTGCTCGCCATCGACACCACCTCGACGCCCGACACGAGCGCATCGGCCGCGGGGTAGATGAAGAGCCCGGCGCGAATGCCAGGCGCCACGTCTTCAGGGCGGAACTCGAAGAGGTCGGCCAGCGACTCGAACGTCACCTCGAGCCGCCACGTGGAGTGTGACGGCGCGGCCTTCTCCAGAAGCGCGCACGTCAGCGGGTCACTCGACAGCAGCTTCAGCACGCTCACGTACGAGACCTCGCCCGTCGCGCAGAACTTCCGCCGCGCGGCCTGCACCTTGGCGTTGAAGCCCTCGAAAGTGGGAAACGCGCTCCACACGCGGTTCAAGTCGCCCGGGCCCGCGACCGCGATGCACGCCTTCACGCGCCGATCGATGCCGGCGGTGCCGACGGCGATGCTCGCGCCGAGCGAGACCCCGAACACCGCCAGCTTCGATGGGTCGACCTCGGGCAGCGTCTCGAGGAACGACAACGCGCTGCGCACGTCTTCGACCTGCATGCGTGGCACGAGCCGGCAGCGCGGCGTGCCTTCGCTCTCTCCGAAGGTGCGGTAGTCGAAGTTCAGCGTGATGAAGCCGGCCTCGACGAGCGCCTCGGCGTTGGTGGGCAGCCACACCTCTTTCACGAGACTGAAGCCCGCGCAGAAGACGACGGCCGGGCGGCGCTCTCCCGGCTTCATGTCGTCGGGGAGCCGCAGCACGCCGCTGCACTTCGAGCCGTCGGAGAAGAACGTCACGCGTCGTTGCATGCGCGCGACGGTATCAGGCCGTTCGGCGCTTCGTCGGCACGTAGGTGGCGAGCACCTCTCGAAGGCGCTCGAGCGGCAGCGGCTTCGTCAGCACCTCGTCCATTCCCGCGGCGCGGCACGCCTCGAGGTCTTCGGGCTGCACGCTCGCCGTCACCCCGACCACGGGCAGGTGCCCACCGCTCGTCTGCTCGCGCTCACGAATGATGCGCGTCGCCTCGAGCCCGTCGCACTCGGGCATGTGCCGGTCCATCAACACCAGGTCGAACGTCTCACGCTCGATGAACTCGATGGCCCGCCGCCCGTCCTCCGCCGTCGTCACCGCGACGCCGAGGTGCTCGAGCTGCCCCTTCGCCACCGCGCGGTCGACCACCAGAACGCGCAGCCGCAGGGGAAACGAGAGCACGTTCGACGGTGGCGTCTCGGCGACCGGCGCCGGCTCGGGCACGGCCAGCTGCAGGCGAACGCAGAAGAGCGCTCCTGCTCCGACCGCCGACTCGACCCAGAGCGAGCCGCCCAGCCGCGTGACGATGGCTCGGGTGATGGACAGGCCCAGGCCGACCCCACCGAGCCGGTGGTCGTCGTTCACGCGCGAGAAGGGCTGGAAGAGTTTGCTCTGCGCGTCGGAGCTGATGCCCGGGCCGGTGTCTTTGACGTCGAGCTGCACGGCGCACGAAGACCCTTCGTGGCGCACCACGACGCGCACCATCACCGTGCCTGCCGAGGTGAACTTCACGGCGTTGCCGACGAGGTTGTGCACCACCTGCTGCAGCCGGCTCGGGTCGGCGCGCACCGACAACGCCGCCCCCTCGAGGGTGGTGACCAGCACGAGGTGTTTTCGTCTCGCCTCGACGCGGTGCACCTCGAGCGCGGCGTTGACGAGCTCGTCGAGACGAACCGTCTCTTCCTGCAGGTGCATGGGCCCGGCGTCGTGCCCCGTCACCTCGAGCAGGTCGTCGATGAGCTCGGTCAACAGGCGGCCCGAGCCGACCAGCAGCTCGAGGCGCTCCTGGGTCTTCGGCGTCGAGGGCTCGGTGCGCATCAACTCGACGACGCCGAGCATTCCATGCAGTGGCGTGCGCAGCTCGTGGCTCACGTTCGCGAGGAACCGGCCTTTCTCGCGCGACGCAGCCTGCGCTTCTTCGGTCTTGCGCGAGAGCTCGGCCATCGTGCTGCGGGCCGACGCGTCCCAGATGGCGCCGACCATGGGCACCACGACGAGCATCGCCACCACCCGTGACACCACGTCGGCCGAGGTGACTGGCGCCAGGGCCGCAGGCGCCGCGTCGGTGGCGATGATGGCCACCCCGACGAAGGCCGCGATGCCGTCGATGATGGCCCAGCGCAGCCCCTGCCCACCACCACCGATGAAGAGGCAGATGAGCGGCGTCACCGCGAGCCACATCAACGCCGACACGTCTTTGTTGAAGAGCAGGCTCGCGAAGTAGATGAGCGTGGCGAAGGCTCCGAACGCGTCAGCCTGCCAGTCAGACCGCTCGAAGCGCCGCCACAACAGCAGCCAGCCGCCGATGACCGCGAAGCCCACGACGTTGGCCGCCACGTTCGGCCAGTTCTGCAGGGCCGCGTTGGTGATGATCTGCAGCACGTTGGCGATGAAGGCCGACGCCGACAGCGACGCGACGAACCGGCCACGCCACCGCACTTCGGAGGTGCCCTCCGCAGAGGTGCCGGCGAGTCTGTCGAGCGATGCCCACATTTCGTCAACCTACCTGACAGATCGCCGCAGAACCCGGCAGTCTTCATCCAGGACAATGCAGACATGCTGCCGAGCTTCGCCGCCCGCGTAACCCACTGGATTCAGCGCCTGCCGGCGTCGATTCGGGGGGCTTCGGCGGGTTTCGGAGGGGTGTTGACGACTCGGATCAGGAGCGGCGACTCACTCCAGCAGGCGCTCGAACGGGCCCGTCCTCAGCTTGGCGTCGACGCGGTGGCGAAGGCGCTCGAGGCCGAAGACGGGCCGGCGGCGCTCGTCTGCGTCGACCTGCTGCGCGCGCTGGCTGATCAGCTGCACCGCGCGGCTGATCAGCTCACGACCGACGCCGAACCCTGGGCGCAGTGGACGTCGGCGCGGCTGCGTGACTTCGCACAGGCGATGGAAGACGACGTCGTGCACACGCACCTCGTCAACGCGGTGCTGGCCGAAGCGGCGGTGACGAGCGAGCTGATGCCCATCGAGGTGCATCGCATCAGCCGCAAGGGCCTCGAGCAGCGCGTGGTGCAGGTGTTGTTGCGCATGCGCTCGACGGTCTTCACGCGCGCCGACCTCGTGCAGACGGCGTCGACGCTGGGCCGCTCGGTCTCGTCGCGCAGCCGCCTCGCCGACGCCTGAACCTGCTCCGTACGATTCGGCCGCCGCCAGGTTTCACCGATGGAAACGCGTGATTCGTGAGCGGGCCCCCGCTACCAGAGGGCTCCATGAAAGCGCTCATCGTCGGAGCCGGCCCCGGTGGTCTCTCGGCCGCCATCAACCTCGCGGGCCTCGGGCTCGACGTCACCGTCGTCGAGAAAGAGGCCGTTCCCGGTGGCCGCATGCGCGGCCTCACGATGGGCGAGTACTCCGTCGACACGGGCCCCAGCATCATGCAGCTGCCGCAGGTGCTCGAGGGCATCTTCCGCCGCGCGGGCCGCCGCATCGAAGACTACGTGCAGCTCGTTCGCCTGCCCGAGAACACCCGACTCCATTTCTGGGACGGCTCGCGCCTCGACACGCACTGGGACCAGCAGAAGATGAAGGCCGAGCTCGCGCGGCTCAACCCCTCGCTCGTGCCCGCGTACGAGAAGTGGTTCGAGCACTCGAAGGCGAAGTACCTCATCGCCTACGAGAAGTTCATGGCGCACCCGGCCGATGACGTCGGCTACTACAACCCGCTGCGGCTGCTCCCGACGCTGAAGTTCAAGCCGTGGCAGACGCTCTACGCGCACCTCGACGAGCACTTTCACGACGACCGCGTCTCGTACGCGTTCAGCTACCCGTCGAAGTACCTCGGCCTGCACCCCACGACGTGCTCGAGCGTGTTCGGCGTCATTCCGTTCCTCGAGCTGGCCTTTGGTGTCTGGCACGTGATGGGCGGCTTCCGCGCGCTCGCGGCCGGCATGATGAAGTGCGCTCGAGACCTCGGAGCCACCTTCCGCCTGTCGGCGCCCGTCGACGAGGTGCTCGTCGAGAACGGCGAAGCGAAGGGCGTGCGGCTGGCGTCGGGTGAGGTGCTGAAGGCCGACCTCGTGGTGGTGAACGCCGACCTGCCGTACGCCGCGCAGCGCCTCATTCCCTCGAAGTGGCGCGAGGGCTCACGGCTCTCGAACGCGGCGCTGGGGCGGGCGAAGTACAGCTGCTCGACCTTCATGCTCTACCTCGGGCTCGACACCGTCTACCGCGAGCTGCCGCACCACCTCATCTACCTGTCGAACGCCGCGCGCCGCACCGACCGCGCCGCGCTGGAAGACCGCGAGCCTGATTTGGAGGACCCGCCGTTCTACGTGGTGAACCCGACGGTGACCGACCCGACCGGCGCGCCGAAGGGCCACTCCGTCGCCTACGTGCTGGTGCCGACGCCGAACACCGGCGGTCCCCACGACTGGAAGCGCGTCGAAGCCGAGCTGACGAAGAAGGTGCCGCAGTGGCTCGAGAAGGTCGGCATGAAAGACGCGGCCAAGCACATCGTCACCCAGCGCGCCTTCACCGCCGAGACGTGGCGTGACGAGTTCAACGTCTTTCGCGGCGCCGTCTTCAACCTCTCGCACACCTGGCTGCAGCTCGGGCCGCTGCGCCCGAAGGTGAAGTCACCGCACGTGAAGGGGCTGTACTGGGTCGGCGGAGGAACGCACCCCGGCTCGGGCCTGCTCACCATCATGGAGAGCGCCAACATCGTGGGCCATCACGTCGCGCCGCTCGTGGGCAAGACGTTCGCGTCGTGGCCGCAAGTGCCGCCCATTGGCAGCCTGCCGACGAGTGACGACGGCCTGCCTTCGCGCGCTGCGTGAGGCGGCGGCTCGAACTGGAAGCGGCCAATCACTTCGCTTTCCGTGAGATGGTCGCGGCTCCCGGTTCGTCTTCGAGGTCTTCCATGCGCGTGCTCTGCGTCGTCGTCGGTGCCGTGGTGGCGTTCGGCTGTTCTCCACCACCAAACCCTTCGGGCACGGGAGGCGGCGTCGCGAGCGTCGGCGGCGGCTTCGCGGGCGTCGGTGGTGGGAGCGCAGGCGGCAGCGCGAGCGCGGGCGGTCGCTCCACGGCAGGCGGGAGCGCGACGGCTGGCGGCATGGCGACGGCGGGCGGGAGCGCAGCGGCTGGCGGAGCTGCGTCGGCCGGCGGCGTCGGTGGCGGAGGAACTGGCGGCGGCACGGCGAGCACCGGCGGCGTCGGCACCTTCGTGCGGGTGGGCTTCTACAACCAGTACCTCGCTGCGGGCCCCGACGGCTCGATGCACCTCACCTTCCTCGATGGCGCAGCCGAGCGGGCCTACTACGCGCACTGCGACACCCGCTGCGGAGACCCTGCGTCGTGGAGCCCCGTGCTCCTTCGCACCAACGCGCAACTCGGCCTCATCACCATCGGGCCCTATGGCATCGGCGTCGACGCCTCGGGCCGCGTGCACCTGTTGCTCAGCGGAGTGACGCCCTCGGGGCAGACGGCCAACGCGCTCGTGTACGCGACGTGCGCCAGCGGCTGCAGCAACGCCGCGAGCTGGACGTTCCTCGACGTCTCGTCGCTCTCCACCGGTCGCAGCGCCGTGTCGACGGAGCGCCCGTTCATGGTCGAGCCGAGCGGCCGCGTCTCGTTCTTCACCTCGGACCCCGGCGTGTACTTCGCGTGCACCTCGGGCTGCACCACGCTCTCGAACTGGTCGGCGAACGTGTCGCTCAACGGCAACCCGCTCCACGCCGCCGTCGATGGCGCGGGCGTCACCCACGTGTTGCTGCGCCAGGGCAGCTCGGCCGCGAACGAGAAGCTCCTCAAGTACGCACGCTGCGCTTCGAACTGCACGATGCCGGCGAGCTGGGCCATCTCGTCGCTCGGTTTCCTGCACAACTCGAACGACTACGCCGCGAGCCTCACCGTCACCACGAGCGGCCGCGTCTTCATGGCGTGGAACCAGGGCGTCATCACCGTGTCGACGGCCGACAACCGAAAGCTGCAGGTGGCCTCGTGCGCCGGCTCGGGGTGCATGGACCTCAACACGTGGGCCAGCTTCACCATCGGTGCGCTCGACGAAGGAACCGAAGGCGCGTTCCTCGAGGCGTCGGGTGAGAGCGTCGCGCTGGCGAGCGTGTCGGAGTTCGACCTGAACCTCCGCGCCTGCGACCAGAACTGCCAGCTGCCCGCTTCGTGGAGTGCGGGCGGAGTCATCGACAACGCAGCCTCGATGAACCAGGCGCTGCCACCCGACACGGGCACCAGCTGCAGTGGGTCGTCTCAGTCGGCGTCATGGTGGCCGAGCTCGCCGTCGGTCGGCATCAGCGCGCGTGGCGTCGTCGTGGTGCACAACCCGTACGGCATCGTGAAGTGCCCCTCGAGCGTGAACCCCATGCGCGTGCCGCCCATCGGCCGCGTCATCTCGACCTTCTGAGTCTGGCCCAACGTCCCACGAGCCTGCGCAAACACGCGTGAGCGGCGTTCAGGGAGTAGGGTGGCGCTCCGTGATGATGTCCGTTCTGTCGCTCGTGCTGGTCGCAGCCCCCATTCAGCTGGCGTCGGTCGGGTTCACCTCGGTGAAGGTGTCGAAGCCGTTGGTGGCGTCGTTCGAAGAGACCTTCGCCCTGAGGCTCTCGCAGAGCGGCCAGGTTCGGGTGACGACGCCGCGTGACGTGGTGACGGTGTTGGGCGTCGAGCGGCAACGGCAGCTGCTTGGCTGCGCCGACGACTCGACCAGCTGTCTCGCCGAGCTCGCGGGGGCTCTGGGCTCCGAGGGCATCGTAATGGGCGAGGTGGCACAGGTCGGCCGCGTGCTTCAGCTCACCATCAAGGTGCTCTCGCCGGGCGGCAAACCGCTGTACTCGACGTTGCGGCGCGTGAAGGGCGAAGAAGCGCTGCTCGCCGAGCTCGACGCCGTGGCCGTCGAGGCAGTCACCACGTTGCTGGCCGCGCTCCGTCCCCCGAAGGCCGTCGTCGAGGCGCCTCTGGCGACGGTGACGACGCGTGAGGTGGTCAAGCCGCCAGTCGTGCCTGACCCGCCGCCGCGGCCAGTCGGCCCGTGGGTCGTGCTGGGCGCAGGTGGCGTGCTCGCCGTCGCCGGTGGCGTGCTGCAAGGCCTCGCCGTCGCCGACCTCAACCGGCTGGCTGATCACACGGTCTCCGTCGACTCACCGTCGGCCCTGCGTGACGCGGGCAAACTGAAACAGCTCTTCGGCCTCTCGCTGCTCGGAGCGGGTGGCGCCGCCGTGATTGCCGGAGCCCTGTGGCTGGCGCTCGGTGTGCCGCGCGTGGCACCGACGGCCTGGCTCTCGGCGGAAGGCTCCGGCTTCGCGCTCGTGGGTGCCTGGTGATGCGTCGGCTCGTCACAGTCCTCTTCTTCTTCGTCGCGTTCAGCTGCGACTTCGACGCCGTCTACGCGGAGCGCTGCGACGCAGGTCTCTGCGGTGGCGGGGCCGCGTCAGGCGGAAGCGCGGCCGGTGGCAACGCAGCTGGCGGAAGTGCAGCTGGGGGAAGCACAGCCGGTGGGAGTGGAGCCGGCGGAAGCGCAGCGGGTGGAAGCGCAGCCGGCGGAAGTGCATCGGGTGGAAGCGCAGCGGGTGGAAGTGCAGCGGGTGGAAGCGCAGCCGGCGGAAGTGCATCGGGTGGAAGCGCAGCAGGTGGAAGTACTGGCGGTGGGACCGGTGCTGGAACGGCCGGTGGAAGCGCGGGGGGCGGCACGGCCTGCCAGCTCTCCTTCAGTCTTCCCGCCGTCCCCTCGCCCGACTGTGTTCCCATCGGGCTGGACTACACGTGCGGCGGAAGCCCGACGGTGAACTCTGTCGCCCTCCAGAGCACCTACACGCCATCGTCGATGGTCGGCGGGGGCTCGTTCTTTGCGAGCTCGAACTGCTCGGGCAGCCTGGTCACGAGCGCAGTCAGCTCGACCACCATCAGCTTCAGACCCGCGCTCGCGAACGGCCGGCCGCTCGTGGGCGAATGGGCGCTCAGTGGCGCGGTGAACGGCGTGCCGACCGTGGCGACGTTGATGTTGGGGGCCGAGCTTCGCGCACCGCCGACCCGGCTCCAGGTCGGGGTCTGCACGCCCCTCGAGCCGCCTGTCTTCACCGGGTTGATGACGGCGGTTCCTGTCTCCTACTGGACTGACATCGTGATCAGCAGCTTCACCTTGCCCTCGATGTTCAGCTTCTGTGGCGGTTCGACGGTGACGATTCACCCGAGCAGCTCGCCCACGGTGCCGAGCCTTCTGGCGAATCGCGTCTTCCCTGGCAGCTACCAAATGTCGGGCAGCGAGACGAACTCGTCGGGCCTTGGCCTTTCCCTCACCTACCAGCTCACAGCCTGCATGGCCGATGGAGGCACCGTCTCCTCGAGCAGCGAGTGTTGCGGCTCCTCCACCACGCTCAGCGACGGTGGCCTGGCCTGCCCGTGAGGCTCAGTCGGAGAACGTCGACGCCGCCGCGCGGCCGAGCCCTTCGACGACGCTCGTGAACGCGTCGGCGGTGCGCAGCTTCTCGTTCCCGAACTTTCGCGCGAACAGCCGCTGCACCGACGGCACCTGCGACGAACCTCCGGTGAGGAACACGGAGTCGATGGTCAGGTCCTTCGGGAGCCGCGCGAGCAGCTCGTCGGTGCACACCTCGAGCTCGTCGATGAGGTGCGTCGTCGCGGCCTCGAACGCCTCGAGCGTGATGGTCTCGTGAATCGTGATGCGCGCCTCTTCGAAGTCGATGCGCGCCTCTTTCTTCGTCGACAGCTCGACCTTCGCGCGCTCGATGGCGCGGTAGAGGCGGAAGCCGAGGTTCTCCATCACGAGGTCGTTGAGCGCCTCGATGGCCGGCAGCCGGTCGCTCGACTCGAGCATCAGGTCGATGAGCTCGCGCGTCGTCTTCTCGCGAATGAGCGACATCTCGTTCCACGAGAGCAGCCGGCTCGAGATGTACGAGGGCATCGGCAGCCGCTGCGTGCTGTGCCCCACGGTGTAGGTCGAGCCCTGGCCGAAGTACTTCAGCAGCGCCGACTTCATGATGGCCGAGTCGAAGCGGTCTCCGCCGACGTACACGCCCGACGACGCCACCACGTCGCTCTTGCGGTCGGCGCGGCCTCGCCGTGAGGGGCCGAGGTGCATCACCGTGAGGTCCGACGTGCCGGCGCCGAAGTCGGCCACCAACACCACCTCGTCACGCGTGAGCGTCGACTCGTACGCGAGCGCCGCCGCGATGGGCTCGATGACGAAGCGCACGTCGGTGAAGCCCGCGAGGGTGGCGGCCTGCTTGAGCCGCGCCTCGGCGAACGCGTCGGTCTTCGCTTCCGTCGAGAAGCGCGCCGGCCGCCCGAGCACCACCGACGACACCTCTTCTCCCGCCGAGGCCGACGCCAGCGTTCGCACCCGCCGCAGGAACACGGCGATGAGCTCTTCGAGTGACAACGTGCGGCCCCGCAGCTGCGTGCGCGTGAACGTCGTCGCCGGCAGCCAGGTCTTCATCGACTGAATGAAGCGGCCCGCGTTGTCCTCCTGGTAGCGCTCGATGGCTTCGTGGCCGGCCAGCGTCTCGCGCGAGTCTTCGGGGAAGAAGAGCACCGAGCGGAAGAGCCGCGGCTGAGGGGCCTTCTCGTCGAGCGACAGCACCGCCCCCGTAGGGAGCGCCACCGCCGTGTTGCTGGTGCCGAAGTCGAGACCGCAGACGAGCATTCGCCGGCCTGTACACCATTTGGCGTCGATGCCACGTGACGCGCGCGCTCGTGGTGGCTACGACGCTGCCCATTCTCGCAGTCGCGCCCGGAGGCCACCCGCATGAAGTTCTTCATCGACACCGCTGACGTGAAGGAGATTCGCGCCGCCTGGGACATGGGGTG
>JAACJQ010000432.1 GCA_016879935.1 Archangiaceae bacterium | reverse complement strand
CGCGCTGCCGGAGGCGAACCCGGGGTACTACGTGACGGCGTCGCTGGCGGTGACGTTTCCCTTCAACCTGACGCTGGGGCTGCCGCTGTACTTTGCGATCGCGAAGGTCGCGTTCGGAGGAGGCTCACCGTGATCAAGACCGTGAAGGTGAAGCTGCTGACGGTGATCGCCGAGGCGGTGCTCCGCGATCGCCTGGTGGCCGAGCTGCGCACTGCTGGCGCGTCTGGCTACACGGTGACCGAGGTGCACGGCTCGGGGTTCGGAACGGTGCGGGCGAGCGAGTGGTCGGGCCCGAGCGTGCGCCTCGAAACGGTCGTGACGACCGAGATCGCCGAGGGCCTGCTGGCGACCTTGACCGAGCGCTACTTTCCCAGCTGGTCGGTGGTGGCGTCCCTGCAGGAGGTCGAGGTGGTGCGGCCGGAGCGGTACGGACCTTCGCCTTCGGCCCCGCGCCGGTAGCCGTCAGGAAGTGCTTCGAACACGAGTCGTGTGGATCGCGGTTGACACTGAATGGGACGAAACGTAGAAGCCCCGCGCTCTCAACGCAGCACTGGGCGGATAGCTCAGGGGTAGAGCGTCGCCCTTACAAGGCGAGGGTCGCAGGTTCGAAGCCTGCTCCGCCTAAGCCGTGGTAGGACAACTGAATATGGGGAGTTAGTTCAGCTGGTTAGAACGTCGGCCTGTCACGCCGAAGGTCAGGGGTTCAAGTCCCCTACTCCTCGCAGAAAGATGCCCCGGAAAGACTCGTTCTTTCCGGGGTTTTTCTTTTCCTCACAAGGCCGGTTTCCTCTCCAGAGCTCCGACGTGGCGGAGGAAGACTGGAGCCCAGGTTCAGACACCTCGGAGGAACCTCGTCCGCGAGGCTCCAACCCGCAGGGGAACGCTCACCAGTTGATCCGAACGAATGGAGGAACGTCCTCCGACCGTGGCGACCGGATGGATGAGTTCTCCCCCGTCCGTCCGGCAGACTGGGGGAACTTCCACCGGCCTCGCCGATGGGCTCGTCGCAGCTCCTCCGGGCGATGGAGCCGAGCCCGAACCCGTTTCCCTTGGCGGAGCCGATCGGGTGGAGGAACGTCCCCCGCGCTTCTGGTCCACCACGAGGCACGCCATCTCGTCCCCTGGACGGCGGAGCCATTCTCCCCCACCGGATAACACCAACTTGGGAATGGCCCCGGGAGCGCAAGGCGTCACCCCAGCGGGAATGAACTCGCTCCACCCAACGAGGCAAACCATGTCGTGGACCAGGGACATCAGCGTGAAGTTCGAGAGCACCAGCCGGCAGTCGGCCGAAGTCACCGCCGCGCTCACCGCGTTCAAGACGCCCGCGGCCGTCGAGATGTACGCGCGCATTCAAGCCGCCGAGTCGGAAGCGGTCAGGGCCGCGACCTCGAAGCAGAGCGCCGCCCGCATTGCTGCGGAGGCGACCCGCGCCTACGAGACGCTGCGCAAGAACGTGCGGCTGCTCAACGTCGCGTGCGTCAACGTCTGTGAGATTCGCGGCATCGTCTCTGGCGAGTACTTCACCGTCGTCGACCGAGGTGATGAAGCGGGCCTCGCGCGCCGCCTCGAGCCCGAGATGCGCCGTGTGCCGGGCTATGGGCCGCCGCTGGCCGACGGCCTCGCGCACATGCTCCGCGACCTCACCACCGCCGAGACCGTCTCCGCCGAGGCGAAGGCCAGGCTCACCTCGAGCCAGCGCGACCTCGACGCTGCGGTCCTCAGCCTGCAGAGCGCGGTCGCCCAGGGCCGCGCAGTTCTCGCGACCCTTGGCGTGAAGCTGACGCTGCGGATCAAGAAGAAGGCCGAGCTGACGAAGTCGCCCGCCTCGATCGTGCCCCAGGCGGCGTGAGCCGAATGACAGCTGCGAGAAGGCCCGGGCTCCAGCGAACGGAGACCCGGGCCTTCGTGTTTCTGAAACCCGCCATCGTCACTGCTTCTTCTGCGCCTCGGCTTCACGATCGAGGTCGTCGTCGACGAACTCGGTCGGTTCGGGCGGGCGGAGCGGCCCCTTGGTGTGCCGCGGCGCTTCTTCTTCCTCGTCGAGATCGAGCTCGATGACGCCCGCGTCGACCTGCGTGACCTTGCGGAGCTTCTTCCGCGCGAGCGTCACCTCGACCTTCGCGTCGCGCCCGCCTTCGAAGGTACCGCTCCACTTGCGATAGCCGGGCGCTGACACCTCGATGGCGACGCTCCCGCCCCACCGGTTGTCCGAGAAGTACGGCGTTCGGCCGACCTCCTTGCCTTCCACCATCACCGCCGCGCCCGAGGGGCTGCTCGTCACGCTCAGCAGCCCCGCAGCGCTCGTCGACTCAACGCCACGAGCTCGCCACCAGAAGACGCCGCCTGCGACGAGCGCCACCACCACCACCGCGATCACCAGCGCGACACGCTGCATGACGCCAGTCTGCCCGAACCGCATGACAGGGTGGTGACACGAACGCCCGCGCCCGCTGGGAAAACCGCCGCATGTTCCTGTGGCTCAAGACGCTCCACATCATCGCGGTCATCAGCTGGATGGCAGGCCTGCTCTACATCTTCCGCCTGTACGTCTACCACGCGATGGAGACCGAGCAGGTCGTGCGCGATCGTTTCCAGGTGATGGAGCGCCGCCTGCTCAACGCCATCACCACGCCCGCCGCCATCGTCGCCGTCATCACCGGCGTGTGGATGATCGCGCTCATACCCGGGTGGCTCTCGCAGGGCTGGCTGCACCTGAAGCTCACGATGGTGGTGCTGCTGCTGGGCACCCACGCCTTCGCCATCGTCGCGCGCAAGCGGCTCATCACCGCGCCCACGACGTGGAATCACAAGTTCTTCCGCGTGATGAACGAGCTGCCGACGCTGCTCATGATCATCATCGTCGGAATGGTGATCTTCAAACCGCTGCTGTGGAGCTGACAGGCACGCTCGCCAGCCGCGCGATCACCCTCGCGAACGCCGCGTCGTCGTTGAGACAGGTGGTGACGGTGAGCTGGCCGCCGCGCTGCTGAAACCGCTCCACGGCGGCCTTTCCCAGCTCCTCGAGCGTCTCGAGACAATCTGCGACGAAGCCCGGGGTGACGATGGCCACACGCTTCACGCCGCGATCGGCCAACGACTGCAGCGTCGAGTCGGTCGCAGGGCCAATCCACGGGTCGCGACCCAGCCGCGATTGAAACGCCGTGCCCACGTCGGTCAACCCCAGGCGCGCCGCCAGCAGCCGCGTCGTCGCGAAACACTGCGCGCGATAGCAGTGCGCGTTCTTCGCCGTCAGCGACGCACAACACGAATCGGTGAGGCAGTGCCCCGTGCCATCTTCGCGACGCACCTGCCGCTCGGGGAGGCCGTGGTAGCTGAAGAGCACGTGCTGCACGTCGGAGGGCAGCTGCGCGCGCACGTTCTCGGCGAGCGTCTCGAGGTAGCCCGCGTCGTCGAAGAACGGCTGCACCACGCGCACCGACGGCACGCGCGGGTGACGGCGATAGTGCGAGTACACGGCCTCCTTCACCGAGCCCGTCGTCGCGCTCGCCTCGTGCGGAAAGAGCGGCACCACCGTCACCTCCCGCAGGCGCAGCGCGTCGATTCGATCGAGCACCGAGGCCAGCGATGGCGTGCCGTAGCGCATCGCCAGCATCACCTCGGCGTCGGGCAAGAGCTGCTGCACCTGCTGCTCCAGCGCGCGCCCATGCACGAGCAACGGAGAGCCGCCCTTCATCCAGATCGACTCGTACAGCGGCGCCACCTTCGCGGGCCGGCGCGGAAGAATGACGAGGTTCAAGAGCAGCCACCGTGCGATGGGGTGCAGATCGACGACGCGCGGGTCGGAGAGGAACTCCGCGAGGTACGCACGCACGGCTGCGGGCGTCGGAGCCTCTGGCGTTCCCAGGTTCACCAGCACGACGGCGCGCCGCTTTCCCGGAATGGTGGTGAGCGCGTTCATGGCTTGAAGAGGTACCCGCGGCCCCGGAGCGTCACGAGGTGGCGTGGCTCCTCGGGGTTCACTTCGAACAACCGCCGCAGCCGCATGATGAAGTTGTCGACGGTGCGATCGGTCGGGAACGCATCCATGCCCCAGACCTCTTCGAGAATGTCGGCGCGTGAGAGGGCCTCGTCGGGCCGGTTGGCGAACAGCTGCATCAGCCGCAGCTCCTTGTCCGACAACGAGAGGAGCCCCTCGGTCGTCTGCGCCTGCCCGGTATCGAACCGAACCCAGTACGAGCCGAGCGTGAGGCGGGTCTCCTTCATGGGCCCCGGGCTCGCGCGCCGCAGGGCCGCACGCACGCGGGCGAGCAGCTCCTGAACGTCGAAGGGTTTGGGCAGGTAGTCGTCGGCGCCGCAGTCGAAGCCACGCACCTTCGACGCCACGTCGGCGCGCGCGGTCAGCATGATGATCGGCTTTCGCACGCCCTTCTCTCTCGCGGTGCGCGTGAGCGTGAAGCCGTCACCACCTGGCAACATCACGTCCACCAGCGCGAGTTCCCACCCACCTTCGAAGAGCAGCCGCTGCCCCTGCGCGAAGTCGACGGCCTCGATGACCTGAAAGCCCGCGTGCGAGACGTTCAGCGTGACGAGATCGCGCACCAGCGCGTCGTCTTCGATCACCAGCACCCGCTCCGTCATGATCGGCTCTCCTGCAGCGGCAACGACACCGTGAAGACCGCACCTCGACCGGGCCCCTCGCTGCGAGCCGTGATCTCTCCGTGCATTCGCAAGGCGAGCTGACGGGCGAGATAGAGGCCCAGGCCGCTCCCGTGCGTCATGCCCTGGTGGCGCTGGCGCCTGAAGGGATCGAACAGGCGAGACGCCTCCTCCGAGGGGAAGCCCTGCCCGCCGTCGCGCACCGACAGCTGCCACGCCCCCGGGGTCAGCTCGCCCTTCAGCTCGACCGTGCCAGCGCCGTACTTGCGCGCGTTGTCGAGCAGGTTCTCGAGAATCACGCGAAACGCATCGCTGTCGGCCACCACTGTCGCAGGGGCGAGCGACGCCACCTCAATCTGCTCCGTGACGCCCGTGCGCACGCGGTGCTCGAGCACGTCCTCCACCAACCGCCGCGCATCGACCGGCGCCGACGTCAGCTTGCCCACCGACGCGACCGATCGCTGCCACATGAGGATCGTCTCGGCGAGGTGCTCGAGGCGATCGATCTCCTGCAGGCCGCGCTGGAGGAACTCCTTCTCGCGCTCCTCTGGCACGGCGCCCATCTCGAGGGTCTGCAAGAGCGCCCGCACGCCGGCGATCGGCGTCTTCAGCTCGTGCGAGGTGAACTGGAGCAGCCGCTCCATGCGCAGCTGCGCGAGCGTGCGTTGCCGCGCGATGTAGAGGAGCACGCCGACGGCCGAGACGAGACAGATGGCCATGGCGCTGAACTCGCCGAGCACCATGAAGTTCACGCGGGCGCTGCGCTCGGCGAGATCGAGGTGCTCTCCGGTGCGCAGCAGATGCAGCTGCTCCTGCAAGCGCAGCCCGTCATTCGCGAGACGACGAGCCAGCACGGCCCACCACGTCACCATGACGGCGATCACCGCCAGCGCGACGCCGGCCACGACGTATTCGAACCGCGTACGCCACGATGTCATCCGGCCTCCGGGAACATCACCTCGAGCAGTCGATCGACGTGCGCGGGCGTGTGGGCGGTCGAGAGGAAGCCGACCTCGTAGCCGCTCGGCGGCAGGTAGATGCCCGCGTCGAGCCAGCGCCCGTACGACTGGTGAAACCGCGCGACCACCTCTGGAGCAATCGCCTCGGCTGTCGTTGGCGGAGCGCTCGCGTCGAGCCAGGGCCAGAAGAGCGAGCCGACGCGCCGCAGGCCCAGGCCCTTGCTCCGTCGATGCCACCCCGCTTCGAGCTGCGCGCCCAGCGACTCGAGCGTCTCGTAGGTGCCCGGCTTTCGAAGCTCGGTGAGGGTCGCGATGCCCGCGGCGAGGGCGACCGGGTTTCCCGCCATGGTGCCGGCCTGGTACACGCCGCCGAGCGGAGCCAGTTGAGAGAGCAGCTCGCGTTTGCCGGCCACCGCCGCGACGGGCAACCCGCCACCGACGATCTTCCCCAGCGTCGTGAGATCGGGCGTCACGCCCATGAGGCGACCGTAGCCGCCGAAGTGAAACCGGAAGCCGTTGATGACCTCGTCGAAGACGAGAACGGTTCCATGCTTCGTGCACTGCGCGCGGAGCGTCTCGAGCCACGCCTTGCGCTGCTGCAGCAGGCCGTTGTTGGCGGGCAGCGGCTCGACGATCGCGGCCGCCAGCTTCGGGCCGTATTGATCGAACGCCGAGATCATCGCGGCTTCGTCATCGAGCGGAACGACCACCGTCGTCGCGGCGAGCCCTTCGGGCACACCCTTGCTGTCAGAGAGCCCCTGCGTCACCACGCCGCTGCCAGCCTTCACCAGCAGGCTGTCGACATGGCCGTGGTAGCAGCCGGTGAACTTGAGCGTCAGCGGCCGGCCCGTCACGCCGCGCGCGAGCCGAATCGCCGTGGCCACAGCCTCCGTCCCCGAGACGACGAAGCGCACCAGCTGATGTTCGGGGAATGCCTCGAGCACGAGATCGGCCAGCGCGACCTCGTTGCGGTGCGTGGTGCCAAAGGCGAGCCCGTTTCTCGCAGCCTCGACGACCGCTTCGACGACGGCAGGGTGCGCGTGGCCAAGAATGTTGGGGCCCCACGCGAGGCAGAAGTCGAGCAACTGGTTGCCGTCTTCGTCCCAGAGGAACGGGCCGGCCGCCTTCGCGATGTAGCGGGGCACGCCGCCGACCTTGCCGAACGCGCGCACCGGGCTCGACACACCGCCGGGCATGCGGCCGCGCGCCTTCTCGAACAGCGCCTCAGAGGTCTTGAGTGATGGCTTCATGGGACTCCTGGAACGAGAGCGTGGGCAGCAGGCGGTGGGCGCCTTCGAGGGTGAGCGGCGACGAGAGCTCGGTGCGGGCGACGAGGAACCGGCCCTGACGCTCCTCGCCGACGTGCAGCTGCGCTCCAGCGAGGAAGGCGCCGAACGGGCTCGCGCACCCGGCTTCGAAGGCCTGCAGCATGAGGCGCTCGGCGTCGACCCGGCGGCGACTCTCGACGTGCTCGATGGCCGCGAGGCGTTGGCGAACCTCGGTGTCGTCTTCGCGGCATTGAATGGCGAGCGTCCCCTGCCCCGGCGCGGGCACCCACGTCGTCGGCGTCAGCGCGAACACCTCGAAGGGCGAGAGATCGATGCCGAGGCGCGAGACGCCGGCCGCTGCGAGCACGATCGCCTCGTACTGGCCTTCACCGAGCTTGCGCACGCGGGTGGGTACGTTGCCTCTGAGCGGCGTGGGCTCGAGGTGAGGCGCGTGATGTCTCAGCAACGACATGCGGCGAAGCGACGAGGCACCGACCCGGCCGCGCGGCTTCACGGGCACGGCGTTGGAGCGATCGACCGCGTCGCGACGAACGATGAGCCAATCACGCGGGTCTGCACGCTCGAGCACCGCACCGAGGCACAGGCCCTTCGGCTGAATCGTCGGCAGATCCTTCAGCGAGTGCACGGCCACGTCGACGCTCTTCTCGTGCAGTGCGCGCTCGAGCTCGGCGGTGAAGAAGCCCTTCTCCATGCGGCCCGCGAGCACCGGCGCCTGATCGATGTCACCGCGCGTCTCGATGATCACTTCGCGCGCGTTTCCCCCAAGGCGCGCTGCCACCTGTGCGGTCTGCCACCTCGCCAGCGCGCTGCCTCTCGTCGCCAACTTCAGTTCACGAGACACGTGATGCCCTCCGGGTGACCTCGAGCAGTCGATGGGTGAAGCCACGCAGCGTCTCTGCGACGCGACGGGCCTCCTTCGCGGGCAGCTCGGCCAACATCGCCTCGACGTCGTCTTCGAAGAATCGACGCTTCTCCGACTCGAGCGCCTGCAGCACCTGATGGCCAGGAGCCGCCTCGAGCGCTTCACGCAACGCCTCGGCGCCTTCGTCGGCGAGCGTGTTCAACGTCGCCAGCGCCCCTCCGTCGAGCGTGAGGCCGCGCCGCGTCAGCAGCGCGTCGAGCGTCAACGAGCGCCACCCCTCACAGCCGAGCACCTGCTCTGGAGCGCCGACGTCGATCACCAACGGCCAGTCGGTTCGTGACGGCAGCTCGAGCCACGGCGCTGGCCCGCCAGTCGCGACCACCACCACCGGCGCCGACACCGCGCGCTCGTGAAAACGAGCCAACTCGGCGCGAGAGAACTGCTCGACGCGCTCGAAGCCTTCACGTTGGAGCGCCCCCGACACCTGCCGGCCGATCTCGCCACGGCCCAGCAGCAGCAACTCGGCGCGCTTCTCGACACCGCGGAGCTCACCGACGACGAGCGACTGCACGCCGACGCTCGACCCGACGCCGGTCTCCTTGCGGGCCTGGAGAATTCGCCCGAGCGCGTGCCAGCACAGGTGGAGCGTGCGATCGGTCGTGCCCTCGGCGTGCGCGTGCTCGAAGCCCTTGAGCACCTGGCGGCCGATCGCATGTTCGCCTTCGGCCACCGACTCGAGACCGAGGGTGACGCGCAGCAGATAGTGGAGCGCTCCGGTCGACAGCTTCAGGTGCATGCGTCGGCCCGTCGCAGCGTCGCCGAGCGCCTTGAGCAGGCCACCGCGCAGCAGCTCCGCAGCCCACGACGCGTTCTTCGCCGAGAGCACCCACTCGATGCGCGAGCAGCTCTCGATTCGCGCGACGCCGTCACACAGCCCGCCCTGTCGGAGCCGGCCCGTCGGAGAGTCGGCAGAGTCGTCGATGGCCTTGAGCTGGGCGCGCACCGACGAGGGCCCCTCCCTGAAGTCCATTCCGACGACGGCGACTGGCATCGTCATGGCCGGTACGCCGCCACCTCGTCGCACAGCGCCGCGACGGAGCTCTCGGGAGTCTGCGGAAGAATGCCGTGCCCGAGGTTCACGATGCAGCCGCGATTCCCTCCGGGGAGTGCGTCGAGCTCCTTCAACAGAGCGCGCGTGCGCTGACGAACCGGCGCCTCGCCTGCGAAGAGGAGCACGGGATCGAGCTGGCCCTGCAGCAGGTGGTTGGGCAACGCGGCGCGCGCTTCGGTGAACGAGGTACGCCAGTCGAGCGACACACCATCGACCTCGACGTCCTTCAAGACCTCGAGCAGGTGCATGCCGCCCTTGAGGAAGAGAATGACTGGCTTGCCGCTCGCGCGAATCTTCGCGGCGGCGCGGTTGAGTGAAGGCACCACGTGCGTGCGGTACTCGTCTTTCGACAGCAGCCCGCCCCAGGTGTCGAAGAGCTGCACTGCGTCGGCGCCGGCTGCGAGCTCGGCCAGACACAGCTCGGCGATCGCGTCGGCGAAGAGGTTCATCACGTCGTGCGCCAGCGAGGGATCACTCGCGAGCATCGAGCGCGCGTGGCGGAAGTCATCGCTCCCACCACCTTCGACGCTGTACGCAAACAACGTGAACGGCGCGCCCGCGAACCCGAGCAGGCCGTGGCTGCCCGCGAGCGTCTGAGCCAGGTGCTTCACGGCGGCGGGCACGTACGCGAGCCGCTCCATCAGGCCAGTGGTGTTCCACTTCGCGAGATCGGCGCGGCTGCGCAGCACACTCGCGAAGACGGGCCCTTCACCCTTCTCGAAGGTGACGCCAGCGCCGAGCGCCTCAGGCACCACGAGGATGTCGCTGAAGACGATCGCCGCATCGAGCGCGAAGCGTTTGAGCGGCTCGAGGGCGACCCGGGTCGAGAGCTCGGGCGTTCGGCACACGTCCCAGAAGCCGTGCTCGGCGCGAACCGAGCGATAGCCGGGCAAGTAGCGGCCTGCCTGACGCATCAGCCACACCGGCGGGCGATCGACCGGCTGCCGTGAGAGCGCAGCGAGGAACCGTTGGCGTCTGTCCATGGCGGATGAGTACCGAATGAACTGCGCCGTTTCGTCACAGGTCCGTCATGTCGGGGGTTGCGTGAAGGGGGCTCCGCGTACAACCGCGACGTGTTGCCCTGGGCCATCACCCGCTCCGACGCCGACGCTCGCCGCGTGGTGGAGGAGCTGCGCGGCGCGGGGGTCGAAGCCTTCGCGCTGCCCTGCATCGAACGGGTGCTGCGGCCCTTTCCTCGGTGGCGCCCCGAGGGCCACCGCGTGGTGCTGCTGACGAGCACTGGAGCGGTCGAAGCCGTTCATCGCGTGCTGGCCTCGGCCGAACCGCACGAGCTCGCCGCCATCGCGCCGACCACCTCTCAGGCGCTCCGTGAGCTGGGCTACCGGCCGACGGTGGAGGGCTTCTCTGGCGTGGTGCAGCTCGCGCAGGCCGTCGAGGAGCGCCTGCACCGCCGCGGCATCAACGACGCGGTCTTCTGGTACCCGAGCAGCGACGCCGGCGTGACGAGCGCGGAGCAGCAGGAGGCGGTGAAGCGTCTCGAAGTGCTGGGGCCCGTCACCCGGCCCATCGTGTACGAGATGCGCGCCCCGGCGACGCTCGAAGCGGAGGTCGCCAGGCTGCCACCACACTACGGCGTCTTCTTCGCGAGCCCCTCGGCCGTCTCGAACTTCTTCGCCGCGCACCCGACCCCGCCTGCACGCGTCGTCTGCTGGGGCGAGTCGACGTTGCACGCAGCTCGCGCCGCATTCCCCGACGCAGAGCAGGCCGATCGTTCTCGCCCGCTGTTCGAAGCCTTCACCCCAGAGGAGCCACGCCATGTCTGAAGCGTTCCCCGCGACCCGCCTTCGCCGTCTGCGCCGCACGCCCGCCATTCGCCGACTGTTCAAGGAAGTCGACGTCGGCCTCGAGCACCTCGTGCAGCCGTACTTCGTGGTGAACGGCAAGGGCACCAAGCGCGAGACGTCGCCCGGCAGCGGGCTGTGGCAGCTCAGCGGTGACGTGCTCGCAGAAGAGGTCCAGCAGCTCCACCGCGCGGGCGTCGGGGGCGTGATGCTCTTCGGCGTGCCCGACGCGAAGTGGAACCAGCAACGCCCCCTCTCGGAGCCGCTCGCCGAGTACCTCGCCGCCATCGAGCTGACCCGACGGGTGACGCCCGACGTGGTGCTGATGGCCGATGTCTGTCTGTGCAGCCTCACCGAGCACGGCCACTGCGGGGTCGTCGAGGGCAACCACATCGTGAACGACGCGACGCTGCCGAAGCTGGCCGAGATGGCCGTGCTGCTCGCGAAGGCCGGCGTCGACTTCGTCTGCCCGAGCGACATGATGGATGGGCGCGTCGGCGTGATTCGTGCGGCGCTCGACGAGGCGCGGTGTCACGACGTGGGCATCGTCTCGTACGCGATCAAGATGGCGTCGGCGCTGTACGGGCCCTTCCGCGCAGCGGCGCACAGCGCACCCGCGTTCGGCGACCGGGCCTCGTACCAGATGCCGGCACACAACCGCCGCGAGGCGCTGCGGGAGCTGATGCTCGACGTCGACGAAGGCGCCGATCTGCTGCTCGTCAAGCCCGCGATGTCGAACCTCGATCTCATTCGAGACGCACGCGAGCGCACGCTGCACCCGCTCGTCGCGTACCAGGTGTCGGGTGAGTACGCGATGGTGCGCGCCGCCGCCGACAAGGGGCTCATCGACTTCGAGCGGGCGATGACCGAGCTGCTCGTCTCGCTCCGCCGCGCAGGCGCCGATCTCATCGTCACGTACGACGCCCGTCGCCGCGCGGGCCTGCGCTGATCACACCGCGGGGGCGTGGGCCTTCTTCGGGCCCTTCGAGTAGGTATCGAAGACGCTCGCCACGTTGCGCAGCAGCAGCTGGCCTTCGGAGGTGAGCGTGAGGTGCCCCGGGCGGCGCTCCACCAGCCCGTCGTGCTCGAGCTCGGCCATGAGCCGCAGCTCGTCTTCGAAGTAGCGCTCGAAGTCGATGCCGTACTTCTCACCGAACGCGCGGGTGTCGACGTCGAGCTGACAGAACAGCTGCATGATGAGCGTGCGGCGAACGGAGTCGTCTGCGCTCGGCGCCCACCCGCGCGTGACCGCCAATCGTCCCGCCTCGAGCTCGGCGCACCAGGCGCGCACGTCGTGCTGGTTCTGCAGGAAGGTGCCTTCGACCTCGGAGATCGCCGACGGCCCGAAGGCGATCACCTCGCTGTCGCGGCACGTCGTGTAGCCCATGAAGTTTCGCCGCAGCGTGCCGTTCTCACGCGCCTTCACGAGCTCGTCGTGCGAGCGGGAGAAGTGGTCGAGCCCGATGAGCGTGTAGCCCGAGGCTTCGAGGGTGTTGATGCCGAGCTCGAGCAGCGCGAGCCGGCCCTCGGCGTTCGGCAGCTCGTTCGCGTCGATCAGCCGCTGGTGCTTCTTGAGCGAGGGCATGTGCGCGTAGCCGAACAGCGCCAGGCGATCGGGGTCGATGCGCTTCACGAGCTCGAGCGTGGTGGCGAAGCGCTCCACCGTCTGCAGCGGCAGGCCGTACATCAGGTCCATGTTCACGCTCTCGAAGCCGAGCGCTCTGGCGAAGGCGACGAGCTGCCGCGTCTGTTCGAAGGGCTGGGGCCGGTTCACCCGCTCCTGCACCTGTTCGTCGAAGTCCTGCACGCCCATCGAGAGGCGATTGAAGCCGAGCGACGCGAGCGTCTCGAGGTGGGCGAGGGAGGTGACCGGCGGGTGCACTTCGATCGACGCCTCGATGTCGGAGGCCCACGGAAACCTCTCGCGCAGGCTCCCGATGAGGCGCTCGAGCTGCGCAGGCGTCAGGTGCGTCGGAGTGCCTCCGCCCAGGTGGACCTGCACGACCTCTCGCTGCGCCGGGAGCAGCTTCGAGACGAGCTCGAACTCGCGCTCGATGGCCGCGAGGTACCGCTCGACCAGCTCACCGCGGTGATCGATGAGCATGTTGCAGCCGCAGTACCAGCACAGCTTCTTGCAGAACGGCACGTGCACGTAGATCGAGAGCGGTCTTCGAATCGTCTCGAACACGCGCCCTGGCCACGCCGCATCGGTGGTCGCCTTCCAGTGATTGGCAGGCGGGTACGACGTGTAGCGGGGCACGGGCTTGGTGCCGTATCGCTCGAGGAGCTGGCGTCGCAGAGGAGTCATGGCGAGGCCACCGTAGCGAGCGCGGCGTCGATGCTGGCCCAGCCATGACGAAGTGGTGACCGACTACGGCCACTGGGCGCGAACGCCCCCCTGCACGGCGATGGGCGCGATGGGGCGGGCCCCGAAGGGACGCCGCGCCGCGATGACCTGCTGGTTCGTCAGGTTCGTGCCCGTCACGTAGAACTGAAACGCGCCGAGCCGGTAGCTGGCGGTCGCGTCGAGCAACGCCCGCGCAGGCACGACCGGCTGTCTCGTTCCATCGCCCGCCTCTTCGAGAAAGCCGCTGCTCGCCTCGACGCCCACCGAGACCGAGAGCGCCTCACGGTTCATGATCAACCGCGCCGACCCCTGATGCGAAGGCACGTACGGAATGAAGTCGCCCGCACGAACGGTGCCCCAGATCGGGTTCGCCGAGGTGAAGTCGGTGAGGAAGTGCGCCGACGTGAAGGTGTACGTGAGCTGGGGGACGAGCTCGAAGTTGGCCGGCAACGCGAACGACATCGACGCCAGGGCCTCGACGCCGATGATGCGCCCCGCTCCGCCGTTGAACTGCCGGTTGAGCGAGTCGTCGACGCAGCCCGAGCTACCGGTGCACTCGCCGGTGAGGTTCGTGTACTCGCTCCAGAAGCCGACCACCTCGAAGCGGCGTTTCCGGCTCGGCGCCCGAACGCCCAACTCGAAGTGCGTCGCGCGCTCGGGCAGCACGTCGGCCTGCTGGCCTGGCGTGACGGGGCTGAAGCCCTGGTGCACCCCGCCGAACACGTTGACGCCGAGCGGGAGCGCGACCACGCCACCGAGCCCGACGAGCGGAACGACCTGCAGCCCGCGGCTCGACGACTTCGTCAGATCGTCCGAGTACGCCATGTCGATCAGCTCGAGGCGCGCGCCGGGAGAGAGCAGAAACCGGCCCCACGTCAGCGTGTCGTGCAGCTGCAGCGCGCCCGCCCGGGAGACGCCGCGATTGAGCGCCTCCTGCGTCATGGGAGCTTCGTCACGCACCAGCGCGCCGTTCGTCATCGCGTAGCTCTGGCCCGTGTGATCTCGGCGAATCTCGTCGTGATGAAACCGCGCGCCAGCCTCGACCTCGTGTGAGATCGGCCCCGTCGAGAACGTCGAACGCGCGCTGAGCTGCACGCCTTCACTGATGAACGTGCGGGAGTTGCGCTGCACCACGAGGGCGTCGTCGGGGCCGGTCGAATCGGCCGCGCCACGCAGCACCTGCAGAAACTGACCGTCGAGACCGCCGCGCACGGGCTGCACGAGCAGCGAATACAGCTCCGGCCCGCGACGGAAGTGATCGAGCCGGTTCCACGCACGATCGAAGGCGTGGCGGTACGCATCGGCGGTCAACGTGAGCCACGGCGCGGGCTGGGCCGACCAACGCGCGCTCACCGAGAGCCTGTTGGCCTGCATGCGATCGAGGGCCGTCGCCGAGTAGCGCCGGAGCGGCGTCGCCTCGAAGTCGGCGCCCGTCAGCCCCAGGTAGGTCTCGCGGCTGTCTTCGATCGAGAGCGTCGACTTGACGATCAGCTGCTGCTTCCACGCGTCACCCGGCGAGATGCGCCCCTTGATCATGAACTCGCTGCGCTCGAAGCCCGCGTTGCCGCCACCGTCGATGCGCTTGAAGCCGTCGTCACGAAGGAACACGCCCTCGGCGAGCACGCCCCACTTCTCCGAGCCCGCGGCCGCGACGCCGTGCACGCGCGCCTGAAACCGGCTGCCACCCGCGACGTCGAGCTTGAACAGGTTGTACGTGGGCACTTCACGGGTGCGCAGGTTGATCGCCCCGCCGATCGTCTGCGGGCCATACTGAATCGCCGCCGGGCCTTTGTAGACCTCGAGGCCCACCATGCGCGTGACGAGGGGGAAGTAGTAGGCGGCCGGCGCGGAGTACGGCGCAGGCGTGAGTAGCACGCCGTCTTCCATCAGCGTCACCTTCGCGCTGCGATCGGGGTTCGCGCCACGCAGACCGATGTTGGGCCGCAGGCCGAGTCCGTCCTCCTCGCGGAAGTACACACCTGGCACCTCCGCCAGCACGCGGTGCACGTCGTTGAGCTCGCGCCGCTCGAGATCTTCTTCGGTCAGGGCGATCGCGCTCCCGGCCACGCGCCGAATGTCGGGCCCGCGTTGCCCCACGACCTTCGTCGAGAACTTCACGCCGGCATCGGCAGCTCCGGCGTCGATCGGCTCGTCCTCGTACGACCACACGCCACCGTCTGCGTCGTCGAGCTGCGCGACCCGAACTCGCTTCGGAGCCGGCAAAGGATCGGAGAGCAAGGGCACCATCGGCCCTGCAGCGACGACGAGACTGAACAGAAGCCCCGAGACCATCACTCACCACCCCGCGATTCGAACGGGCTGAGACGAGCGCGGCGACGGCAACAGCGCCGGCCGCAGATCCCACCCCTCGAGCGTCATCACGTCGACGTCGGGTTTGAAGAGCCGTGCGGGGGGCCGGCCGTTGAGAGACACCAGCGCGTCGACGAACACTTCGACGGGCCTTCCGAGCTTCTGCTCCATCTGACGGCCGATGTGCCGGCCGAGGGCGACGATGAGATCGGGCTGCCCGCTCATCTCGTTCGACTGCCGCGGCGTCACCACGTCCATCGGGTCGACCTGCCACTCGCGCGCCTCACCACGCACGCGCACCCGGTAGCTGATGGAGCCGTTCTTCTCGCGCAGCATCACCTTCCACGACCAGCGCATGCCCTGTTCGTCCCAGAGCACGTCGTCACCGATGAGGTGAGAGCGCAGCGGAAACAGCGCCTGAAACGCGACGTAGACACACAGCAGCGCGACGATCGCGTTGGGCAGCGGCTTCCACGTCGCGCTTCGACGCAGCACGAGCCCGAACCGCGCGGGCCACGACGGCTCGAAGAACACCGTCGCCGCCAGCGTCATGATGAACGGGAAGATGCCGATGTCGAAGAGCGCGTGCGTGGTGCCGTGAAAGACGAGCAGCACCGCGAAGGCGAACGGGCGCGTGCGGCGGTTGAAAAGCCAGAAGGGAATCGTGCAGTCGTACAGGCACGCTGCCCACGCAGCCACGAGCGGCGCGAACGGCAACGCGAGCAGCGGCCCCAGCACCGGCAACCCACGATTCGCCGCGAACCACGTCTCGAGCGGCCACGCGTGCAGCAACCAGTCCGTGTTCACCTTCGCGAGCCCTGCGTGCACGTAGACGACGCCCACCTGAAAGCGCACCAGCCACAGCGCCCAACGAGGAATCGTCGCCCCGTCGAGCGGAAGGAGCGTGAGCAGCGCACCGAGCAGGAACGCGAGGTAGTCGTGGTTCAGGTAGTTCGTGACGTCGAACAGCTTGAGCCACCCGAAGCACAGCAGAAACACGAGCCCGCCCAGGCGACGGAGCACGCCGCTCGAAAAGCCCAGCACCACCGCGCCGAGCGCTCCGGCCGCGAGCGCGACCGGCACCAACGCGCGCGGAATCGGAGGAAGGAACGAGAACGCCTCGTACGAGAAGCGAAAGTCAGGCTCGAGGAAGAGGGGCGCCGTCCACCCCGTGAGGTGGAGTCGAAGCAGCGCTCCGGCCAGCAACACGCCGAGGCCAGCGCGAAAGACACGCAGCGAACGCCCATCGACGGGCTCGTTCAATCGGCTGACGATCTCGGCGAGGCGCATGGCTCAGTAGTTGGTCTTGAAGCGGGTCATCTCGTCGGCCGTGAAGCCGTACGCCTGCTGAATGCGCGTGTTGGCCATGAGCAGGCCGTCGACGTCGGCGGGCGTGTCGGTGACGAGACGGAACAGCGTCGACCCCGAGAGCGAGGGCGTACGCATGGCGGTGAGCACCTGCTCGAGCTGCGCGTCGGTGATCTTCCGGTTCGACTGCGGCACGGCCTTGAGCCCGATGAAGAACGCGACCGCTTCGCCGAGATCGTGCAGCGCGGAGGCCTTCTTCGTCGCGTCGGCCGCAGGGTCCTGCAGCTTCGTCGCCGCCGAGTTCACGTAGAAGACGACGGTCGAGGCGAGCGCGCGCTCCCACTCGAGCTTCACGGTCTCGAGGGCTGCGGCACGCTCGGCCGAACACGCGGCCGAAGTCGACGTCGCCGCGAGCCGCGCCCGCACGAACGCGTCACGAATGACGACATAGCTGCCGGGGCCTCCCGCGGGCGTGCGGCGCTTGGCGTACTTCGCCGCCATCTCGTCCTTGCCCATCGCGGCCGTGTCGCTCTGCTGGAAGGTGGGGTTCGCGCCGAAGAGCGCGACGAGCTGATCGATCGACTCGGGGCTCGTCGCCGTGGGAACGCGCCGGGCCGCCTCGGCGTAGAACACCGCGCCGTAGAAGCCCTTGTCGACGACCTCGCGCAGATCGACGCCCTTCTCCGAGATCACGTACGAGGTGGTGCCGGTGCCATAGATGCCGCCCGTGCCCATTGCGGGGTTCACCGGCGTGAACGTCTTGCCCTGCGCCGCGACGAACGCCGTGAGCGCCTCGTCGAGCGTCGGCTGGAAGCCGGGCGTGATGTACGTCGAGAGCGACGGCGTGCCCGCGGTGAAGAGGGTGTTCAGCTCGCCGCGCGTGATGGTGAAGCCGGCGTCGAGTGCAGCGCTGCGAAGCGGAGCGCTGAAGGCGTTGAGCCGACCAAGCATCGCGACCTCGTTGGCGGCAGCCGTCGCGAAGGTGGTGTCGGGGTAGGCGCCCGTGAGCGGAACTTCACAGCCCGCGTCGGTGCCGCTGGGCATGCCGCCGCAGGCGACGAGAGCGAGGGTGAGTGCTGAGACGATGATTCGCATGGTGGTCGGGTCCAGGGTGGGTCAGTCGTTGTCGCCGGCGCCCTCTTTGGGAACCTTGAGCGACAGGGTGGTCACGAACTGCGTCTTGAAGAGATCGGTGAAGGCCTTCACTTGCGTGCGGAGCGCGGGAACGGTGTCGGGGCTCTCGACGACGAGCCGCTGAACCGGGCGATCGAGGGCACGTGCACTGGCGAGCGCCGCGTCGAGCGCCGCCAGCATCTGATCGCGCAGCTCGGGCGCAGAACGCTCGACGAGCAGATCGTCGAAGCCCACGGCCGTCGAGCCGATCTCGAACGAGCCCGTGAAACCAGCACGCAACGCGACGAGGTTCTCGACCACCGCGCGGCTCGAGAGCAGCGCCCGTGGTGACTCGGCGAGCTCGGGGCACGACGTCGCCATGCACGCCATGTTGAGGCCGGCCGGCGCGCCCAGCTTCGAGTCCTTCACCATCTGGTCGACGAGGAAGAGGCCGGCGAAGACGTCGTCCAGCGCGTCCTTCGGGGTTCTCCACGGCGAGCCCATCGAACCAGCAGCGGCCTGCTTCTCGGCGTAGGCGACCCAGCCGTCACGTGCCTTCTTCGCGGTGCGCTCGACATGTCGGGCCACGCCCGCGGCCCAGGCCTTCCGACGCTCCTGCAAGGCGGGGGTCGCTGCGAGCGCAGCCCACGAGCCATCGGTGACGATGGTCGCCGTCGAAGGACACGTCGTCGTCATCGACTGGTTGTGGAGCAGCTCCTCGAGCACCACGAGGCCCTTCGACGTCACGAGCGCAGCGTCGAAGTACGCATCGTCGGGGGTCGTGTTCGCGACGAGCGCAGCGTCGATGCGGCAGAGGTTGGCAGTGGGCCACGAGTAGATCTCGTCGCGAAGCCCTTCGCCCAGCGTGACCCGGGTCGCTGCGCCCAGCGGGCCGAACTGCAGCAACTCGACGCGCTGCCACGAAAGAAACGCCGTCTCGAACGTCTTCTTCGCGTCTTCCAGCGCCGTCGCGTCCTGCCCTGCGGGCGCCTGCCGCCAACGCTCGACGGCCAGACTCAACGCCGACGAATCCGTGACGAACCGCTCGAGCGACGGCCGCGCGACGTTGGCGTCGATGGCTGCGAGCGCCTGACGTTGCAGCGCCTCTCCCGGGTCGGGCTTCGTCGGCTGGGGGCAGCTCGTGAGCACCATCGCCGAGAGAATGAGAACGATTCGCAATTGCACGGATTGGCTTCTAGATGTTCGGCGGCCCCGGCTGTGATGAAAAAATCTCGGCCGCGGTGGAGTGCTGCTTCTCCGCAGATTCTGCGCGCCGGTTCATCGCCGGAGCCGTGTTTACGGCATGCAAACGGCGCTGATACGGTTTGCTGTATGGCACCCGTGAAGATGACCTTTCAGCTCGACCCTGGCCTGCACGCGCGACTCAAGACCGCCGCGGCGCAGGGCGGGGTGACGGTGCGGGAGCTGTTGATCGAAGGGGCCGAGCTGGCGCTCGAACGACGCGAGAGCCGCGCCGACCTCGAGACGCTCAAGACGCGCTCGGCTGCCGCGAAGGCTCGCATGCGTCGCGGCTACTTCGCCCTCGAGGCCGCCACCGAGCCCCTGCCGAAGTGAAGGCCATCTTCGTCGACACCTGGGCGTTCCTGGCCATGGCGAACCGGCGCGACCCGGCGCACGACGACGTGCTCGAGGCCGATGTGTGGCTCGACGCGCATGGCTCGGTGCGCGTGACGTCGGATCTCGTGCTGGAGGAGATCCTGACCGCGCTGCATGCCGCGGCTGGGCCCGATTCGGCGCTCCACTTCCTCGACGACTTCGAGGCCATCGTCGCGGCGGGAGAGATGCAGCTCGTTCGCGTCGGGCCAGAGGGGCTCTCGGAGTCGCTCGCCCTCTTCCGCAAGCTCGCGCCCCGCGTTCCCAGCCTGTCGCTCACCGACTGCAGCTCGCTGGTGGTGATGAAGCGCCTCGAGCTCACCCTCGCCTTCTCGGCCGACCCGCACTTCCGCGCCGCGGGCAAGTCGGTCGTGCCGCTCTTCTCGTGGGAGAAGAATCGGCTCGTGCGCGCCCCGATTCCGCTTTGACGCCGGGCGTCGACACGTCGTCCTCCTCCTCGGTGGGCCGAAGCTGTAGGGTGCGCGACCCTTTATGCACCCGTACCAGCGACTGTCGCAGGGCCCCCGCGTCGTTCCCCATCTCGTCAAAGGCCAGTGGCGCTTCGAGAAGGGCGCTCACACCGTCACCAGCCCGTACACGGGCGAGCTCATGCTCGAGCTGCGCAGCGCCGATCGCGCGCTCGTCGACGAAGCCGTGGCCGGAGCCGCTGCTGGCGCGAAGGAGTGGGCCCAGACCCCCATCAAGGAGCGCACGCGCCTCTTGTTCGAGGTGCGCCAGAACATTCTCAACCGCCTCGAAGAGCTGCGCGCCGTCATCTCGTACGAGTCGGGCAAGACGATCGCGGAAGCCGAAGCGGGCGTGATGAAGGGCGTCGAGGTGCTCGAGTTCGCGCTCGCGCTCCAGAACCTCGATCAGGGCGGCAAAATGGAGGTCTCTCGCGGCGTGCACTGTGAGGTGCGTCGCGCGCCGCTGGGCGTCGTCGCCGGCATCACCCCGTTCAACTTCCCCGCGATGGTGCCGATGTGGATGATGCCCATCGCCATCGCGCTGGGGAACGCCTTCGTGTGGAAGCCGTCGGAGAAGGTGCCGATGACCTCGCAGGTGCTCGGCGAGTGCTTCACGAAGGCGGGTCTACCGCCCGGCGTGCTCACCATCGTGCAGGGCGGCGTCGACGCGGTGAACGCGATCATCGATCACCCCGAGGTGCGCGCGGTGGGCTTCGTCGGCTCGACGCCGGTCGCCAGGGCCGTCTACTCGCGCACCACCCTGCTGGGAAAACGCGCGCTCTGCCTGGGCGGCGCGAAGAACCACATCATCTTGATGCCCGACGCCGACCCCGAGATCGCAGCGGCCGGCATCGCCGACTCGTTCACGGGCTGCGCGGGCCAGCGCTGCATGGCGGCCTCGGTCGTGCTCGCCGTCGGCAAGGTCGATCACATTCTCGCGAAGGTGGCCGAGCGCGCGAGCGCCCACCGGCCGGGCGAGACCATGGGCGCCATCATCACGAGGCAGCAGGTCGACTTCCTCCGCGGCGCCATCGATCGCGGCGTCGCCGACGGAGCGAAGGCCCTGGTCGACGGTCGCACCGTGAAGCCCCTGCCCGGCTACGAGAACGGCAACTGGCTGGGCCCGACGATTCTCGACGGGGTGAAGGCCTCGAGCGAAGCCGCGACGAAAGAGCTCTTCGGCCCGGTGCTGTCGGTGATGCGCGTGGCCTCGCTCGACGAGGCGCTCGCGGTCGACGACTCGAGCACCTTCGGCAACGCCACCAGCGTCTTCACCTCGTCTGGCGCCATCGCCGAAGAGGTGGCCCGCCGCGCGAACAGCGGCATGGTGGGCATCAACATCGGCGTGCCCGTGCCGCGCGAGCCGTTCTCGTTCGGCGGCACCTACGAATCGAAGTTCGGCCACGGTGACATCACCGGGCCCGCGTCGCTCAACTTCTGGTCAGACCTCAAGAAGGTCACCACGAAGTGGACGATGCCGAAGGACCTCAACTGGATGAGCTGAAGCATCACCCCCGAAAGGAACGCCTCCGTGCCCACGTCTGCCTCGCACCGGCTTCGCAAGAACCACATCGTTCTCACGTCTCACCCGCACTTCATCTACGGCGACTCGCCCGAGGTGTCCTGGGGCGCGAAAGATCCCCACAAGCGTGGGCCGATCATCGCCTCGTTCACCAACAAGCTGCACCGCAACGCGATCGGCTCGCACTCGGGCAGCTACACCATCTACCGCGCGCTCGCGCTCGCCGCCGGCCAGATGGACCCCGATCACCGGCCTGATCTCACCAACACCGATCCCGTCACGCAGATTGGGCCCTTCCCCTCCTGGTACGACGCCGATCGCATCGTGTCGCTCGACCCGTGGGGGCACCTCGTTCACAAGACCTTCAAGAAGGAGCTCGCCGCGGGCATGGACATTCGCCCGACCATCGCCGTCACGCGCGCGCACCTCGTGATGACCGAGCTCGAGAACGCCATCAACCAGGGCCGCATCTTCATCGACGGCCGCGTGGTGAAGGCCAACAAGGACGTCGCGGTGACGAAGGCGGCCATCGAGCCCGTGTGGCACCTGCCCGGCGTGGCCAAGCGCTTCGGCATCGAAGAGATTCCCCTGCGCAAGGCGCTCTTCGAAGAGACGGGCGGCATGTTCCCCGAGCTGATCACCCGGCCCGACCTGAAGGTGATGCTCCCGCCCATCGGCTCGACCTCGGTCTACGTCTTCGGCGACGAGAAGCTCATCGGCCGCAACGACGTCGAGGTGACGGTGCGCGTGCACGACGAGTGCAACGGCTCCGACGTGTTCGGCAGCGACATCTGCACCTGCCGGCCGTACCTCGTGCACGGCATCGAGGAGTGCATCAAGACGGCCCAGCGCGGCGGCATCGGGTACATCGTGTACTTCCGCAAAGAGGGCCGCGCGCTCGGCGAGGTCACCAAGTTCCTCGTCTACAACGCCCGCAAGCGTCAGAAGGGCGGCGACTCGGCGGCCACGTACTTCCACCGCACCGAGTGCGTCGCCGGCGTTCAGGACATGCGCTTTCAGGAGCTGATGCCCGACGCGCTCAACTGGATGGGCATCAAGCGCATCGACAACCTCATCTCGATGTCGAACATGAAGCACGACGCCATCACCGGCAGCGGCATCAAGGTCGTGCGCCGCTACGAGATTCCGCCCGAGAAGATTCCGGGTGACGCGTCGGTCGAGATGGAGGCGAAGAAGGCCGCCGGGTACTTCAACAAGACCACGGGCTCGATGAAGAAGAACGAACTCGTCAAGGTGAAGGGGCGACGCCTCGATGAGTGAGCTGCCCTGGCCGAACGTCACGGGCGCGCTCGCGACGATCACCGACCCGGCCACCATTCGTGCACGAACCAAGCGCGTGTTCGACGCGGCGCTCGCCGGAGAGACGGCCTTCGCGGTCGACCTCTCGAAGCTGCCCGCCCTCGTCGACTTCGTCATGCAGGTGACGAACGAGAACTACCCGACCGGGAACATTCCCTTTCACGGCCGCTACGAGCACCTGCGCGCAGGCGGCGTCGATCGCGTGGCTCACGTGCTGGCTGCGCTCGGCACCACCGACAAGAAGGAGCAGGCTCGCGCGCTCGTCGATCTCGTCGTCGTCTCGGTGCTGCTCGACGCCGGCGCCGGCCCGGAGTGGAAGTACGTCGAAGACGGCGTGACCTACTCGCGCTCCGAGGGCCTGGCCGTCGCCTCGGTCGCCATGTTCCTCTCGGGCGCGTTCAGTCACGATCGGTCGAAGCGCGTCACCGCCGAGGGGCTCGCGAAGCTGACCGTGGCCGACGTCTCGCGCGGCATGCAGGTCAGCGCCACCAACCCGATGACGGGGCTCGAGGGGCGCGCGTCGCTGCTCCAGCGGCTGTCGGTGTCGCTGGCTGGGGCGCCTTCGCTGTTCGGCAACGGCCGGCCGGGCAACATGCTCGACGCCCTGCTCGCTCGACCGCAGCCGGTGCCCGCGACGTCGTTGCTGCGCCTGTTGCTGTTCGGCTTCTCGACGATGTGGCCCTCGCGCGTGACCCTCGAGGGCGTGGGCTTCGGTGACGTCTGGCCGTGGCGGGGTGAAGGCATCGACGCGTGGGTGCCCTTTCACAAGCTGTCGCAGTGGCTCGCCTACTCGCTCGTCGAGCCACTCGAGCACGGCGGCGTGCAGTTCACCGGCGTCGAAGAGCTGACCGGCCTGCCCGAGTATCGAAACGGTGGGCTCTTCCTCGACTCCGGCGTGCTGACGCTGCGAGACCCATCGTTGGCGAGCGTCGAGCTCGAGGCGTCTCACCCGGCGATCATCGAGTGGCGGGCGCTCACGGTTCAGCTGCTCGATCGCGTCGGTGACGAGGTCTGTCGCCGCATGGGCAAGACGAAGCAACAGTTGCCGCTCGCGCGCGTGCTGCAGGGAGGCACGTGGAGCGCCGGGCGGGTCATCGCGAAGCAGAAGCGGCCGGGCGGTGTGCCGCCGCTGACGCTGAAGAGCGATGGAATGGTGTTTTGACCTTCACGAAAGAGATCATGAAGAACGTTCACGTCATTTCGCACCCGATCATCGAGCACAAGCTCGCGCACCTTCGAAACAAGGACGCGACGCCCCACGAGTTCCGGCAGATCTTCAACGAGCTGGGCTCCATTCTCGCCTACGAGGCCACGCGCGATCTGAAGCTCACCAGGACGCCGGTCGTCACCCCGATGCAGAAGACGACCGCGTACAAGGTGCAGGAGCAGATCACCGTCGCCGCCGTGCTGCGCGCCGCCGAGGGCATGCTGCCCGCGTTCATGTCGATGCTGCCGTTCGCGCAGTTCGGTCACATCGGCATCTACCGCGACAAGGGCATGAACCAGACCGTCGAGTACTACTTCAAGCTGCCGAAGCGGGTGGACGGCCACCGGTTGCTGCTCATCGACCCGCTGCTCGCCACTGGAGACACCTGCCTCGCCGCGCTCGATCGGCTCAAGCAGTACAAGGTCGGGCCGATCAAGGTCGTCACGATCCTCTCCGCCCAGGTGGGCATCGACAAGGTGCTGAACGCGCACCCCGACGTCGAGATCTTCACGTTGAGCATCGAGAAGGGCCTCGACGAGCGCGGCTACCTGCTGCCGGGCCTGGGAGACGCCGGTGACCGACTCTTTGGCACGGTGTAGAGCCCACTTCGCGAACGGGCGCCGGGTGCTCATCGGCGTCGCGGGCGGCTCAGGCTCGGGCAAGACGACGCTGGCGCAAGAGCTGGTGCGCGCCTTCGCCGACGACGCCTGCCTCGTCATGCAGGACTCGTTCTACATCGACCAGTCCGCCCGCTTCGACGGCGACGGCGGCAGCGTGAACTTCGATCACCCGTCGAGCCTCGACTTTCCCCTGCTCGAGTCGCAGCTGAAGGCGCTGCGTGAGGGCAAGCCCGTCGAGGTGCCGATCTACGACTTCGCGACCCACAAACGACTCACCCGCACCGACCCGCTCGCGGCGAGGCCGCTGGTGGTCGTCGATGGCACGTTGATTCTCGACGCGGCCAACGTGCGCGACCTGTTCGACGTGGCCGTCTTCGTCGAGTGCGAAGAAGACGTGCGCTTCAACCGCCGCCTCGAGCGTGACGTTCGCGAGCGCGGGCGCACGCCCGACGGCGTTCACAAGCAGTTCCACCGTCAGGTGAAGCCCATGCACGACGCCTTCGTCGAGCCGTCGAAGCAGCACGCCCACCTGCGCGTGTCGGGCACCGAGCCGATCGACGTGTCGATGGCGACGGTGCTCGAGCTGCTCGGGCGCCCCTGAGCCTCAGCGCATTCGAATGCGGGGCTTCGACACTTCGCGTGGCGTGAGGATCTCGAGCGAGAGATCCATCGCGCGCGCGGAGTGCGTGAGGGCCCCCATCGACACGTAGTCGGCGCCCAGCTTCGCCAGCACTGGCAGCCGATCGAGCGTCACGCCACCCGACACCTCGAGCTCGCAGCGGCCGTCGGCGAGCTGCACCGCCTGGACGATCTGGGCGTCGTTCATGTTGTCGAGCATGACGATGTCGGCCCCAGAGTCGATGGCCTCTTCGAGCTGCGCCATCGAGGTGACCTCGATCTCGATCTTCACGAGCCGGGGCGCGTTCTCTCTCGCGCGCTTGAGCGCCTCCCGAATGGAGCCGCCCACCGCCGCGATGTGGTTGTCCTTGATGAGCACGCCGTCGAAGAGGCCGATGCGGTGATTCACGCCACCGCCGTGCCGAACGGCCTCTTTCGAGAGCCCACGCATGCCGGGCGTCGTCTTGCGCGTGTCGAGGATCTTGAGCTTCGTGCCGCGAACGCTCGCGATGGTCGACACGGCCTTCGCCGTCATGGTGGCGATGCCAGAGAGGCGCTGCACGAGGTTGAGCGCGGTGCGTTCCCCCGCGAGCAGCACCCGCATCGGCCCTTCCATGCGCGCGACCCGCTGCTTCTTGAGCGTGCGGTCGCCATCGGAGAGATCGAAGTCGAGCTCGACCGAGTCGTCGAGGCGGCGGAAGACCTGCTCGAAGACCGTGAGGCCCGAGAGCGTCATCTCTTCTTTGGCCCAGAGTTCGGCCTTGCCGTGCGCCGTGGCGCTGACGAGGGCGTTGCTGGTGACGTCTCCGGCCGCGCCGAGATATTCGTCCAGCGAGAGGTCGATCAGGCGTTCGATGAAGTGGTCGCGCATGTCGGTCTCAGCGCTTCGTCTTCTTCGCGGGAGCGGCCTTCTTGGGAGCGGGCTTCTTCGTGGCCGGCTTCTTCGTGGGCGGCTTCTTCGCGGCCGGCTTCTTCTTCACCGGCGCAGCCTTCTTCGGAGCGGGCTTCTTCGCGGCCGGCTTCTTCTTCACCGGCGCGGCCTTCTTCGGTGCAGGCGCGGGCTTCTTCTTCGCGGCAGGAGCCTTCTGCGGTGCCGGCGCGGGCTTCTTCTTCGCAGCAGGAGCCTTCTTCTTCGGCGCGTCGTCCTCCTTCGCGGCGTTGAACTCGCGCACCGCGTCGTCCACGAGGCCCATGTTCATGTAGGCCACGCCGAGGTCGCGATGATCTTGCGACGAGAGGCCTTCCTTCGTGCCTTCACGCAGCTTGGTGAGCGCCTCTTTCACCTGCTGATCGGGGTCGGCGGGCACCGTCACGCCAGAGAGCTCTTCTTTGAGCTCCTCCTCGAGGTTCACGGGACCAGCCGCAGGCGGAGCGACCCGCACTTCGACGGGCGCGATGCGCTTCAGGTTGTCGTTGAGCTTGTCGACGCGGCTCTTCAGCTCGGCGATGCGGGCCTTGTCCTTCTCGACGACGTCGGCTGGCGCGCGGGTGGCGTAGTTGGGGTTCTCGAACTTCTTTTGAATCTGCGCCGCCTCGGCCTCCGACTTGGCGATGTCCTTCTTCAGGCGTTCACGCTCTTCGGCGAGATCGACGATGCCGGCGAGGGGCACGTAGATCTCCATCTGGTGCCGAATCTCGGCCGCCGACTGCGGAGGCTTGGTGCCCATCGGCTCGACCGACAGCTTCGCGAGCCCGGCGAGCGGAATGACGTAGCGCTTGTACGTCTCGAGCGTGCCGCGAACGATCGTCTCGTCGCTCTGAATCAGCGCCTCGATGCGCAGTGCGGGAGACAGGTTCGACTCGCCACGAATGGTGCGAATGCCCTCGATGGCCGTGATGATCGGCGCCATCGTGGCCTCGGCCACCTCGTCACGCAGCCGCTCGTCGTGCTTCGGGTACTCGGCGATCGCGATCGAATCGACCGTGCGGGCCATCGGCAGCTTCTGCCAGATCTCCTCGGTGATGAACGGCGCGAACGGGTGCAGCAGGCGCATCACGCGATCGAGGCAGAACACGAGCGTGGCGCGGGTCGACTCCTTCGCAGCGTCGTCGTCACCGTAGAGCGCGCCCTTCGACAGCTCGATGTACCAGTCGCAGAACTCGCCCCAGAGGAACTGGTAGAGCGTGGAGGCCGCGTCGCTGAAGGCGTAGCGCTCGAGCGCCTCGTTGGTGTCACGCACGGCGCGATCGAGGCGCGACAGAATCCACTTGTCGGCCAGGCTGAGCGCGCGCTCTCCGATGAACACGCGGCCGTCTTCCTGGAAGTCGCCCAGGTTCATCAGCGCGAAGCGCGTGGCGTTCCAGATCTTGTTGCAGAAGGCCTTGTAGCCACCGATGCGATCGATCGAGAGCTTGATGTCGCGGCCCTGCTGGGTGAGCGCGGCGAGGGTGAAGCGCAGCGCGTCGGCGCCCATGGGCTCGAGGCCCTTCGGGTACTTGTTCTTCACGCTCGCAGGCAGCTTCTCGGGCGGCGCTCCCTGGATGATGTCGATGGGGTCGATGACGTTGCCCTTCGTCTTCGACATCTTCTCGCCCTTCTCGTCCCGCACCATCGCGTGCAGGTAGACGGTGCGAAACGGCACGTCGTCCATGAAGTGCAGGCCCATCATCATCATGCGGGCCACCCAGAAGAAGATGATGTCGTGGCCGGTCTCCATCACCTGGTTCGGGTACCAGGCCTTGAGATCCTTCGAGTTCACGTCGGGCCAGCCGAGCGTCGAGAACGGCCAGAGCGCCGAGCTGAACCAGGTGTCGAGCACGTCGGGGTCTTGCACCCACTGACCTTCGGCGGGCGGCTCCTTGCTCACCACGGGCGTCGACTTCTCGAAGTCGACCGTGCTGTCGGGGCCGACGGGGAACCACGCGGGAATCTGGTGGCCCCACCAGAGCTGACGCGACACGCACCAGTCCTGAATGTTCTCGAGCCAGCGGTTGAACGTCGCCGTCCATTGATCGGGCACGAAGGTGGTGCGGCCATCGGCCACGGCCTTGAGCGCACGCTCGGCGAGCGGCTTCGTCTTCACGTACCACTGCGGCGAGAGACGCGGCTCCACCGGCACGCCCGAGCGCTGCGACTTCGCGAGCGGCAGCTTGTGCGGCTTCTCTTCGACGAGCAGCTCGAGGTTCTTCAGGTCTTCGAGCACCTTCTTGCGCGCCGCGAACCGCTCGAGCCCCTGATACGGCCCGCCGTTCTCGTTCACGTACGCGGTCTCGGTGAAGATGTTGATCATCGGCAGCTTGTTGCGAATGCCGGTCGCGTAGTCGTTGTGATCGTGCGCGGGCGTCACCTTCACCACGCCGGTGCCGAACTTCGGGTCGACGAGAATGCCGTCGGCGATGATCGGAATCTTGCGGCCCACGAGCGGCAGCACGACGTTCTTGCCGATGAGGTGCTTGTAGCGCTCGTCGTCGGGGTGCACGGCGACGGCGGTGTCTCCGAGCATCGTCTCGGGGCGCGTGGTGGCGACGATCAGCTTCTCGCCGGAGTCTTCGACCGGGTACGCGATGCTCCAGAGCGTGCCGTTCGTCTCTTCGTTCTCGACCTCGAGATCCGACAGCGCCGTGCGCAGCACCGGGTCCCAGTTGATGAGGCGGTTGGCGCGGTAGATGAGCCCGTCTTTGTGCAGGCGCACGAAGACCTCTTTGACGGCCTCCGACAGGCCCGGGTCCATCGTGAAGCGCTCACGAGACCAGTCGAGCGACGCGCCCAGCAGCTTGTGCTGTTCACCGATGCGCTCGCCGTACTGCTTCTTCCAGGCCCACACGCGCTTCAAGAACTCTTCACGACCGAGATCGTGTCGCGTCTTCTTCTCGGTCTTCATGAGCTCGCGCTCGACCACCATCTGCGTCGCGATGCCGGCGTGATCGGTGCCGGGCAGCCACAGGCAGTTGAAGCCGTTCATGCGCTTCCACCGCGTGAGGATGTCTTGAATCGTCGCCGTCAGCGCGTGGCCGAGGTGCAGGCTGCCGGTGACGTTCGGCGGCGGCAGCACGATGCAGAACGGAGGCTTCTTCGAGTCGGGGTCGGCGGTGAAGAGGCCGTCATCGAGCCACTTCTTCGACCAGCGGGCTTCGACTTCGGCGGGCTCGTACGACTTCGACAATTCGGCTGAACTCATGGTGCTCCTGCGCCCTGATGTGGTGGGGACGAGCGAAGAAAAACGGCGCCGACTCTCACTGGAGTCGACGCCGCCCTTCAATCACAACTGACTCTCAAGACAACGCTGGTCTTCTCAGGCCAGCCCCTTGGCTTCGCGTTCCTTGATCAAACGATCGAGTTCCTCGCGAATGATGGTCTCGGCGAGCTGAGGCACGACCTCCCAGGCGATCTTCTCGATGACCTCTTTCGAGGCGGCCGAGAGCGCGGCGCGCAGGGTCGCTTCACCACCGTCGGCGGGCTTGTCGTCGAGCGACAACGTCTCGTGGTGGTGCTGCTGGGGCGCTGGCGGGCGCTGCTGCGGGGGCGGCTGCATCGGCCGACCCTGCATCGGGCCACCGGGCGGTGGAGCGCCGAGCCCGAACGGGTCGCGTCGGGCCTGCATCGGAGCACCGGGAAGGGGAGCGCCACCGGGCGGCCGCGGCAGACCGGGGCCAGGCGGCATTCCAGGGCCGGGGCCCATCGGCGGCCGTGCCATGCCAGGCTGCGTGCCCATCGGAACGCCACCGGGGCCGGGAGGACGAGGCATTCCCGGGCCGGGTGGCATGCCGGGGCCGGGAGGCATTCCAGGCGGGCGCATGCCGGGCTGGGTGCCGGGCGGAATTCCACCGGGGCCTGGGGGGCGCGGCATGCCGGGGCCGGGAGGCATTCCAGGGCCGGGGCCCATCGGCGGCCGCGCCATACCGGGCTGCGTGCCCGTGGGAATTCCACCGGGAGGACGTGGCATCGCGGGCCCCGGGCCGGGACCCATGGGCGGCCGCGCCATGCCGGGCTGGGTGCCCATCGGAATGCCGGTGGGCGGTGCGGCGGCGGGCGCACGCGCGACGGGCGCGCTCCCCGTCGAGACGGGAGAAACGGTGGAGATGGGACCAGCGCCGGGAGCCATGCCCACCATCGCGCGAACCCGGTCCATGAAGGACTGGCTGTCGAACGGCTTGACGATGTGCCCAGAGGCGCCAGACGCACGCGCACGGTTCTCGTCGAAGGGCTCGAAGGTGCCGGCCAGCAGCATCACCGGCGTGTGCGAGCTCGACGGGTCGGAGCGAATCGCCTGCGCGACCTCGTAGCCCGTCTTTCCGGGCATCACGCAGTCGGCGATGACGAGGTCGGGCCGCAGCTCGCGCGCCTTGTTGATGGCGTCGATTCCGTTGTCGACCATCGTGACGGTGAAGTCCTCGTGCGCGAAGACCATGCCGATGACTTTGCGGATGGTGATCGAGTCGTCGGCGACCAGAACGCTCTTGGGCATCTGAATGTCTTTCGTCGAACCGGAGCCATGCCCCGGAAAAAATTGGCTTCAGGAGTGTAGGGGCCCGCTCGGAGACAGCCAAGAAAAGTACGCTCGCGCGAAGGTGAACTTCTTCGATCCCAACGGCTGGGCGAATGGGGAGGCGCTTCAGGCGGCGCTCCATGCGCAGCAAGAGGGCCCGCTCAGGTGGGTTCCGACGGCGGGCGTCCTGGCGGTGCTGGGCCACTCCGAGGCTGCGCAGGTGCTGTCCGACTCCGAACGCTTCACGTCACGGCGAGGCACGGGCCTGAGCGAAGGAGGCACCAGCGGGCGGTCTCTCAACCTCGACGACGCGCCCCGCTCACTCGAACTGCGTCGGCTGGTGCAGTCATTCATGGACCAGCCAATGTCTCCAGATTCGCAACTTCAGCTGGTCCATCGTGTTGACGCGGCCGTGGCGCGTGCGAGGGCAAAAGGAGAAGCCGACGCGTTGGGCGATCTCGGCGAGCCAATCGCGAGGGGTACGTTTGCGGCGCAGCTCGAGCTGACGGTCGCAGAGGTGGCCGAGCTCGCGCGGCTGACGGAGGGGCTGGCACGGTCGGGGCTCGATCGTGAGAGCCAGACGACTGCCGACGGCGACCTGCGCGCACTGCTGCGGGCCGGCCTGAACGAGGCACGTCCCGGCAGGTTCTGGGAGCTGGGCCGTGAAGCGCTTCGGCGCGGACTCACGGGGGAAGACGCGATGTTCCTGTTGCGGCTGGTGGTGCAGACCGGCCACGAGTCGACGGCCCAGGCGATCGCCGGAGCGATTCATGCCGCCCTGGAATGGAACGCGCCCTTCGACGGAGGTGCCCGTGCAGTGCAGGAGTGGCTGCGGTGGACGTCACCGCTCGTTCGTTTCTCCCGCGTCGCCACTCGAGACATTGTGCTGGCCGGTGTCTCCGTGCGCGAAGGCACACGCCTGGCCATCGTCTTTCCAGTCGTGAATCGCGACCCGCGCGTCTTCGAGGAACCGAGCGTTCTTCGACTCGATCGAGCGCCCAACCCACACCTCGCGTTCGGCGCGGGCCCGCATGCCTGCGCCGGAGCGCGGACCGCACGGGCGCAGCTCGCCGCGGTCATGCAGGCGCTCAGTGAAGGGCCCCGCCCTGCCCTCGCTGGAGCGCCGACCCGCCTCGTCTCTTCGGTCACGAGGGGGTTCACCAGGGTGCCGCTCCGCTTCGGCTGACGGTACGGCCTCACCCGCGCGGAACGGAGATGCCCGCAGCGTGCAGCAACCGCGTGACGCGAAACCGCTGGCCACGAAACGGCTCGAGCAACTCGAGCATGCGCTCGTCGGTTCCCCGAGGTTCTCCGGCGAGCGCCCAGCACACGAGGTGCGGCAACCCAAGATCACGAACGACCGTGGCGTCGGGGTCGCCCAGCCCGTACCCGCGAATCATGCCCATCGTCCACGGGCCGATGCCGGGCAACAGCTCGAGCCTGCGCACGATCTCGTCGAACGAGGTCTCTGACGACAGGAACGGCCGCTGTGTCTCCGACTTTGCGAGGGCGTGCAGGGTTCTCGCCCGCTGAGCATCGACGCCAAGCCGCTGCAGTTCGAACAGCGGCACCTTCGCGAGCGTCGGCCCGTCAGGAAAGGCAGCGCCCTCCCCCACGCGAACCCCAAACGCCTTCGCGATGCGGCCGAACTGCTTCACGGCATCGACGAATGCGATGCGCTGCTGCAGCACGGCGCCGCACGCGAGGTCGAACAACCATGGCACCCGCAATAGCCGCAGCCCACCCAGCCGCCGATGCAGCTGCGCGAGCTTCTCGTTCGACGGAGCAAAGGCCGCCTGCCCATCGTCTGGAGGGAGCCACTTCGCCCACCCGTCGAGCGCGGCGCCGTCACCCGTCACCACCAACTCGCCGTCACGGGCTTCGCACCGCAGCGTCACCACCGCACCGCGCGACACGAAGTTCTTGATGAACACGGTGTCTGAGGCGAACACCGCCGTCGGGTCGAACGCGCCGAGCGCCTGCATGGTGAACGAGCGCCGAAGATCGAACGGCGCGAGGGGAACCCGCAGCTCCTTCACGGGCGAAGCCAGGGCTTCGTCTTCACCCACGCCTCGATGGCGTCGATCGACTTCTTCAAGCGCCCTTCCCGCGGCCCATCGATGAGGACGTACGACTTGCCGTTCGCTTCGAGCATTTGAATGGCGTCGTGCACCATTCGGCGACGCGCTTCGGGCTGGTCCTTCGCGGGAGCGCCCGTCCACGGGTGGTCGTCGAAGAGCAGATAGTGGTGACACCACTGATCAGCCTTCAGCTCGAACGGCTTCTCCTGGGGGAAGAGCCGCTCGAACCACAGCTTCAGGTTGGCGAGATCGCTGTCGACGATGCCGAACCTTCGCGCCGAGAGCCGCACCTGACCGTTGGTCTGCCGCTGCCCCGAGAAGGCGTCGCCCGAGACGTCTGCCGGCTGCATCGCGCGCGACAGACCGCCCGCGAGCCGCTCGAGGTACTCGGCGCCGACCGAGGTCTTGAAGTGCGCTCCGAGCGCTCGCGCGACCGTCGACTTGCCGCCTCCCTCGGGGCCGATGAGTCCGACGAGCCGGGCGAAGCGCGGGTGAAGATCTGGCAGCAACGCGTCCCACGTGGCCCACGGGTCGGCACGAATCGCGGTCGAGCTGATGGGGAACGACTGTCGCGCCGGGTCGACCAGAATCAGCTCGAGGCCCGCCGCTTTCGCGAACGCCTCGGCGTTGGGGTCGGACGAGACGAGCGCGCCGACCTTCGCGTCGAGACCGCTCGCCTTGAACCAACTGACCCACCGCTCGGGGTCGGGGCTGCCCGTCGGGAACGTCTCGTCGACCTTCACCTCGAGCACCTCGGTGGCCCGATGGGCGACGAGCGTCTTCAGCGCGCTCACGCGAGCAGAGCCTTCGATGAAGTCGCCGGGGCGGGAGAACACGGCGACGACCACCTTCGTCTCGGTGGTCTCGCGTGCAGCGCGAATGAGAAACGCGTGCCCGAGGTGCGGTGGATCGAAGCGGCCGAGCACCAACGCGCCGCGCTTCTTCCGAGCCAGGTTCAACGCGCGAACGGCCTCGCCCGTGGTCCGATCGGCCCAGCGCTGGGTCCCTTCGGCCGGCTGCCGGGAGACGTCAATCTCGGGCGGCCACGGCTCGGTGTCGTAGGAGCCGCCGCCGTACCAATCGAAGAGTTCGAGACCCATGACTGGCGAGTCTCCAACTTTGCGCCTGAATCGGCGACAGCGACGTGCTCCACTTCGGGCATGGCCCCCGCGAAAGACACCTTCTGTTCGTATTGCGGTACGGCGTACGCGCCGCCGCTCTCGTACCCACGCACCTGCAAGAACTGTCAGACGACCATCTGGTCGAACCCGATTCCGGTGAGTGTCGTGCTCGCTCCCGTGAAGACGAAGGACGGCGTTGGGCTGCTCGTGGTGCGCCGCGCGATTCAGCCGCAGCTCGCCAAGCTCGCGCTGGTCGGCGGGTTCCTCGAGGACCACGAGACCTGGCAACAAGGTGGCGTGCGGGAGATTCGCGAAGAGTCTGACGTGGTGGTCGACCCCTCGACGCTCACGGCCTTCTGGTTCACCTCGACCCAGCCGAAGCCCAACCGCGTGCTGCTGTTCTCGGTCGCGGCGACCATCGACGAGTCGGGCTTGCCTCCGTTTTCACCGACGAACGAGACCAGCGAGCGCGGCCTCATCTTCGGGCCAGACGGCCTCGAGGAGCACTTCGCGTTCCCCCTGCACGTCGAAGCCGTGCGCCGGTACTTCAAGGAGCAGGGAGTCACCGGCCCACATCGGTGGACGTTGCGCTGACACGAGTCGCGAGAGTCGGAAGCAGCAGCTCCGCAACGCGTGCGGTTCTTCTGCCTCTCGTTGATTCCGCGCTCGCGAGACGTGTGGTTCATCGATGAGCTGCGGATCGATTGGCAGCGCTTCCGCGATCCGCGCGGGTTTTCTGCCTCTCGTTGACTCCACGCTTCGTTGCGGCGGCGGCTGAGGACAGCCGTGCGCGCGATGCTTATCGATCACCTCCGATTCGTGATGCAGAGCGATTGGCAGCGAATCCGCGACGCGCGCGGGTTTTCTGCCTCTCGTTGGGTCCGCGATCCGTTGCCGCGGCGTCTCAGGGCAGCCGCTGCGCGAGACATGGGGTTCATCGGCGCATCACGAATCGCACGGGCTCGATGAGCTGCGGGTCGATTGGCAGCGCTTCCGCGACCCGCGCGGGTTTTCTGCCTCTCCTTGCTACTCCGCAAGTGACGCGTGTAGGCGACCACTTTTGTTGTAGGGGAAGGGGGTCCTTGGCGG
>JAACJQ010000093.1 GCA_016879935.1 Archangiaceae bacterium | reverse complement strand
TCGTCGCGTTCATCGAGCTGCTGTCGACGTTCGGTCACATTCTTTCGTACGCGCGCATCATGGCGCTGGGCACCGCGTCGCTGATGCTGGCGGTCGTCGCGAACCAGATGGTGGGCACCTTCGGCAGCGTCGTCGTCGGCGTCGTCTTCGCCTTGCTCTTCCACGTCGTGAACTTCGCCATCGGGCTCTTCAGCCCGACGATTCACGCGCTGCGCCTGCACTCGGTGGAGTTCCTCGGGAAGTTCTTCAGTCCGGGCGGCGCGGAGTACCGGCCGCTCGCTCATTGGCAACCGCAGCACTGATGGAAGGAGGCAGTCATGGACAGCTCATTGCTGGCGATTGGGGCGGCACTGGCGGTCGGCATTCCGGCCGCTGCGACCGCATGGGCACAGGGTCGTATCGGACCGGCGGCGGCGGCGAGTCTGGCCGAGAAGCCCGAGCTGTCGACGACGGCGATCATCCTCATCGCGATTCCCGAGACGATGGTGATCCTCGGGTTCGTCGTGGCCGTGATGATCCTCCTGCGCAGTGGAGCGGCCGGGTGATGCCATGGCCCTCGCCGATCTCATCGCGAGGCTGGAGCACGACGCCGACACGCGGATCTCCGAGCTGACCGCGAAGGCCGAGGCCGAAGCACGTTCGCTTCTGGCTGAAGCGTCGCGGGTGAAAGAGACCCTGCGCACGACGGAGCTGTCGCGGCGGCGGAGTGTGCGTCAGGCGAGGCTCGAACGTGAGCTGGCGGAAGCACGAGCTCGCGCGCGGGCGCAGGTGCTCGAGGCTCGACACGCAGTGCTGGCGCGCATCTTCGAAAAGGTCCGCGAACGGATCCCTACCCTGGGTGCTTCTGAGTCCTGGGCGTCCGTGCTGCCACGGCACCTCGAGAACGCGCTCCGGTACGTCGAGGGGCAGCGTGTGCTCGTCAGGTGTTCGCCGTCGTCCACTCCGCTCGTGAGGCAACACCTTGCGGGGCGCGACACGGTGATCGTCGTTGAAGACCCGCAGACGCCCGCCGGCTTCGTGGTGACGAGCGCTGATGAAGGCGTGGTGATCGATCAGACCCTCGAGGCGCGGCTGACGCGAAGTGAACAGCGGCTCGCGGTGGAGCTGATGGCAAGGGTGTCGCCATGACCGACTTCTCGGCGGTCAGCGCGAGAGCGAGGGGGCTGAAAGGCCACCTGTTCTCGAAGCGTGAGCTCGAGACGCTCGCGGACGCCGAGGGTCTGGTGCGCGCGCTCGCCCACTCGGGGAAGCTGACCATCGCCGAGAACGCCAACGCGACCGAGGTGGAGTCTTCGCTGCGGCAGACCGTCAAGCAGTTCCGGACGACGCTCTCGCGGTGGGATGGCGCGGCCGCGATCCTCGAGGTGTTCGATGGGCGGGCAGATCGTCTCAGCCTTCGAACGTTGCTCAGAGGCGCGCTCCAGTCAGCGCCAGCCGAATCGCGGGTGGCGGGGTTGCTTCCAACGCCGACCCTTCCAGCGCGGTTGATCTCCGAGCTGGGGAACCAACCAACGGTGCGTGACGTCGTCTCGCACCTCGTCGTGAGTGGCCATCCCGATGGTCCACGGCTCGCGACCATCACCGCCGAGCACGCGCACCCCGATCTGCTGCAACTGGAGCTCGCGCTCGTTCAGGGCCTCGGCGCTCGGCTGCGGCGTGTACGCGGCGACTCGGTGTTGCGTGAGTTCGTGATGGAGACGATCGACGCCTGCAACCTCGTCTCGGCAGTTCAGCTCTCGGCGGCCCGCGAACTCGAAGCAGGCGACTGTTTCGTCCAGGGCGGGGCGTCGTTCAGCCGTGAGCACTTCATGGAGGTCGCGAAGTCGAGGACGCCGCTCGACACACTGCGAACGCTGCATCACCCGCTCCTCGAGGGAACGACCGTCGACGCGCGCGATCTCGAACGTCGGGCCGAACGACTGCAGCTCACGCACCTCGCTGCGCGCACCCGGGAGCAACCCTCGAGCAGCGGTCCTGCCCTGCTCTTCATGCTGCGGCTCGAGGCCATGGTTCACGACGTTCGCGCGCTGGCGTGGAGCCATCTGCTCGGCACACCTGCCGAGCTCGTTCGTTCGACCCTGGTGACGCCATGAGCCATGTCGTGCGCGTCGTCTGCAGAGCGCCGATGGCTCCGGCCTTCGAACTGGCTGGCGTCGAGGTCACGGTCGCGCCCGACCTGCAGCGAACGCTCGAAGCCCTGAAGAAGCTCTCGACCGATCCCAAGGTCGCGATCGTGTTGCTCGACGAGGCCTTGCATCGCGCGCTCCCGACCGAGACCAGGCACCGCCTCGATCGCCAGGCGCAACCCATGGTCGCGCCCTTCCCCGTGCCGTCCTGGGATGAGTGCGCCGCGGCCGAAGAGTACGTGCTCGAGATTCTGCGTCAGGCGATCGGTTACCGAGTGAGGCCACGATGAGCCCGCCAATCGAGAGGTCGACCCCGAAGCTGACCCGCGTCGTCGGAGCCCTGGCTGAAGCCACTGGCATGCGCGACGCGAAGTTGAACGAGCTCGTGCGAATCGGCGAACTCGGGCTGCTGGCCGAGGTGCTGCGCGTCACCGGCGATCGCGCGACGCTGCAAGTCTTCGAAGAGACGATGGGCGTGGCGTTGGAGGAGCCCGTGGCACGCGCGGGCGCTCCGCTCTCGGTGGAGCTTGGCCCCGGGTTGCTCGGCTCGGTCGTCGACGGCATCGGCCGTCCACTGTCGGCGCTCGCAGCAATCACCGGCGACTTCATTCTGCCTGGGGCGAACGCTCCGACGATCGAACGCGCGAGGGAGTTCGTCTTCACGTCGAAGGTCGCGGTGGGCGCGAAGGTCGGGCCAGGAGACGTTCTCGGTACCGTTCCCGATCGCGGAGGGTTCGAGCACCGCATTCTCGTTCCGCCCGATCGCAGTGGCCTCATCGGCAAACTCTTCGAGGGCACTCGCACGATCGAAGCGCCGATCGCCGAGCTGACCGATGGGACTCCGCTCTTCATGAGTCACCGCTGGCCCGTGCGGCGACCGCGACCGATTCGCGCGCGCCTCGACGCCAGCCGGCCGTTCCTCACCGGGCAGCGCATCTTCGACTTCCTCTTTCCCATCGCCGAGGGCGGAACCGTCGCCGTGCCCGGCGGGTTCGGCACCGGCAAGACCGTCATCGAGCAGTCACTCGCGAAGTACGCCGAGGCCGACGTCGTCATCTACATCGGCTGCGGCGAGCGCGGGAACGAGATGGCCGAGGTGCTGCACGAGTTCGCGCGCCTGAAGGATCCACGGCACTGCAAGCCGGTGCTCGATCGAACGGTGCTCGTCGTGAACACGTCGAACATGCCCGTCGCCGCGCGCGAGTCGTCGGTCTACCTGGGCCTCACCATCGCCGAGTACTTCCGCGATCAGGGCTATCGCGCCGCCGTGATGGCCGACTCGTTGTCGCGCTGGGCCGAAGCGCTGCGTGAGATCGGCTCTCGCCTGCAGGAGATGCCAGGTGAAGAGGGCTACCCGACCTACCTCGCGAGCCGAGCCGCACGGCTGCACGAACGCGCGGGCCGGGTGACGTGTCTGGGAGCGCCGAACCGCGAAGGCTCGGTCACGCTCATCAGCGCCGTCTCTCCCCCAGGTGGCGACTTCTCGGAGCCCGTCACCCAATCGTGCCTGCGCGTCGCCGGCGCGTTGTGGGCGCTCGACCCCGAGCTCGCGCATCAACGGCAGTTCCCCGCCGTCGACTGGCACACGAGCTACAGCCTGTACGCCGACGCGATGGGCAAGGCGCTCGACGCCTCGTGCGATCCGGGATGGACGAAGGCGCGAGCGGCGATCATCGAGTTGCTGCAGCGCGACGGTGAGCTGCGTGAAGTCGCGAGCGTCGTCGGCCCCGAAGCGCTCGAGGACAAAGACCGGCTCCTGCTTCAGGTGGCGGCGATCGCGCGTGAGATCGTGCTCGGCCAGAGCGCATTCGACCCCACCGACGCGTACTCGACGCCGGCGAAGACCTTCCGTCTCGCGCGCGCAGTGCTGCAACTGTTCGACGCCGGCAAAGCAGCACTCGAGAAGGGAGCGACGTTCGCAGAGCTCGAGCTGTCCCAGGCACGACGCGCGCTCGCGATGTTGCGTGACGCTCCAGAGGCAGACTTCGAGGCCCGCGCCGCCGAAGTCGCCACCCGCATTACGACGCTGTGGAGAGGAGGCCCGTCATGAGAGTCGCGCGCTCGTACCGTGGCGCTCGCGCCGCTGCCGGCCCGCTCGTCTACGTCGGCAACGCCCAACGCGCCGCGCTCGGAGAATGGGTGACGTTGAGGGCCGAGGGCCAACCCGAGCTGCGTGGGCAGATCATCGAAGCCGGTCGCGACGTCAGCGTCGTTCAGGTGCTCGAAGACACGCTCGGCCTCGAGCCTGCCGCCATCGAGATCTCCCTCACCGGAGAGCTCGCCAACGCCATCGTCGGAAAGGACCTGCTCGGTCGAGCCCTGAGCGGCGCGCAGGATCCCCGTGACGGCCAGCCCCGCCCCATCGGCGAAGCCATTCGCCCGCTCTGGGGAGCGCCCATCAACCCAACGCAACGCCTGCCACCGTCGGACTTCATCGAGACCGGCATCTCGGCCATCGACGGCATGAACACCCTGGTGCGAGGCCAGAAGCTGCCGGTGTTCTCGGGGCCCGGGCTTCCCGCGCTCGAGCTCGCGGCCACCATCGTGGAGAACGCGCGCGCTCCACGTGGAGAGCCCTTCGCGGTCGTCTTCTGCGCCATCGGAATCACCGAACGCGAGACCCGAACGTTCCTCGATCGCTTCACCGCCTCGGGCGCCCTCGAGCGCAGCGTGCTGTACCTGAACCAGGCGCAGGACCCGACCATCGAACGCCTCCTCGCACCGCGCGCCGCCCTCGCCTGCGCCGAACACCTCGCCTTCGTTCACGGCCTGCACGTGCTCGTCGTGCTCGCCGACATCACGAACTACTGCGAGGCCCTGCGCGAGGTCGCGGCCGCGAGAGAAGAAGTGCCCGGTCGCCGCGGCTACCCCGGCTACATGTACACGGACCTCGCGTCGCTCTTCGAACGTGCAGGCGTGGTGAAGAACAAGCCCGGCTCGGTGACGCAGCTGCCGATTCTCACGATGCCCGACGACGACATCACGCACCCGATCCCCGATCTCACGGGCTACATCACCGAGGGGCAGGTCGTGCTCTCACGAGAGCTGCACCGCCGGGGCATCTTCCCGCCCGTCGACGTACTGCCCTCGCTCTCGCGCCTGATGAACGCAGGCATCGGCAAAGGCCGTACGGTGCCCGAGCACCGCAAGTGGGCCGACCAGCTGTACGCGATCTATTCCCGCGGTCGCGAAGCCCGAATGATGGTGGCCATCGTCGGAGAGGCGGGCCTCTCACCCACCGATCGCCGCGCGCTCGAGCTCGCCGAGCTGTTCGAGAAGGAGTTGGTGAATCAGGGCACGCAGCGCCGCACCATCGGAGAAACGCTGGAGGCGGGCTGGCGGCTGATGGACATGGTGCCGCGCGAAGATCTCATCAAGCTGTCCGACGAGCTGCTGGCCTCGCGACGACCGCAAAGGGACGCCGCGCAGCGAAAGGAGGCCTGATGTCGACCCACGCTGCCACCACGCGCTCGAACCTCGTGAAGCTGCGACGCCGGCTCGCCCAGGTGCAGAAGGGCGCGGCGCTGCTCCGTCGCAAACGCGAGTCCCTCGTCACCGAGCTCTTCAGCCGCGCGCGCCCCGCCATCGACAGCCGCAAGCACATCGACGAGCAGACGCTGAAGGCTTCGCGTTCGTCGTTGACCGCACTCGCCAGACACGGCCCCGACGAGCTGCGCGCGCTCGGCTGGCCGACCCGTGAGCTCACCCTCGAGCTCGAGCCGGTCGAGGTCTGGGGGCTGCGTGCGGTCGATCTCACCCGCCCGCCCCTCGTCACCCGAAGCCTGGCTGCGCGCGCGATCACGCCTGCCGACGCGACCGCGGCCACCGCCGCCGAAGACTTCGAACGGCTCATCGAGCTCGTGCTCGAGGCCGCTCCGAAGGAATTCCTGATGCGAAAGCTGGGGCACGAACTCTCCCGCGCCACCAGACTCGTGAACACCCTCGAGCAGCGCGTCGCGGTCACGCTCACGAGCGACCTGTCGAACATTCGCCGCACCCTCGAGGAGCGCGAGCGCGAAGAGCACCTGCGCCTCAAACGCCTGATCGCCAGACGACGGACGAAGCCCGTCACCAGCGAGCAGTGATCGTCACTCCGTCTCGGCCTCGATGCGCCGCTTGGTGAGGTCGAGGTACTGCGTGTCCATGTCGATGCCGACGAAGCGACGGCCCTTCGACTTCGCCGCCACACCCGTCGTGCCGCTGCCACAGAAGGGGTCGAGCACCAACGCGTCGTCTTCGGTGCACGCGTCGACGATGCGCTCGAGCAGCGCGCGCGGCTTCTGCGTCGGGTGACGGCCGTGCACCTTCTCCGACGGCTTCGGCGTCGTCATCGTCCAGACGTCGCGCATCTGCTTGCCGCCGTTGTCGGCCTTCATCTGCTTGTAGTTGAACGTGTGGAGCAGCTTGCCCTTGCTGACGGGCGCGGCCCAGATGATGAGCTCGGTCGAGTGCGTGAACGTGCGGCACGCGAGGTTCGGCGACGCGTTCGGCTTGAACCAGGTCACCATGTTCAAGATCTTGAACCCGAGCTTCTGCATCGCGAAGCCGACGTTGAAGATCACGTGCTGCGTGCCCGAGACCCAGATCGTGCCCGACGGCTTGAGCACGCGGCGGCACTGCTCGAGCCACTTCGAGGTGAACTCGTGATCGTGCTCGACGCCCTGCGACGCGTCCCAGCCGCCCTTGTCGACCTTCACCCGCTTGCCCGACTGGCACGTCGTGCCGCCGTTCGAGAGGAAGTACGGAGGATCGGCGAAGACCATGTCGAACGTGGCGTCTTCGAAGCCCTGCATGAGGCTGGTCGAGTCGCCGTGGTACAGCACGTAGTCCCGGCCGCGCGCGTGAACGTGTTGAGACAGATCGACTTCTTCGCGCAGCCGCGCGTTCGACAGCGATGCGACAGACATCTCGCCTCCGTGCTCGTGTTTTGGTTTTCCCGGCGGTGACTGCACCGGCGACCCTTGCGCTACAGGTCTGATCGAGACGGTACGTGAGGATCGATCGACGTCAATTTTCTGATCCAGAACGCGCGAGAAATTCCTCTACGCAGCGGCCTTCGCGAAGTCGCCGTAGATGGTGACGCCCTCGGCAGACTTCGGCTTTCCCTGCTCGCGCGCGAGCGCTCGATCGAGCGAGAGCAGCGCGATCTCCTGCTCGCGATCGTCGGGCGGCTGCGTGGTGATGCCCTGCAGCCAGATGCCGGGCTTCGTCATCCACGTGATCACCGCGGGGCAGTTGTCTCGCGCCGACAGCCGCTGCAGCTCGAAGGCGATGCCGGCGATCGGGAACGCCATCGGCACCTTGATGAGCACCATCAACAGCTGGTTCACGAGATCGTTCGGGTGCAGGCGTGGCAACAGCGGCAGCAACGCCACGTGCAAGAGCACCGCGACGCCGACGACGATGAACAAGAAGCTCGTGCCGCAGCGCGGGTGCCGCGTGGTGAACGGCCGCGCGTTGTCGACGGTGAGCGCCTGCTGCGACTCGTAGGTCCAAATCGCCTTGTGCTCGGCCCCGTGGTACTCGAACAGCCGCTTCGCATCTTTCGTGCGCGAGATGATTGCGAGGTACCCGACGAGGATCGCGACGCGGAACGCTCCGTCGATCACGTGGAAGGCGACGCTGGTCGAGTCGTAGCCCGGCCCCAGCGCGTTGCCGACGAACCACGTCAGCACGTGCGGCAGCGCGATGAAGAACCCGAGCATGAACACGGTCGCGATGGCGAGCATCGCGTCGGCGTCACGATCCTTCTTCGGCGTCATCGGGCCGGGTACGCCGGGCTCACCCTCGGCGCCCGACACCAGCGACTGCATCAGGAACGTCAGCATCGCCGCGGGCCCGGGCTTCGCGGCCACGCCACCCTCTTCCGGTGGCAGCCCGTGCTCCGACGAGAACTTCAGCGCCGAGTAGCCGGTGTGCAGCGACTCGGCCAACACCACCGCGCCGCGGAAGATCGGCCAGCGGAGGAAGGTCAGCTTCGGCAACAGCACGTTCCATGGCTGCTCCCGAATCGCGATCTGGCCATCGGGCCGTCGCACCGACACCACGAAGCTCTTCGGGCCGCGCATCATCACGCCTTCGATGACGGCCTGCCCTCCGATGTACGGGCGGCTCGGCGTGGGTGACTCGGCGCTCATGACGACTCCTGGGAAGCGTGCTCGTGAAAACGCCGCCCCGACTGTGAGCCGGAGCGGCGTTGATGAAACGACAAGCGACGACGGCGATTACGACTTCGCGGCGCCCTTCTTGACGTCGTACTTCTTCTTGAAGCGGTCGATGCGGCCCTGCGTGTCCATCAGCTTGTACTTGCCGGTGAAGAACGGGTGGCAGTTCGAGCAGATTTCCACCGAGAACGAACCACGCGTGGAGCGGGTCTCGATCACGTTGCCACAGGCACAGCTGATGCGGGCGGGGGGATAAACCGGGTGCACGTCGGGCTTCATGGTGCTTCCTTTTCGACCGCCTTACCCCGGGTGGATTCCCGGAGGGCTGGCGGGGGACGCAGGCTCTAACCTCACTCCCCTCGCCTTGCAACCATCCGCCAGCCGGTCGACCTCACCGCGCGAATCCAATACACGCCCGCGCATGCGTTCGTTGAAGCTCCTCCTCGCCGATCCCAAAGGCCGTGTCTTCGAGCACCCCTGGCTGCTGGCCAGCCTGCGCTCGGACGAGTCGGTGCTGCCGCCACCACCGAGAGAGCGCCCGATTCCCCTGCCCGAAGGGGCGAAGCTGGCCCACCTGCCCGGTCGGCTGCCCGTGGGGTTCGACCCCGAGACGATGGAGCCCGTGCTCGTGCAGGAGTTCGAGGCCGACGGAAAACGCTTCGTGCCGCACGCGGTGGGCGCGACGTTGCCGCCGGGGTTCACGCGTACCTACCTGCCTGGCGAAGTGGCCAAAGGTGACGGGCCGATTCTGCCGCAGTGGGCCTACACCGCAGCCGCGTGGAGCGAAGACGGGCCGGTCGTGTGGGCGCTCCATACCGATCGCCGCAAGCACTGGACGCCGAAGAACTTCTCGACGCCCGAGGTGAAGCTGCTCGTCAAAGAGCACCTCGCCCGCTTCCCCGGCAACAAGGTGCTCAGCCAGCTGAAGACCTGCGCGCTCGTGTACCGGTGCTTCACGAGCCAGAACATCTTCTACGCGCGTGACGAGGGCGGGCTCCCTGCGTCGGTCATGTGCAACGCCGCGTGCGTGGGCTGCATCTCGGATCAGCCGGAAGATGGGCCCCCGTCGTCACACGATCGAATGAGCGACGGGCCGAGCGCGCAGGATCTCGCCGACGTCGCGATCTGGCACCTCGAACACGCGCCCGGGCGCACGATGGTGAGCTTCGGGCAGGGCTGTGAAGGCGAGCCGCTCACGCGGTGGAAGTTCATCGCCGAGGCGATTCGGCTCACGCGCGCGAAGACGCAGCGGGGCTCGATCAACATCAACACCAACGGCAGCCTCACGAAGGGCCTCGACGCGCTCTACGACGCGGGGCTCGATGCCGTGCGCGTCTCGCTCAACTCGGCCGTGAAAGACCTCTACGAGGCCTATTACAAGCCGAGCCGCTACGGCTGGGAGGACGTCGAGGCGTCGATCGCGCTCTCACGCAAGCGCGGGGCGTACGTGGCGCTGAACCTGCTGCTCTTCCCCGGCGTGACCGATCGCGCGGGCGAGGCCGAGGCGCTCGTGAAGTTGGTGAAGAAGTACAAGGTCGATCAGATTCAGACACGGCCGCTGGCGATCGACCCGCTGCAGTACATCGCCGTGGCGAAGGGGCGCGGAGCCGGTGGAGAACCGATCGGCGTCGCGAACCTGGTGAAGCTGTTCAAGTCGGAAGCGCCCTGGGTGACGGTCGGGAACTTCGCGCGCGGCATGGGTGAACGACGGAAGCCGAAGACCTCAGAACGTCACGCCCACTGAGACCTGCGCGACCAGGTACGACTGGAACAGCGAGGACGGTTCGCGAACGATGCCGACCGCGTACGGGAGGTCGTTCGCGCGATTGAGGCCCGTCTCGGAATCAACGCCCTCGAACGTCTCGGCCCGGCAGCCAGGCGACGGGGGTCCGCGAGGCACGCGAAGCGGAGAGTCCAGCCACTTCAGGTCGTTCGCACCACAGCCGTTCACCGAAGTCGTTCGCCCGGGAATGGCGAAATGCCGCATCTCGAGCCGGGCCGAGAAGCGCTCCAGGAACTCGAAGTGAAGGCCGAGGCCAACACCCAGCGTGGGCCGAAGGCCGGCGTCGCCTGAGGTCGGGGGCGAGATCGAACCGTCAGCGGTGGGCGTTGGTGGCTTGAGCCGCACCCGCGTCGACACGGCACCCGCGAGGCCCGCCATGGTGAACTCGAGGCGGTGCGGAAAGCGGAACGCGGCGACCTGACCGTGGAGCAGCCCGAACTCCGTTCCTGCGTACGCTGCGGCGGGGATGAACAGCGTCAGGCGCGTCTCGTCGCCCGTGACACGCCGATTCAGATCCAACTGCAGTTGACGCTCGAACGAGCTCTCGTCCGCGCGGTAGTTCCACAGCCCGCCCACGACGAGCCGCATGTGCGGTGAGAGCGCGACGGCCAGCTGGCCTCCCACGCCGAGCTGCATCGTCACCAGGTCGTTGAGCTGCCCGACGACGGGCGTGATCGACGCCTCGAACCGCCACGGACCATGCGGCGGCTGGCTCTCGGGATCAGCCGCGAGCCCCACCGTCGCCGTCAGCACCGCCACCACACTCAGCAGCCGCATGCGCCCGACTCTGCTCCGGGGTCGCGGGAAAATGAACGGGGCTCCGACCAAAGGGGGAAAGCCGGAGCCCCGTGGAGTCTGACCCAATGTCAGCCTCACCAAATTCGTTTGTCGTTCACGCTAGCTGGCGATGTCGATCGGCCTCGTGAACTCGTCTTCGTCGTCGCCGTCGGTCACCGTCTGCTGCATGGCGTTCAGCACCGATTGCGGCTTCTCGAAGACGTCGGTCTTCACTTCAGAAGGTTCGTTCTTCGCGGCGGGGCGCTCGGCGTTGAGCGCAGCCGAGGTTCGCGCATCGAGCACGCCCGTCACGGGCAACCCATGCTCGACCTGCAGGCGCTTCACGGCCGTCTCGGTGCGCGGGCCAAACACGCCCGTGCCGTTCAAGAAATCCGAGCGCGACAGGTAGCCCTTCGTCACCAGCTTCAGCTGCATCGCCTTCACGCCAGCGCCCGTCGAGCCGCGTCGGAGCGCGACGACCTGCACCGACTTCGCCCGTTCGAACGCATCAGGCGCCTTCACGACCGGCTTCGAAGCCACGGCTGGGCGCGAACCGCTTCCGGTTCCCAATGCGCCTCTGCTGTGAATCGCTCCAATCGTCATGCGTGCGCAGGAAGCGGATCCAAGAGGCGGGCCACACGTGCGCACATTCACACTTCTTTGTTTTTACAGGCTTTCTCGAATACCCCGGCGGCCTGGAAGTGGCTCATGGACACTCCGATCGGCACATGGGTGCTCCACATCGGCGACTTTGCTCAGAGATCTGACCAGTCATTGGCGGCCTTCACCAACGGGTCGCGATCGAGCTCCTCTTCGAACTTCGCGATCGCCTTCGCGAGCTGTTTGCCCTGCAGCTCCTGATGGCGATCCCACACCTCGCGCAGGCGCGCTTCGACCGAGGCGGCGCTGATCGGAGACTCCCCGCTGGCGGCAAAGTCGGCGTGCAGCTCGCCTTCTTCATCGACCACCACGCCCTCGACGAGACGCGCGAGCTCGATCGCCATCTTCAAGGCCACGTCGGCACCGTTGGCCCTCGATGAGAACGTGAGAATCGCCTCAGCCTCGCGAGCGAGCGGAGAGGACGCCGAACCACCTTCGGAGATCATCACGGGGCCAATCGAGAACGACCAGCCCTCGCGCCGCGGCAGCGGTTTTCGGCACAGCACCACGAACTCGACGGACATGGGGCCTCCACGTCACTTCGGTTCACGTCAGCAGATCGAGGATCTCTTTCGCGATGAGCTGATCCTTGCGGACATAGCCATCGGCACCACAGGTCTTCACGAGCCGCTGCAGCTCGGCCTCGTCGGCGGCGCTGCAGAACACCACCTGAATGCCGGCGAACAGCGTGTTGCCCTTGATGAACCGGCACAGCTCTTCGCCGTTGATGCCGGGCATGTTCACGTCGAGCAGCACGAGATCGGGGCGCGTCTTCTTCTTCAAGATGATCTTCGTCGCCGCGTCCCCACCATTGGCGGTGAGCACCTCGTGGCCCTTGGCCTCGAGCTCGGCCTTCAGCAACCGAACCGTCGGCTCGCTGTCGTCGACCACCAGCACGCGGTGCTTCTGAATCTGCTTTCCATCGAGGGCGTCGCGAATCGTCTCGACCGCTGCCTCGAGGCCCTGCGACTTCGCCACATAGCCGTCGGCGCCCGAGTTCTTCGTCTTCTCGATCAGCTCCTGCTCGGGAAGATCGGAGTACAGGAACAGGCGCGCCGTGAGCTTGCGTTGGATGCGCAGGAACTCGACGACGTCGTCGCCGTACATCTCGGGCATGTTCACGTCGACCAGCACAAGCTCGTACGTGTTCGCGTCGAGGCGGGCGTCGAGGGCGGCGAGATCGCCTGCGGCGTCGACACCGATGCCCGCGGCCGTCAGCGCCTCGGAGATGAGCTGAACAGTCATCGGGCTGTCATCAATGACCAGGACGCGCGCCGCCATGAGGTGAAAGCTTGTAGCAGAGTTCTTGACCCGCTCCTCCAGCCATTTCGATACTCAGCACTTCGTGGAACCCACCCCGCTGCAACGTGCGCTCGCCGAGGCACCAGAGAAGACCCGAGCCCAGGCCGCACGGCCCGACGAGGAGTTCTTCGTCTTCAAGCTCGGCGCCGTCACGCTCGCAGTGTTGTCGAAGCACGTGCGCGAGGTGTCGCGACTGTCTCCGATGACGCCGCTGCCGCGCGTGCCGTCATTCGTACTCGGCGTCGTGGGAAACCGTGGGCAGGTGATGCCCGTCATCGATCTGCTCCGCTTCCTGCAGCAGGGAGAATCGAAGGCCACCCGCGGCGGCCGGCTCTTCGTCGGCGAGTCCTCGGGCCTGCTCGTGGCGTTCCTCGCGGATCAAGTGATCGGGCTGCGGAGAATCTTCGTGGCCGACAAACTGCCGCCGCCCGCGGGTGGTGGAGCAGCGAACGAGTTCCTCGTGGGCATCGTGCAACACCGTGAGCTGGGCAGCCTGAGCCTGCTCGACCTGCCCCGCGTGCTCACCGCTGCGCGTGGCTCGGTGGTGCGCCGATGAGCGACGAAGTCGTGGCCACCGTCGAGATCGTGCTCTTCGACATCGGCGGGAACCGCTACGGTGCCGACATGACGCAGGTGCGCCGCATCGGCCGGGCCGATGAGCACGACTCGGTCGGAACGCCGCTGGGAGCGCCCACCTCGGGCCGCCGCGCGCTCATCTTCTCGCCAAGCGAGGGCCAGGAAGTCTGTCTGCCCATCGACGGCGTGCTCGGCGTGCAGACGGTTCGCCTCGACGATCTGCGCCGCCTGCCGCCAGCCGCTGGCCGAACGCCCTTCATCATCGGAGCCTGGCTCGATCGCGACCAGACCGTGCTCCTCGTCGACCTCTTCTCCACCAACCCGTTCCGCACCGAGGCCCAACATGCCTGACACGACCGCAGCTCCGAAGAAGCCGAAGAAAGCGGCCGCGCCCTCCGCCGATCTCGCCCCGTTGCTCGCGTCACTCGAGCGCCTCAGCCAGGGCAAGTTCGATGCGCGCGTCGACATCGGCCGCCTCAGCGGTGACGTCGCCGAAGCCGGCCGCCTCGTGAACGCGCTGATGGAGCGCGTCGAGAACAAGGTCGCCGACTCGGAGCAGCGCAAGGAGCGCTCGCAGGTCGTCGTCGAGCAGGCCATCGAGGGCCTCAACGCGCTCGTGCGCCAGGGTGAGCTCGCCGCGTTCCAGGCGAAGACCGACGACGTGGTGCTCGCGCCCCTGCTCGACGGCTTCGGCAAGGTGATCGAGACGCTGCGAACCTTCGTTCGCGAGATCAACGAAGCCGCGCTGCGCCTCTCCTCCTCGGCCAACGAGGTGCTCGCCGCCTCGACCCAGCACGAGTCGTCGTCCACCGAGCAGGCGGCGGCGATTCACGAGACGACCGCCACGATGGAGGAGCTGAAGCACGCCTCGGCGCAGATCGCCGAGAACGCCGGCGCGGTGGCGCGAGTCGCCGAAGAGACGCTCAACTCCGCCCGCTCCGGCCGTGGCGCCATCGCCGAGTTCATTCAGGCCATGCAGCAGATTCGCGCCGACGGCGTCGCCGTGAGCGAGTCGATCACCAAGCTGCTCCGCCGCGTCGAGCGCATCGGCACCGTCGTCGAGGTGATCGACGAGATCGCCGACCGCTCCGACCTGCTCGCGCTCAACGCCGCCCTCGAAGGCAGCCGCGCGGGTGAAGCCGGCAAGGGCTTCTCCATCGTCGCCGCCGAGATGCGCCGCCTCGCCGAAAACGTTCTCGACTCGACGAAGGAGATCAAGAACCTGATCACCGAGATTCGCGAAGCCACCGCCGCGGCCGCGAGCGCCGCCGATGCGTCGCGTCAGGCCACCGAGGCAGGAGAACGGCTCGGCTCCGTCGCCGCGAGCGCCGTCGAGGGCATTCTCTCTGGCGTGCAGGAGACCAGCGACGCCGCCCGCGTCATCAACCTCGCGACCCAGCAGCAGCGCACCGCCACCGAACAGGTCGTCGCCTCGATGGGAGAGATCGAAGAGGTCACCAGGCAGACGACGCAGGCCTCGAAGCAGGCCACTGGCGCCGCCGCCGAGCTCACGCAGCTCGCCGGCCGTCTCTCCGAGCTCATCAAGCGCTTCAAGGCTGACTGATCACGACTGTGGATACCGAGGCCCTCAAGAAGTCACTGCTGACGAAGTTCGTCGAGGTGACGCAAGACCGCCTGCAGGCGATTCAGCTCGGCGTGCTCGAGCTGGAGAAGCCCGACGGGGCGAGGGCCGTCGAGAACGTCGCGCGCGAGCTGCACACGATGAAGGGCGAGTCGCGCATGCTCGGCCTGCCGGCCATCGGGCAGGTCGCGCACGCGTCGGAAGATCTGCTCAAGGCGTGGACGGAGAAGAAGGTCGACGCCCGCACCGCGACCGATCTGCTGTTGCACGCCTGCGACGCGATCTCGGACCTGCTCGACGACACGGTGGGCGCGAAGGAAGGCACGCCGGCGTCGACCGAGATCGTCCAGAAGCTCACCACGACCGCGGGCACCCCCGTTCCACCGCTCAAGCCGCCGCCGTCGGCGCCCCGTCAGGCCAAACCACGCGCGTCTGCTCCCGCCGCGCCCTCGGCGCCCGTGGCGATGCCGCCGCCGTCTGCGCCCGTCGCTCCACCAGCCCCCCGGCCCAGCACGCCCACGCCGCCGCCCACCCCTGACGGGCACCACTTCGAAGAGACGGTCGAGAAGAAGGCCGCGGTCGACCGGTCGATTCGCGTCAACGTCGAGGTGCTCGATGCCGTCGGCCTGCTCGCGGGCGACCTGCTCGTCGAGAGCGCTCGATCGGAGCTGCGCGGCCACGAGCTGCAGAGCCTGTTCGAGCGTTTCGCCCGCCTCGGCGAGAACCTGCTGAAGGCGACCGAGCACGGCGACCTGCCCGTCGATCAGCGCCGGCGCATCGCCCTGCTCGAGAGCGATCTCTCGCTCCTGCGTGACGACGCCTTTCGGTTCGTGCGTCACCACTCCGACGGGCTCAACACCCTCAACAGCTCGCTCACCCAGCTGGCCGATCACGTCGCCGATGCGCGCCTGGTGCCGCTCTCGACCGTGTTCGAGGCGTTCCCCCGTGCGGTGCGCGAGCTCGCCAACTCGCAGGGCAAACAGATCGAGCTGCTCGTCGAGAACACCAGCGCTGGCGTCGACCGCTCGATGGTCGCCGACGTGCGCGACGCCCTGATTCACCTCATTCGCAACGCGGTCGATCACGGCATCGAGCCGCCCGATCTGCGCGAGACGCTCGGCAAGCCCGAGCTCGGCCGGGTCTCGCTCAAGGCGCGAGCCGACGGCGACATGCTCGCCGTCGAGGTGGAAGACGACGGCCGCGGCATCGACCCCACGAAGCTCAAAGAGGCTGCGGTTCGCAAGGGCGTGATCAGCGCGGTGCAGGCCGCGGGGCTCAACGATCGCGAGGCGCTGGAGCTCATCTTCAAGGCGGGCTTCTCGACCAAGGAACAGATCAGCGAGGTCTCGGGCCGCGGCGTCGGCATGGACGTCGTCAAGCGCAAGGTCGAGGCGCTCGGCGGCAGCGTGTCGATCAACACGCGCACGGGCCGCAGCACGTCCGTCTCGCTCCGCCTGCCGCAGTCACTCGCGTTGATGCGGGTGCTGCTCGTTCGGCTCGGCGACGACGTGTACGGCATGCCCGCCGCCGACGTCGAAGCGGTCGCCCGCTTCTCTCCCGAAGATCGCCTCGAGGTGTTCGGCACCCTCGCCGTCATGCACCGCGGCAAGCCGATCGCCTTCACCGCGCTCGGTCCCCTCCTCGGCCTGAATGGCGGGCCGCGGTTCGATCGCCCGCCGTGCGTGGTGGTGCGGTTCGGAGAGGAGCGCGCGGCGCTGGTGGTCGATGGCTTCGTCGACGAGCGTGAGGTCGCGGTGAAGCCCATCGGTGGCGACTTTCTCAAGGGCGCGCCCTTCGTCGCCGGCTCCGCGGCGCTCGAAGACGGCCGCATCGCCGTGCTCCTGCACGTGCCCGACATCATGGCTGAGATTCGCAAGCTGGCTCGGCCCGTCGAGACGCAGGCCGTGAAGCGCCTCAAGGTGCTGCTGGTCGATGACTCGCCGATCGCGCGTGCCACCGAGTCGGCGCTCGTTCGCGCCCTGGGCCACGAGGTCGAAGAGGCGCAGGACGGCGAAGACGCCTGGGAGCGCATGCAGCGCGGCGGCACGTTCGATCTCATCCTCACCGACGTGCAGATGCCGCGGCTCGATGGCTTCGCGCTGACGCGGCGGCTGAAGAACCACGCCGACTTCGGCCGGCTGCCCGTCGTCATTCTCTCGTCGCTCGCCTCGCCCGAAGACAAGCGCCGCGGCCTCGACGCGGGCGCCGACGCCTACCTCGTGAAGGGCGAGCTCGGGGTCGAGAGCCTGGCGTTGACCATCGATCGACTCACCTGACGAAAGGAGGCCCGCGTGACGACGAAGATCCGCGTGCTCCTCGTCGAGCCGTCGCCGCTGCTCGGCATCAAGCTCATGCCGCTGTTCGGCCGAAAGCTGGAGCGCGTCGCCGGCCCCGTCACCGCCGCGGGCATGGTCTCGGCGGTGCGCGACTTCGAGCCGCAGGTCGTCTTGCTGCGCGTCGATGGGCCGTCATCGGAGGTCTCGCGCGCGATCGAGCTGGTGATGTCGGAGTACCCCGTGCCGATGCTGCTGATGGCGATGGGCGCAGGTCCGCGTCAGGCGGCGATGGCCCTGCTGTCGGCGGGTGCGCTCGACGTGATGTCGATGCCCACCGAGTTCGATGGGCCCGCCATCGCCTCGCTCGAGAAGACGCTGGTGCTGCTGTCGACGGTGAAGGTCGTGAAGCACCCGCGTGGAAGAAAGAAGCGCACCTCCACCCGGCTGCCATCGATCAAACCCGATGTTCCGGTGGTGGCGATCGCGGCGTCACTCGGGGGGCCCAAGGCGCTGGCCGTGCTGCTCGCCGGCATTCCGCGCCAGTTCGGCGCGCCGATCTGCATCTGCCAGCACATCACGCCCGGCTTCTCCGACGATCTCGCGCGATGGCTCGCCGCCGAGACGGGCCATCAGGTGCTCGAGGCGACCGAAGGCACGAAGCTCGAGAAGGGCATCGTCTACGTCGCCCCGTCGGACGTGCACTTCACCGTCAGCCCGTCGGGGAGCGCGCGGCTCGAGCAGGGCCCCGCGGTCGGGGGCTTCCTTCCCTCATGTGACGTGCTGCTCAAGAGCGTCGCGGCGGGCTTCGGCTCCCGCGCCATCGGCGTCGTGTTGACGGGCATGGGGCGCGACGGCGCGAAGGGGCTGAAGGAGATTCGCCTGCGGGGCGGCCACACCGTCGCGCAGGACGAGGCATCGAGCGTGGTGTTCGGCATGCCGAAAGAGGCCATCGCGCTCGGGGCCGCCGAGAAGGTGTTGCCGCTCGATCTCATCGCGCCGCAGATCGTCCAGTGGGTGCCGAACCGATGACGGGCGAAACGCTCACCATCGATCGGTCGGCGCTCGAGCAGCTCGCTGCGCTCTTGCTCGAACGTGCGGGGCTCAAGGTGACCCCCGATGGCTACGCGGGCTTGAGGCTCGCGATGCAGGCCCGCATGCCGGCGCTCGGGCTCGACGACGCGAGCGAGTACGTTCGCCGGCTTCGTCAGCTCGCTGGCGAGCACGAGCTGCGCGCCCTGCTCCCGCTCGTCACCGTCGGCAAGACCGAGTTCTTTCGCGACTCGCGCCAGTTCGCCGCGTTCGAGAACGAGATCTTCCCCGAGCTGCTCAAGCACGCCCGCCGTGAGGCGCGCGCGGTGCGAGCGTGGTCGGCCGGCTGCGCGACGGGCGAAGAGCCCTACAGCATCGCGATGGTGGGCCTCGATCGTGGCGCGCTGCCGAACGAGGTCGACTGCTGGGCGACCGATCTCAACCCCGTCGCCGTCGAGAACGCGGCCAAGGGTCGCTTCGCGATTCGCCGATTGCTGGGCGTGAGCGAGCCGCGGCTGGCGCGCTACTTCACGTTGTCAGACGGACAGTACGAGGTGACGCCGCAGCTGCGCGACATGGTGCGCTTCGAGGGCCACAACCTCGCCGCGCCGATCTGGCCGCAGGTGAAGCCGCAGTCGATGGATCTCATCTTCTGCCGCAACGTGATCATCTACTTCGACCAGCCGACGATTCTCGCGGTGATGGATCGGTTCTACGACTCGCTCCGACCAGGGGGGTGGCTATTCCTCGGCTACTCCGAGAGCCTGTTCCGGCTACCGACGCGCTTCGAGATGATCGAGGTGGGAGGGGTCTTCATCTACCGGCGCCCGGTGCGACGCCACGCGATGTTGCTGCCGACCCCGCCGAAGCCCGACGCGCCCGTCGAGCCCCAGAAGCCGGCCGACCGCCCGACGCCGAAGATGTTGCCGCTGGTGGTGGGCCTGCAGCTGCCGAAGTCGGTGGCGTCGATGCCCTCGCCCCTCGCCCCGCGGCCCAGCCCGAGCCCCGGTTCAGGAACGCCAGTCGAGCGCCTCGCGCAGATCGTCGAAGACATCGAGAAGGGCGACTTCCCCCGCGCGCTGCGGCTGTCGCACAAGCTGAGTGAAGACGCACCGGAGGATCTCGCGGCGAGGCTCACGCTCGGCAACGTGCACGCGTTGATGGGCAACATCGACGAAGCGCGCGAGGCGTATCAGGGCGCGCTCCAGCGCGAGCCGCTGTCGGTCGAGGCGCGGCTCTACCTCGGCATCGCGGCGATGCAGGCCGGTGAGAACGACGCGGCGAAGCAGGAGTTCACGCGCGCCCTCTTCCTCGAGCCCACGCTGGCGCTCGGTCATTACCTGCTCGCCCAGGTGCACGAACGCCGCAATGACCCCGAGAGCGCGCGCCGCAGCTACCGCAACGCGATCAACCAGCGCAAAGGCCCGCCCCATGCGCTGATCGGGCACTTTCCCGATCTCCCCACGTCGAACGAGGCGATCGCCCAGGCTGCACAGTACCGTCTGGCCGCCCTCTCGGAGCGCTGACGTCCCGCCGGAACCCGGTAAACCGCTGCGGTGCGGCGGCTGGAGTGCGCTCTTCGTGTTCGCGCTCCTCCCGCGCCTGAGAACGCAGCCGATCATCAACACCGGCCAACGCACGACGCGGAGTACCGCCTGCCTCGGAGCGCTGGTGGCGACGCGAACGCCGAGCGACACACCGCGGTCGCGTCGGGTTCGAAGGAGCGCTCGTCTCGCCGGTCGTGGGCCAAACCACGACACAGCGACGGTGACGGAAGTCGGCTCGGCCGTCGAGCACGCGCTCGTCGGGCGGCTCTACGCGCCTGCGTCGCTCGAAGCGCTCCGGAGGTGATGCTTCCCGGCCGCTGACTCACCGTCTCCGTGACGAGCGTCCCAGCAACCCCTGAACGCGGGCGAGTTCCTTCCTCGCGGCATCGAGCTCGGCTTCGAGGCGCTTGATGCGCGGGCGGCTCATCACGCCGGTGATCAGCGACTCCTTCTTCGGCTTTCTGCGCTCGAGCTGCGCTTCGGCCTTCTCGAGCTTTCGCCGGGTGCGTTCGAGTTCCTGGCTCGTCGTCTGCAGGTCGGCGCGCGTCGCATCGAGGGCATCACGCAGCTCCCGCTCCCGGTGCCGATGGCTCTCGAGCCGACGCTCGTAGGAGGCGAACCGCTCCTCGCTCGAGCGCTCCAGGTGGGCGAGCTGGCGTTGCACGGTCGCCAGCTCAGGCGTCGTGCCACGCACCTTCTCGAGTTCGGCCTTCAACGCCTTGACGTTCGCCTGCGCCGCTTCGAGCGCGTCACGAATGCTCTTCCCTTCGTCCATGCGCGGCAGTCTCTCACGTGCTGACGCATCTGCGCTTTCGTGGCAGAGAGCGCGCATGGCGAACAACACGTCGACGTCGAGCGCGGTGCTGAAGGCCGATCGGGTGTGGATGGACGGCAAGATGGTGCCCTGGGAGTCGGCGCAGGTGCACGTGATGACCCACGCGCTGCACTACGGCCTCGGCGTCTTCGAGGGCATTCGCGCGTACAAGACGAAAGACGGCCGCATCGCGATCTTCCGGCTGCGTGAGCACATTCGCCGCTTCATGGACTCGGCGCACATCATCATGCTCAAGCTGCCGTACACGGAAGACGAGCTCGTGCAGGCGTGCATCGACGTGCTCCAGCAGCAGGCCGACAAGTTTCCCAACGGCGCGTACCTGCGGCCGATCGCCTTCATGGGCGATGGCGCGATGGGGCTCGGCGCGATCAACCCGACCCGCGTGGCGATCTGCGCGTGGGAATGGGGCAGCTACCTCGGCGACAAGGGCCTCAAAGAGGGCATTCGCGCGAAGGTCTCGAGCTTCACCCGCATGCACGTGAACGTGAACATGGTGCGCGGCAAGATCTCGGGCCAGTACGTGAACTCGATTCTCGCCAAGCGCGAGGCCGTTCTCGCCGGCTACGACGAGGCCATTCTGCTCGACATCTCGGGCTTCGTGGCCGAGGCCTCGGGCGAGAACATCTTCTGCGTCGGTCGCCACGGCGTCGTGCGTACGCCCTCGCTCTCGTCACCGATTCTGCGCGGCATCACGCGCGACACGGTGCTCGAGCTGCTCAAGGACATGGGCCGCGAGGTGCAAGAGGTCTCGTTCACCCGCGACGCGCTCTACATCGCCGGAGAGGTCTTCTTCACTGGCACCGCCGCCGAGATCACCCCCGTGCGAGAGGTCGACAACCGCCAGGTCGGTGAAGGCAAGCCGGGGCCGATCACCCAGGCCGTGCAAGAGCTCTACTTCCGCGTCGTGCGCGGCCACGAGCCGAAGTACCAGCACTGGCTCACCTACGCCTGACGAATTCCGTCGAACATCATCGCGGTGATCGCCTTCGTCCAGCGATCGAGCTCGGCGGGATCCTCCTTCGCCGCGAGCTGACGCACTCCCTCGAACACCATCGAGTTCACCAGCAGCGCGGTGACTTCGGTGTCGAGCTCCTTCTTCAAGAAGCCGCGGGCGACGCCGTTGTCGAGGTACGCCTGCGTCGCGAGGCCGAAGAACGCCACCGTCGCCTGCAGCTTCTCGTTGAGCTCGAGGCTGATGCCGGGCGCCTCGACGAAGAGCAGCCGCGCCAGTGACCGATTCTGCTGGAACGCCTCGAACAGCCCACGGCCGATGCGAATCACCTGGGCGCGGTACTCGTCGGCCGTCGTGCTCGCGGTGGCGCTCTCGGGCGCCAGCACCTTCGCCACCTCGCCCATCACCTCGTCGATGACCGCGTGGAAGACGTCGAGCTTGCTGTCGAAGTACCGGTAGAACGTGCCCAGGCCAATGCCGTGGGCTTCCGCGATCTGACTCACCGTGGCCGCGTGAAAGCCGTGCTTCGAGAACACCTTCGCCGAGGCCTCGAGAATCTCGCGCCGCTTCTGCTCCGTCTTGACTCGCGCCATTTCGACCTGTGCTTTCAGCATCTTGCAACTATTTCGACAACCGGGCTTGCCGTTTAAATAACGGCAATGATACGTCACTCTTGAAACAAATTCGAGGAGGAGTCATGGTTCAGGTCGACGTCTTCTGGTCGTACGGCATTGGAGCAGGGCTGGGGTTGGCGAGCGCGGCGAAGGGGCTCGTGAAGAACGAGTCACCGCGGGAGGCGCTGCGCAGCTCCGACGCGTTCCACACGCTGCTCTTTCTCGCGATCGTCTTCGCGCCGTCGGGCTTCGTGCTGCTGTGGAACTTTCCCTCGTGGGAGACGATGCACGTCGGCACGCGCGAGCTGCCGGGCTGGCTGGTCGCGATCTTCGGCGTCACCAACATCACGCAGGGGCTGCTCGGCTTCGGAGTCGCGCGCTGGCTCTCGAGCCGCGGCCGCACGTTCAGCGCGTTGCTGCATTGGCTCGGCGGCTACTTCGGCATGTTCTTCATTCTCGTGCACGGGTGGGACGGGAGCGGCTACCAGCGCTTCTTCTCGCCGAACCGGGAGGCGCTGACCGGGTGGACGTGGAGCACCGCCGCCTCGTGGCTCACCAGTGACGTCGCACTGACGCTGATGGCGATGGGCGTGGTGCTCATTCCCTGGCTCGTCGGGCTGTCGGTGACGTGGCTGCGCGCCTCGAAGCGGGCTCCGGGGGCGGCGGTGTTGTCGCTGGCGATTCTGCTGCTGCTCGTCGTCGGTGTTCCCGCGTTCGCGACGATCTCGAGCCTGCTCGTGCGCGCGCTGGGACCCATCGGAGGCGCCGCGTCGACGCTCGCCCTCGCCGCCCTGCTCTGCCACCGCCGCTTCGGACCGCTCCGTCGGCTGTTCTCGTGGTTCGGCTTCGACGAATCGGTGCCCGCGCCCGCGCTCGTCGGGGTGCCGGCATGAAGTCGGTGCTCATCACGGGAGCCGGCGGTGGCATCGGCCGCGCGCTGGTGGAGGTGTTCGCAAACGCAGGCTGGCAGGTGCACGCCTCGGAGCGGAGAGGGCCGGGGCTCCAACTCGACGTGACGAACGACGAGTCGGTGCGGCTGGCGAAGGAGCAGATTGGCGTGCCCGACGTCATCATCAACAACGCCGGGCTGGGCCTGCTCGCGCCGATGGCCGAGACGAGCGACGAGCTGATCACCCGCCAGTTCGAGGTGAACGTTCGCGGGCTCGCGAGAGTCACCCGCACCTTCGTGCCCGAGATGATTCGCCGGGGGCACGGCCGGGTCATCAACGTCGGCAGCCTCGCGGGCACCTTCACGCTGCCGTGGTTCGGCTCCTACGCGGCCACCAAGCACGCGGTCGAAGCGATGACCGATGCGCTGCGTCTGGAGTGCGCGCCGTTCGGCGTGAAGGTCTCGCTCATCGAGCCCTCGGTCGTCGGCACAGGCTTCGTCGACACGGCCATCGACTCGCTGCAGCGGGCGGCTGATGGCTCAGCCTGGAGCGCGCCTCTGCTCGAGGGCGTTCGGCAGCGTTCGACCTTCTCGCTGGTGCAGATCACCCCACAGCAGGTCGCCGAGGTGATCTTCCGCGCGGCGACCGCCCGCTCCCCCCAGGCCCGCTACCGCGTCGGGAAGCTGGCTTCCGTCATGCTCAGACTGCTCTCGCTCGTTCCCACCCGGCTCGCCGATGCGTTGCTACGCTCGGTCACCGGACTCACCCCGCCGTCACGGTCGTTGCCCCCGCCAGCCGAGGAGTCCCACGCATGATGTCGCTCGAAGGTTTCGGATTC
>JAACJQ010000431.1 GCA_016879935.1 Archangiaceae bacterium | reverse complement strand
GCTGCATCATCGCGGCCAGCTCGGTCGTGAAGACGGTCACCTTGTGCGTCGACAGCCACTCCAGCGCCGTGCGAACCAGGAGGGGATGCGCGGGCCACGTGACGAGCGCTTCGACGCGGCCCCGTTGAACACCAGTCGTCGCTTTGGGAATTGGCTCGAGCAGGCGCGGCAGGTCGAGCGGGTCTCGGGCGGCCTCCACCTCTTTCCAGACCTCGACCGCCGAGCGCGACCCCGACGGGCGAACCGGCGCGCGGCCCTTCGACGCCTCGACGGTGAGCCGCGCGATGAGGTCGCCGAGCCGAATCACCTTCCACTGGCTCCACAGGGTCACCAGCGCGGCGAGGGCCTCACGCTGGGCGCCGCGCGCCCACAGCCCCGCCGCGGCTTCGAGGTCTCGAAGGTGGCTCATGCGACGCACACACTACGCGTTAGGTCGCCGCCCGGGTGCGACGTAGAAGCGCGGCGTGGCCCGACGACTGACGTGTCTGCTGGTGATGGTGGCGACGAGCGCGCTGGCGCAACCACAACCCGTTCCCGGCTTCGAGCTCGAGCGCTTCACCTTCAACCCCGGCGCGCGCCAGACGATGACGATGGGCTCGGCCGACCTGCTCGACGCGAAGCAGCTGTCAGTCGGGCTCGCCGGTCACTACGCGCACGACCCGCTCGTCTTCACCGTCGACGGCATGCGGGTCGGAGCGCTCGTCAGCAGCCGCGTCACCGCCCACCTCGTCGCGGGCTTCGGCATCTTCGACTGGCTCGAGGTCGGGCTGCAGGTGCCGCTCGTCGCGTTTCAGCGGGGTGATGACCTCGCGCCGTACGGCCTGCTGCCGGTCGCCGCCACTGCGCTCGGAGCGCCGCTGCTGCAGGGCCGCGTCGCCTTCTTGAGGCAAGACCGTGGCAAGCCGCTCGACCTGGGGTTGATGCTGGGCCTGACGCTCCCGCTCGGCACGGCCGCCGCGCTCACGAAAGACCCGGGCCTCGGGCTGGCGTTCATGCCGCGCGTGCAGGCGGGCTACTCCTTCGGGCCGGTGCGCCTGGGAGCCGACGTCGGCGTGACGGTGCGTGGGAGCGAGGCGCTGAGCCCGACGAGCACCGTCATCATCGACGAGGTGGGCAGTCAGTTCGCGTACGGGCTGGCCGTGTCGACGACGCGCTCGCTCAACGTCATTCGCGGCGAGCTCGGCCTGCGCGGGCTGGTGCCGTTCACGAAGTCAGGCGCGAGCCTCGAGGTGCTGGCCGGAGCACGCGCCGCGTTCCTCGAGCACGAGCAGCTCGAGGTCTTTCTGCTCGGTGGCCCGGGCATCGGCCGTACGCCGGGCACTCCAGCGTTTCGCGCCATGCTGGGCCTCGCGTGGACGCCGAAGTTCGGAGCGTCGGCGGCCCCGGTCGCGACTGGTGCCGACGGCGATGGAGACGGGGTCGACGATGCGCACGACCGCTGCCCCGAGACACGCGGTGTGAACGAGAAGCAGGGCTGCCCCGACACCGACTCCGATGGTGACGGCGTGATGGACCTCGTCGACGCGTGCCCGAAGGTGGCGGGCGTCTCGAGCGCGAAGGGCTGTCCCGAAGAACCCTGAAGGAGGCGTCGTTGAAGATCGTCGGCATCGAGGGGCTGTCGGTTCACCAACTGCGCGACGAGGTGAACCGCGGCGGCCGCTTCGTCGTCTACGGCTACTGCATCTCCCTGCTCATCCTCACCTTCAAGCGCTCGAGCGACGTCACCTTCGTGCGCGCGGGCCAGAGCCCCGTCGTCGCCGGCCTGGGGTGGACGTTCTTGTCCTTCTTCCTCGGGTGGTGGGGTTTTCCCTGGGGCTTCATCTACACGCCGATGGTGTTGATTCAGAACCTGGGCGGCGGCACCGACGTCACCGCGCGGGTGATGTCCGAGCTCGAGGTCGACCTGGCGCCGTCGCCGCTCACGCCGCACGTGACGATGTCACCCGCCTCGCCGACCCCGATGGTGCAGTTGCCACCCGTCGCGCCGACGAACGTGACGCCCGCGTCTGGAGCCTCGGGCCGTGACGTGCTCTCGGTCGTCTTGAGCGCGCTCTCGCTCGCCTGCTGCGCGCCGCTCGGGTGGATTGGTGCGGTGCTCGCGGTGCTGTCGATTCGCGAGGCGAAGGCAGCTGGGCGCACGACTCCGGTCATCTCCATCATCGCGCTGGTGTTGAGCGGCCTGTCGACGGCGCTGCTGGCCGTGGCGCTCGTGATGGTGGGCGTGGAGTCGTACCAGACGAAGCGGCTCGAGACGGCAGCGCTCAAACGCGCGGCGCCCGGGCGGGTGTTGATGCAGCTCGACGCGAAGACGGCCTGCGCGCTGGCCGAGGCCTCGCTGCGTGACGGGCTCGTCGACTTCCACACCTCGTGGGACGACGTTCGCTGCGACCCCGCGCTCACCGACGACGCGACGACGCCGTCACTCGACGTCACCGCCGTGCGCAACAAGAAGAACGAGCGCTACACGGCCTGCTTCGCGCGCTCGAACCGGCGCTGGTACGTGCTCACCATTCGCGACGAGCCCGGCTGCCCTGCCGCGCCGAAGCTCGAGCTCTCCACCAGCGCGAGCGACTCGGCCCTTTCGAGCGCCGAGAAAGACGCGCAGCGCGACGCGAAGAGCGCTCCGGCGAAGCGGCTGCAGCCGCTGGTGCAACCGTCGCTGGGAGACCCGCCCGACGATTGGGGCCGCTTGAAGCTCGTGCTCACCAACGTGACGACGAAGCAGCAGGCCACCGAGACGGCGCCGTTCCACAAGGCAGGCGGCACCTTCATCTTCTTCGACGTCGCGCCCGAGAACGACCCGACGGCGACCGTGCGCATGGGCCTCGAGACGCCGAAGAAGAGCGCCGAGCCGTTCTCGTTCTCCGAGGTGCGGCTGGTGAACGTCGACCGTGACGCCAGCAGGCGGTTCGTCTCGGCCGTGGCGAAGGCGTTTCACACCGAGCCTCCCGCGCCTGCGGCGAAGCCCCGAAAGCTCGCGCCGGTGAAGCTCGCGACGGCCGTGCTGGGCTCGGGCCTGGTGCGCGCAGACGACGGCTTCAGCTCGCCCGAAGACGGTGAAGCGCCGGGCACCTGGCTGACGACGAAGGTCTTCTTCGAGAAGGACGAGCGCTACGCCGAGGTGTTCTTCAACGTCGACCTCGAGGCCGGCGTCGCCGAGCTCAGCGAGAAAGACGAGGGCTACCGCGAAGACCTCGTCGGCCTCTTGTCACGCGCGCTGGTCGATGGGTGGTGACGTCATGCGGCTCGTCTGGCTCTGTCTCCTGGTCGTTGCCTGTCAGCCGCCGCTCGAGACCGACCCCGAGAAGGCCGTCGTCATCACCGAAGACCTGCCGCGCTTCTTCGCGGCGCTCGATGAGGGCACCGACGCGGCGACGCTCCAGCGCCTCTACCTCGACCCCGGCACGCCGCAGCTGAAGGCCTTCGTGCAACGGCGCATCGGCAGCGCCGAGAAGCTGAGCCAGACCGTCACCCGCAACCGCGCCTACTACGCGTCGATTCGCGCGAACGTGCTCGGCGTCGCGACGCCCGAGTTCGTGGCCTCGGTGCGCGCGGCGTTCGTGAAAGCCAGAGCGCTCGAGCCGAAGGCCGCCTTCCCACCGACCGCGCTCCTCATCGGCCGCATGAGCTCTGGCGGCACCACCTCGTCAGACGCGATTCTCGTCGGCACCGAGCTGTTCACGGCCGCGCCCGACTCTCCGCGCGACACCTTCGACGACTTCGAGAAGGCCGCGACGAAGTCGGCGACGCCGTTGCTGGTGCCGCTCATCGCGCACGAACACGCGCACGTGCTGCAGCAGCTCACCGGCTTTCCCACCGCGACGACGTTGCTCGAGCAGTGCGTGATGGAGGGCATGGCCGACTTCATCGGCGAGAAGGTGAGCGGCGGTGTCGTCGGCACCGAGCTGTACGCCTGGGCGAAGGCGCACGAGGCGCAGCTGTGGGCGGAGTTCCAGGCCGAGCAGGACGGCACCGACATCTCCCGCTGGCTCTACAACCAGGGCAAAGACCCGAACCGGCCCGGCGACCTCGGCTACTTCATCGGCTCGCGCATCGCCGAGGCCTACGCGAAGAAGGTCGGCGACGACGTGAAGGCCGTGCAGCAGATGCTGCGCGTGAAGAACCTGAAGCAGTTCGTCATCGACAGCGGCTACGCCGGCGCGCCGCCGTGAGTGACTTCGCAGCGAGGCTGGTGCGGGGCACGAACTGGTCGTCTGGGCTACGCTGTGCACGTGACGACCGCACACCGCCTTCGCAGCTACACCTACGACGAGTACCTCCGAGCGCTCGAAGCGAGCCAGATCAAGCTCGAGTACGTCGAGGGGGAGATCTACGCGATGGCTGGCGGCACACCCTCTCATGCCCAACTGGGTGCGAGGGCCATCGCCCTGCTTCAACGTTCGCTCCCGGCCGGCTGCACCGTCTTCTCATCGGACCTGAAGATTCTCGTCGAGCACTCGGACCTCGCGACCTTTCCTGATCTGTCCGTGGTCTGCGGGCCGCTCCAGACTTCGGCGAGAGATCGAAACGCTGCGACCAATCCAACGCTGCTGGTCGAGGTGACGAGCCCGTCGACGGAGAACTACGACCGAACCGAAAAGCTCAGAAGCTACAAACAGCTCAGCGCGCTGCGCGTGGTGCTGCTGGTGTCTCATCGCGCGCGGAGGGTGACGATCGTCGAGCGTACGGAGGCGGGCTGGGCCGAGCGAGATGTCAGAGGCGGTGAAGTGGTGACGCTGGAGCCCCCGCCGCTCCGCTTCAGTGTCGACGAGCTGTACGAGGGCATCGAGCTCGCGACCTGAGCAGCCGTCACTTCGAGTCGTCGAGGTGCTGGTGCGGAGTGCCTGCGGTGACGCTGACGCCGCCGATGGTGCGGTCGCGGGTCGAGATGCTCCAGACGTCGACGTCGTCGTCGGAGTCGAGGTTGCTGACGGCGATGATGGTGATGTCGCAGCTCGGGCACTCGCCAGAGAGGCCCACCTCGTCCCAGAGCGCGTCGGGCACCTTCGCTTCGAGCGCGGCGTCAGAGAGGCGATGACGCGGGTCGGAGTGAACGCCGGTGTGTCGCTCCGCCGAAGCGCGCGGAGGTGGTGAAGCGAGGTCACCGTCGGCCGCCAGCGCGTAGAGGTAGCGGTTGTTCGCTTCAGGCAGGAAGCCGACCTCTTCGATGTACGGCGAGTAGCGGTCGTTCTCGGCGAAGAACACCTTCTCGGCCGCGAACGCCGCCTTCAGGTTGGTCGTCGCTTCAGAGCGCACGCCAAGCCTGGAGGCTCTCGTGAAGCTGAGGGGAAGCGCGACCCCGAAGAGCGTGACGGCGACGCAACACAGCCCGAGCAACACCACTGCCACGACGGCGGCCGCAGCGGCCTTGCCTCCGCCCCCGCCACCGGGAGGTGGAGCCGCCATCGGGTTCGGCGCGTTCTCGTCGGCTCCACTCATGGCGCGCCGCCATCACGAACGGGCTCGGGCTCGAGCGTGACGACGTGCGGCCTCGCTCGGAGCGTCGCCACCCGCGCCGCCACGTCTTTCTCGACGTCGTCGACCCACGCCTGCTGCAGCGCCGACAGCTTCTCGAGGTAGCCCGGCACCGAGTCGGGCAGCCCGCGCGTCTTCTCGTGCCGCATGCTGATGCGCAGCTGGTCCTTCCCGAAGAGCAGGTTGAACAGACACGACACGTCGTTCGCCCACGGGTTGCCCGTCGTGGCCTCGCAGATGGAGAGGTCGGCGCGCTCGGGCCCGGGCGCCGCCCGCGGCGGAGCGTTCTGCATGACGTCGACGCCCGCAGCGAGCTGCGCGCCCGTGAAGCGGCCCACCTCGAGCGTTCCCGCGCGCACGAGGTAGCGCTGCTTCGGTGCGAGCCCCGAGATGGAGAGCGTCAGGGGCGCGAGTGAGAGCAGCGCTTTGGAGTCGAGCAGCTTCGCGTCGGTGTTCGCCACGAAGGGCAGCGGCGCCTTCACGCTCGAGAGGTCGAGTTCGACGCGGCCATCGACGAACGGCACGCCACCATCGGCGCCTTCGACGAACGCGACGCCCTCACGCACCGCCACCTTCGCGCGCGCGGGCGTGACGTCGAAGCCCACCGTCGAGAGCACCTCGGCCGCCATCACGCCATGCAGCGTCGGCCCCGGGTGAATGCGGTCGGGCATGAGGTTCTCGCTTCGTTTGCCCGCCCTCCACGCCGCGATGGCGCGCGTGACGGCGTCGTTCACCGGCACCACCGGGAGCTCACGCTCGGCGCCCGTCTTCCTCGCGAACTCCACCAGCTCGGTGATGCGCGCGACGCGGCGCCGGTTGAACGCGTTCCCCGCGCCGACCGAGGTGTCGTACGGCGTCGTGTCGAGCCACACCACGCGCCGCACCTTCGCCTTCGCGAGCCGGTCGAGCAGCGTCGTCATGTTCTTCTCGAACGCCGCTCCCCCGCTGCCCTCGGGAAACGACGCGTCGTTCATCCCGAAGTTCACGAACACGACGGTCGGCTGGTGGGCCAGCACGTCGACGTCGAGCCGCTCGAGCGCGTCTTCGACCGTGTTGCCGCCGACGCCCGCGTTGATGAACGTCAGGCTCCACTCGGGGTGGCGCAGCCGCACCGAGAGCTCGACCAACCGGGTCCACGTGTGCAGCACCGTGATGCTGTCGCCGAGGAAGACGACGCGATCGTGATCGCGGAAGACAGGCTCAGGGTTGGCGGCGATCAAACACGTGAGCAGCAGAGACGTCATGAGGGCGGGTCATCGTAGCGCCAGAGCGCAGAATGACCCGCTTCTGGTCGCGAGATTCAGTGGGGTTCGTCGCTCCATGCCCTCGGCACGAGACGTGAAGCCCGCAGACCCCGAGGAGGCGGACCACTCGATGCTCCCACCCAAGACCGACCCACGCTGGCGAACGTTGGTGCAGACCAACACGGAGTACCGGCTCAAAGGCCTGGCGACCCGCATGATGCTGACGCGGGCGCGTTTGATGGGCTCGAAGAAGGACGAAGAGAGCGTCAACGCCGCGATCGAGGTCGCCTTCGCCTTCTTCACGAAGAACGCCGACACCGTGCGCGACGACGTGCACGCCATCTTTGGTTGAAGGGAAAGACACGACCATGAACGCTCTCATGACCGTCGCTCAGGCCAGTGCTCTCATCACCAGCGGCAAGCCCGTGCTCGTCGCAGGCGACGAGAAGCTGCTCCGCTCCCTGCCCCGTGGAAAGTGGATCGGAGGTTCGATTCCCTACTTCATGGCCGACGCTGGCGGCACGAAGACCGCCGACCGGGTGTTCGTCACGCAGCTCCCCGAGTTCGCGAAGGAGGCCGAGGCGCGCCTCTACGACGTCGCCACGCTCCCGCACATTCCGAAGGACTACCCCGACAACGGCGTCTCGTTCATCATTCTGCCCGCCTCGTCGAAGGCGAACCTCGAGTTCGCCGAGCACGGCACCTCGTGGCCCGGCATGTTCGATCGCCCGCTGGTGGGGTGGATCGCCGGCGTCGATCTCGCCGACCTCGGCAAGGTGTCACCGAAGGTGTTCGACGGCTCCACCGGCGCAGAGTCGGACAACGCCGCCGCGGTGCTGCACGTGAAGCTGCCGTCGAGCCACCACGCGAACATCGACATCATCAACCTCTTCAAGCAGGGCTCGGGCGACGAGCTGCGCTTCGCCTCGGAGGGCTTCGAGGTCGAGGAGTGCCTCGTCAACGGGGTGCGCCGCAACTTCGCCGAGTACCTGCTCGAGAAGAAGATCGACACCAAGCTGCCGCTCGTCGCCGACTACCACGGCGCCATGGTGAACATCAGCTTCCCGAGCGTCGACGCGCAGAAGGGCAAGGTGGCGCTCTATGCGCCGGTGTTCGAGGGCGTGAGCTATCGCCTCGCGGCGCCCCTGGCCGGCGACTACGCAGCCGAGTTCCAGAAAGAGCTCGCCGCCAGAGCGGTTCGCCCCGTGTTCGCGTGCAACTGCATCTTGAACTACCTCTACGGCGCGC